>DATGUB010000149.1:0-4172 GCA_035301585.1 Beutenbergiaceae bacterium | reverse complement strand
CCTGGTCGACGCGCTCCGCGAGAAGGGCGACGTCACCATCCACCTGTGATCCGCTCGGCCGCGATCATCGGTGCCCTCGGGCGGTCCGCGGTGGCCACCGGCCACTAGCGGCGCCCGGGGGCGCACGCACGGGCCACTCGGCGGGACGCTACCTTGACGCGGCGTTTCCTTGACACGGGATCAGCGCGGGCGTTTCAATTCCAGCCATGGGAACCTCCGCGAGCGCCGCGCCGGCGATCCGGGCGGCGAACCTCGTAGTGCACCGGGGAAGGTCGCGAATTCTGCACGGGCTGGATATGACCCTCCCGCCGGGTTCCATCACCGGCCTGCTCGGCCCATCGGGCTGCGGGAAGACCACGCTGCTGCGTTCACTCGTCGGGGTCCAACGCGTGACCTCCGGAGAACTCACGGTGCTCGGGCACCCGGCGGGGAGTGCGCACCTGCGCCGCCGGGTCGCCTACACGAGCCAGGCCCTGAGTGTCTACCGGGACATCTCCGTGCGCGCCAACGTCACCTACTTCGCGCGCCTCGTCGGGGCGAGTACCGGCGACGTCGATCGGGTCTTGACAACGACCGAGCTCACCGGGTTCGCCGGCCGGTCCGTGGCGGCGCTATCGGGCGGGCAGGCGAGCCGGGCTTCCCTCGCCTGCGCGCTCGTCGGCTCACCCGAGGTCCTCATCCTCGATGAACCGACCGTCGGCCTCGACCCCCTCACGCGCGAATCGCTGTGGGAGAGTTTCCGCGCACTTGCCGACGGCGGCACCACCCTGGTCGTCTCCAGTCACGTGATGGAGGAGGCCACCCGGTGTGACGAGGTTCTGCTCATGCGCGGCGGCCGCTTCCTCGCGCACGCGCCGATCGCGGACCTCCAGCGGCGGACGTCGACGGCGTCACCCGAGGACGCGTTCCTCAGCCTGATCCGGCAGGAGGGAGCGCCGTGAAGGCGCCCGCCCATCATCTGGCTTCTAAGCGACGACGGCGCGCGGGGCAGTATTTCGCGAGCGTCGCCCGGATCGCCGCCCAGCTGCGGGCCGATCCGCGCACGATCGCGATCGTGCTCGTCATGCCGCTCGTGCTCATCACCCTGCTCTACTTCGTGTTCGTCGACGCCCCGGCGCCCCCGGGCGAGCCCGACCCGTTCCAACGGATCGGGCCGGTGATGCTCGCGGTGTTACCGATGATGCTGATGTTCATCGTCACGTCGGTGACGATGCTTCGTGAACGCACTTCTGGGACGCTTGAGCGGTTACTCACGACCCCGCTGAGCCGTTGGAACCTGCTCGCCTCCTATGGCGCCGCGTTCGGGATCCTCGGCATGGTCCAGGGTGGGCTGCTCGCCGTCGCTGTGCTCGGGCCGATGGGCGCGCAGGTCGAAGGCCCATCGGCGGCGTTGCTGCTGCTCACCTTCCTCGACGCGCTCGTGGGGGTCGCGTTCGGGTTGCTCGCGAGCGCGTTCGCACGGACCGAGTTCCAAGCGGTGCAGTTCATGCCGATGTTCATCGGTCCGCAGTTGTTCCTCTGCGGGCTGCTCGTCCCGAAGGAGAACATGCCCGCCGTGCTCGGCGCGATCGCGGATTGGTTGCCGATGACGTGGGCGGTCGATGCGGTGCTCGATATCGTTGCCAATTCTCAGCTCAGCGGGGGCACATGGCTCCGCTTCGGCCTCCTCGGGGGACTCGCGCTGGTTTTCCTATTCGTCGCCTCCGCATCGATGCCGCGGCAGACACGCTGAGCGAGAGCAACCGTGTGCCCTGCTGATTGCGGCCAGGCGGGCCAGCAGCGAAGCGCGCCGCTCGGTATTATTGAGCGATGTACGTCGTTGAACGGGGCGAAGGCGCGCCGCTGATTCTCCTGCACGGGTTCGGAGTTGATCACCGGCTGCTCCTCGCCTTGGACCCCGTGCTTGCCGCCGCTGGTGAGTGGCGGCGGATGTACTTCGATCTGCCTGGCCACGGCGGAAGTCCGCTTGGCGGCGTGGCATCTGCTGAGGATCTCGCCGAAGCAGTGGAGGCGGAGATAGAAGCGCGAATCGGCACCGAGCCGTTCGCGATTATCGGCAATTCCTTCGGAGGCATGATCGCTCGCCGAATCGCGCACCACCTGCGCGAACAGGTGCTCGGCCTCGCAGTAATCGCCCCGGTGATGGTGGCCGAGCACGCCAAGCGAAGGGTCCCGGAGCGGACCGTCATCGCGAGAGATCCCCGCGCGCTCGCAGAGCTGGGGGACGCGGCTGGGTCGTACGAAGAAATGGCCGTTGTGCAGACCCGGGAGAATGCCGACGCCTTCCTTGCGCACGCTCATCCGGGGCTAACCGCAGCGGACCCTGGGGCGCTGCAGCGACTTGCTCGCAGTTATGCGCTCGAGGTGGAGCCGGAGATCGCTTCACCTGCGCCCTTCGCTCAGCCGGCGCTCTTCGTGACCGGACGACAGGACCACGTCGTCGGTTACGAGGACGCATGGGATCGAATCGAGCACTATCCGCGGGCAACGTTCGCTGTAGTTGACTCTGCTGGCCACAATCTGCACCTGGATCAACCCGGGCTCGTGGCTGCGCTCATCTCGGAGTGGCTCTCGCGAGTGAGGCGCTCTCGCAGCAGCAAGGACCGTTTCGCTTGACTCAGCACACATACTCGGCCAGTTTCCAGCGTGGATTAATCCATATCGCCTGTTGTGAGGCCCCCTCTGCGCGAGGCGTCTGGAGGAGTCGCCTTTCGAGGATTCTTATCGCCACTGACGGAGCCTCCCTGTGGTCTAACACCCGACACATCACTGGCTGACAAGCAGCGGAATCGTTTCCCTCAGACAAGGGTGGCGTCGCCTAAACGCTGATAATGGTAAGGACTTGGCATCCCCGGCCGTTTAAACGTCAGGGATCGCGGACGCACAACTTCCGTACAAAACGTGCCGCGCTACATCAACTTGACGATGTCACGAGACACTCGTCCGGGGGATCGGGGGGATGCCGCCCAACAGGTGGCAGGGCGTCGACTGTGCCTGGCTGCAATCTCGAGCGCGACCTGCCTTTCAATCGCCACCTAAAATGTGGACACCTAGTGGGGATTAAGTGGTCAAGATGGAGTATCGCGGGATCATGGACCGTATGACCGTGGACCCGGCGCACCTGTCGAATGACGACTGGGAGCGTGTGCGCGCATTCCTGGCCTCGGCGAAGAAGCGCGGTGAAGTCGTGGACTTCTCGACTCGGGTGGAATTGCTGACGCCTGCCGAGGTCGCGAAGCGGCTGGGGATGTCCCGATCTACAGTGTTGCGTCGGATCGCGGACGGGGACATCAAGGCCACCAAGGTCGGCACTCACCACCGCATACCACTGCACGAGTACGAGCGGTACAGCCGCGAGCTCATGCGCCGCATGGCCGAAGTTTCCACGGCTGACATTGAGGCCGAGCTGTTCGGTGAGTGAAGCACCGCTGCTCTTCCTGGACGCCAATGCGCTCGCTTCGCCGATCACCCGTACCTTGCTGATCGTCGGTGCGCGTGCGGACGGTTTGCGGTGGACCTGGTCGAAGCACGTCGAGGTCGAAGCTGATCGGCACACACGCGGCGGGGCGTCACGGACTTCGAACGTGCGCCAGAAGATTCTGGGCAGTGAGTTGTCGCCAACTGCGCGGCAAACAGAAGGTCTGGTACCGGCACACTTGAAGATCGGCAGGTGATGGCTGACGCGATCCATGCGGGTGCCCGATACCTGATCACGAGGGACGTGGCTGACTTCGCGTTCGATGATCTCGTGACACACGGAATGAGCGCGGTGAACCCGGACTACTTCATGGCGTCGCGGTTCACCGAACAGGCGTATGCGGAGGGGGTCGACCTGCTCGCAGCCGTGCAGAAGAACCCGTCGCGTACTGCGAAAGAAATTCACCGGATGCTCGGCCGCAGGCATCCCCGCCTGGTCACAAAGTTCGCTGACGCCTACGACACGACACCGGTCCAGGCCGATGCAGACCAGCCGAGCAAGATCTTCCGAGGCGTCGCGTGCATCCGCTGCGAGACACGTCTCGATGGCGCGGCGAGTTTACAACACGGACTGTGCCCGAAGCACCTGGCTCTCTGAACCGGGCGACAATGTCAGTGGCGCTGGCGACGGTTCTAGACATGGCGACCAGTTCTCAAGTGAGCCCATACGGCTCAGCACGCGACCTTCCATCGGT
>DATGUB010000148.1:0-61353 GCA_035301585.1 Beutenbergiaceae bacterium | reverse complement strand
TGGTGCGCGAGGGGGGAGTTGAACCCCCACGCCCTCACGGGCACACGGACCTGAACCGTGCGCGTCTGCCTATTCCGCCACTCGCGCATGTGGAGTAGAACGTAAAGTTCCTAAGCCGTGAAAAGACTAACACGGCACGGATGTTTTCAACGAGTCGGTTCCACGTAGAACAGTGTGATCACCCCCACGCGCGGGCGAGGGTAACCATGGCCACGGGTGGGGATAGCGGCGATAATATGCGGTGGCAACTACGATAGTGGAGGACGAGTGTTCCACCACCCAGTTGGGGCCATCGATTTTGATCAAGGGAGGTGCCCATGGGAGTGCTCGATAAGTTCGAAAAGGGCGTCGAGCGCGCCTTGAGCAACACCTTCGCGCGCGCCTTCAAGGCTGATCTGAAACCCGTGGATATCGCGAGCGCGCTCCGGGTAGAGATGGATGACCGCATCGCCTCCCTCTCCCGCGGGCGGACCGTCGTGCCGAACTTCTTCGTCGTGGAACTCGGGCCCGCCGATCTGGAGAAGATCGAAGAGTGGGGCACCCAGCAACTCATCGATGACCTCATCCTCACGGCCACGAACCACGCAACCGATCAGGGGTACGTGTTCGTCGGGCCCGTCGACGTCTCGCTTGAGGAAGTGAGCGAGCTCAAGGCCGGACAGTTCAAGATCCGGTCCTCCTCCCAGCAGGCCGCCGCTCCTTCCCCGGGCGGGCAGCCCCAGCATTTCCACGAAGGTGAGGGACTCGCGGTGGAACAATCACATCCCCCAGCCCAGCCGTCTCGCCCGAGCGGCCTCGGCGCCCAACCCATCCTCGACGTCGACGGCCAGCGCTACCTCCTCACCGGGCAGGTCACCGTGCTCGGGCGCGGCTCGGAAGCGGACATCATCGTGGCCGACACGGGCGTCTCGCGCCAGCACGTGGAAATCCGGATCACCCCTGACGGCGTGATCGCCACCGACCTCGGCTCGACCAACGGCACCTTCGTCGAGGGGCACCGGATCGACGCCGCCACCCTGGTCGACGGCAACACGATCACGATCGGGCGCACGCGCATCACCTTCTGGGCCGGATCGAACGGCGAAGTCGCATGAGCGAACTTCTCGTCACGATCCTGCGGCTGGGTTACCTCGCCCTGTTGTGGATCTTCGTACTCGGCACGATGAGCGTGCTCCGCCGCGATATCTATGGCACCCGGATCTTCGCGCGCGGTTCCGTGCACCCCTCCAAATCCGCCGCCACCCCGCCCCGGCAGCAACCGCGACAACGCGGAGTGCCCACCCGGATGCACGTCACCGGCGGGCGGATGTCGGGAACGACGATGGCGCTGGGTTCCACCTCCATCACCGTCGGCCGGGACCCCTCGTGCACGCTCGTGCTCGACGACAGTTACGCATCCACCCGGCACGCGCGGATCTTTCCCGACGGCGGGAGCTGGTACGTGGAGGACCTCGGCTCGACCAACGGCACCTATCTGGGATCAGAACGGCTCTACGGTACTGCGGCGTTACCGGCCGGCGTGCCCGTTCGCATCGGCCAAACGGTAATTGAGCTCCGCTGATGGCGATAGCGTTCAGATTTGCTGCCCGCTCCGATATCGGGCTCACCCGCTCCTCCAACCAGGACTCCGGGTATGCCGGTCCGCACCTGCTCGCCGTCGCCGACGGCATGGGCGGGGCCGCCGGGGGTGACATCGCCTCCTCCGTCGCGCTCGCCCACCTCGTTCCCCTCGACGGCGATTCTCACGGTTCGGACGATCTGCTCGACCATCTGCAACGCGCCTTGGAGAACGCCCACGCCGACCTCGGCGAGTACGTCACCCAGAACCCCGAACTCGCAGGGCTGGGCACCACGGTCATCGCGATGCTCCGCTCCGGTTCCACCGCAGCGATGGTGCACATCGGCGACTCCCGGGCCTACTTGCTGCGCGAGGGCGGGTTGCACCAGGTGACGACGGATCACACGTTCGTGCAGCACCTCGTGGACATCGGCCAGATCACCCCCGAGCAAGCAGAATCCCACCCGCAGCGTTCGATCATCCTGCGAGCGCTCGGCGATAACTCCGCCGCATTGGATCTCGACACGACCGTGCGGCAGTTGAAGGTCGGCGAGCGCTGGCTGCTGTGCTCCGACGGCCTGTCCGGGATGGTCTCCCCCGACACGATCGCGGAAATCCTCAGCGAGGTCGCCGACCTCGACGAATGTGCTGACCGCCTCATCGACCTCGCCCTGCGCGCGGGCGGGCAGGACAACATCACCGTCATCCTCGCCGACATCGTCGACGCCGCCACCCCGACCTCCAACGTCCCGCAGATCGTCGGCGCCGCCGCGGTGGAGCGGGACAACCCGACCAGGGGGATGGCCTCCCCCGCGGGCCGGGCCGCCGCTCTGCTGCACCGCACGGGCGACGAGGCCGGGGGCAGCAGCGATATGGGGGTCGACCTGGATGCCCGGCCGAAGCGTTCCTGGTGGGTGAAGGCCCTCGGCGCCCTCGTCCTCCTCGCCGTGATCGCCGGCGGGATCTTCGCCGGGTACAACTGGACCCAGACCCAGTATTACCTCGCCCCCGCGACCGTGGAATCCGGGGACCCGCTCGCGAGTGAGATCCCCCCGGGCACGAACGTCGTGGCGATCTACCGCGGGATCCGCCAGGAACTCGGCCCGATCAACCTCTCCCACGTGCACGAACTCTCCGACCTCGACGTCTCCGAACTGCCCGGCTTCGCCCAATCCCGCGTGGAAGACGGGATCACCGCGGGAAGCTTGGACGAGGCGCGCACGATCCTGCAGGAATTGGAGGCGGAAGGTACGTAATGGCTACCGTCACCGCCGCACGTTCCCGCACCGGGCGGGGCACCGAACTCCTCATGACCCTGCTCGCCGTGCTCATCGGGCTCGGGGGGCTCGCGTTGGTCGCGTGGAACATCGACGGCGAACTACCCGCCTCGTTCGTCAAGTACGCCGCGTTGTTCGGCGGCAGCGTGCTCGTACTCCACGCCGTCATCCGCTTCATCGCACCACACGCCGATCCACTGATCCTGCCGATCGTCACCGCCCTGAACGGGATCGGAATCGTGATGATCTACCGGATCGACCTCGCCGAGATCGCCCGGGGCAACCCCTCCGCCGTCGCCGACCGGCAGCTGTTGTGGATGGTCATCGGGATCGTCGGGGCGATCATCACCCTGTTCGTCGTCCGCGATCACCGCGGGTTGCGCCGGCTGCCCTACCTCGCCGCGACCGCCGGGATCATCCTCCTGCTCTCTCCGCTCCTGCCCGGGATCGGGCGCACGATCAACGGCGCGCGGCTGTGGGTCGGGATCGGCTCGGTGCAGTTCCAGCCCGCAGAACTCTCCAAGATCCTGCTCGCGATCTTCTTCGCCGGCTACCTCGTGACCCACCGGGACCGGCTCACCCTCGCCGGCCCGAAATTCCTCGGCATCCAACTCCCCCGGATCGTCGACTTCGGCCCGCTCATCGCCGTGTGGGCCGCATGTATCCTCGTGCTCGTCTCCCAACGCGACCTGGGCACCTCGCTGCTGTTCTTCGGGCTGTTCGTCGCGATGCTCTACGTCGCCACCGAACGCACGAGCTGGATCATCCTCGGCCTCGCGATGTTCGCGATCGGGGTGTTCATCGCCGTCAACAGCTTCGGCCACGTCGCCGCGCGGTTCGATATCTGGCTCGACGCGATGAGCCAGGACGCTTACGCCCGTTCCCCCGGCGGCTCCTACCAGCTCGTCAACGGGCTGTTCGGGCTCGCCTCCGGCGGGCTGTTCGGAACCGGCCTGGGTAACGGGTATCCCCTCCTCGTTCCCTACTCCAACTCCGACTTCATCTTCACCTCCCTCGGTGAGGAGCTCGGGCTCACCGGGCTCATGGCGATCCTCATGATGTACGTACTCCTCGTGCACCGGTGCCTGCGCGCCGGGATCGGGGTGCGCGATGGTTTCGGCAAACTCCTCGCCACCGGGATCGGATTCTCCATCGCGTTCCAGGTGTTCGTCGTCGTCGGCGGGGTCACCCGCCTCATCCCGCTCACCGGGCTCACGTTGCCGTTCGTCGCGGCGGGAGGCACCTCGCTCGTGACGAACTGGGTGATGATCGCCCTGCTCATCCGGATGTCCGACGGCGCCCGCCGCCCCGCGCCGGTCCAGGCGGTCTCCCAGGAGACCGGCCTCATCGCGGTGAGCATGTTGCAGGAGGCCGAATCGGAACACATCACCGGTCGCGCACGGCGCAGCCGGGGCGATGACACCGCGGAGATCCCGCCCGTGCCCGATCCGGGGATTCCCGGCAGCGCCGAAGAGCCATACAGTGAGGATCCGGGTTCCGACGACGATAGGGGCACCTTGTGAATACCCCCATTCGCCGGATCGGCTTCCTCGTGATGATCATGTTCCTCGCGCTCATGGCACAAACGACCTGGGTGCAGTACGGCCAGGCCGGCGACCTCAACGCCGATTCCCGCAACACCCGCACCGTGTACCACGAATACGGCCGGGACCGCGGGCCGATCGTCGTCGACGGGCAGCCGATCGCCTATTCGGAGAAGGTGAAGGACCCGTTCAAGTTCCAGCGCGAGTATTCCGACGGGGAGCTGTACGCACCGGTGACCGGGTTCTTCTCCGTCGTCTTCCAGGCGACCGGGATGGAACTGGCGAAGAACGACGTGCTCAACGGCTCCGACGATTCGCTCTTGTGGTCGCGCATCCGCACCCTGGTCACCGGCGGGGAGCAGCGCGGGGGCACCGTCGAGCTCACGCTCGACCCCGAGGCCCAGCGGGCGGCGAAGGACGCCTTCGGTGACCAACGCGGCGCCGCCGTCGCGCTCGACCCCACGACCGGCGAGATCCTCGCGCTGGTCTCCACGCCGTCGTACGACCCGAACGTCCTTGCGAGCCACGACACCAAACAGGTGAACGCCGACTACGCGGAACTGCAGGAACGCTCCGATAGGCCGATGGTCAACCGCGCGATCGGCGGGGATCAGTACCCACCCGGATCGACGTTCAAACTCATCGACCTCGCGATGCTGCTGGAATCAGGCGATTACGACGCCGACACCGTCGTCGACGCCCCCACCCGCCTCGACCTTCCCGGCACGGACCGGCAGATCCAGAACCCCGGCGGGCTCGCGTGCGGGAACAACGAGGAAGCCACCCTCGGCCACGCGCTGACCGTCTCCTGCAACACGCCGTTCGCGAAACTCGCGATGGAGTTCGGGGCCGACGAACTGCGGGACCAGGCCGAGGCGTTCGGTTTCGGCCAGGACCTGTCCATCCCCCTGCGCACCACCCCCTCCCGCTTCGGCGACCCGCAGGACGATCCGCAGGTCGCGATGACCGCGATCGGGCAGTACGACGTACGCACCACGCCGCTGCAGATGGCGATGGTCTCCGCCGCCGTCGCGAACGACGGGGTGCTCATGACCCCCTACCTCGTCGCGACCCAACGCGGATCGGACCTGCGGGTGACGTACTCGGCGACCCCCGAGGAGTTCTCCCGCCCCATCTCTCCCGCGACCGCGGATACGATGACGGAGATGATGATCGACGTCGTCGACGAGGGCACCGGCTCGCCGGCGCAGATCTCGGGCACGAAGGTCGCGGGCAAGACGGGTACGGCCGAGACGGGCAACGAGAACGCCCAGCACGCGTGGTTCACCGCCTTCGCGCCGGCCGATGACCCCCAGGTGGCCGTCGCCGTCGTCGTCGAGAACGGGGGCTCGCTCGGCAGCGAAGCAACCGGGGCGAAGGTCGCCGCACCGATCGCGAAAGCGGTCATGGAGGCGGTGATCGAGTGAAACCCGAAGTGGACCTCGTGCTCGGCAACCGGTACCGGCTCATGGAGCTCATCGCCGTCGGCGGCATGGGCGAGGTGTGGGTCGCCGAGGATGAGCACCTCGGGCGGCGGGTCGCGGCGAAAGTGCTGCGCCCCGAATTCGCCGGCGATACCGCGTTCCTCGAGCGCCTGCGCGCCGAGGCGCGCAACTCCGCCGGGTTATCGCACCAGAACATCGCGGTGATGTACGACTACGGCGAGCAGGAGGGCTCGGGGTTCCTCATCATGGAACTCGTCGTCGGCGAACCGTTCTCGGAGCTCCTCACCCGCGAAGGCCCCCTCGATCCGCTGCAGGTGTTGCCGATCCTCGCGCAGACCGCGCGGGGGTTGCACACCGCGCACATGGGCGGGGTCGTGCACCGGGACGTCAAACCCGCGAACCTGCTCATCACGCCCGACGGGTACGTGAAGATCACCGACTTCGGGATCGCGATCGGCGCGAATCAGGCACCGATGACCGCGGCCGGCATGGTGATGGGCACCGCGCAATATCTGCCCCCGGAGCAGGCGATGGGGAAGGCCGCGACGGGCCTCGGCGACATCTATGCGCTCGGGGTGATCGGTTATGAGGCGCTCGTGGGCAACCGCCCCTTCACCGGCAAGACGCAGGTGGATATCGCGTTCGCGCACGTGAATCAGCCCGTGCCGCCGATGCCCGCCCACATCGACCGCCGGGTGCGCGGGATCATCATGTCGATGCTCGCCAAGGATCCCGAGGACCGCCCGCGGTCCGCAGCGTCGCTCGCGCGGATCATCGAGGAACTCCTCCCCTACCTCGACCCGCCTACGACGAGTTCCGACGGCGGTGCTCGCCCGCCCGCCTCGCGCGCGGATGAGAGCGCCAGCGGGAAGTCCGCGGGGGCGCGGGAGGAGAGCACAGCGGGGGCAAGGGAGGCGCAGGCCGCGCCCGCACCGGATCGCCCGGAGCAGAACCCGCCCCCGGAACCGGGTGCGGCCCGAGACGGCGCTCCCCAGGCAACCGGCACCCCGGGCACCGCGGAGGCCGAGGTGAGCACCGGGCACACCGCCGAGCCCGAGGACGAGGCCGCGGAAGGTTCCCCGCGCCCGTTGGAGCCGACCGGCCCAGTGGAGATCAAGACGAACGTGCCGGTACGCCCGCCCGCCGCCGTCACGAAAGCGACACCGGCTGTGAACTGGCAACCCGTCGGGGGGATCTACGGCTCAGAACTCGCCGCCCACCCCGGTGACGACCGCCGCGAGGAATCCAGTGAATCCGAAACGTCCGCGAACAACCCGAGTACCCCGATCGCGGGGGTCACCCGCCGTTCGCTCCGGCGCTGGCCGCCCTGGAAATCTGGTGCGACAGCGCTCGTCATTGCCCTTATGCTGACCCCTGGGCTGGCTAGGCTGGAGCACAGCGCTGGGCCAATCGTGGTAGATAGTAGTAGTTCGATAATGAGTGAAAGGCCGATAGGTGGCTGAAGAATTACCTCGCGTTTTTGCGGGGCGATATGAGGTCGGGGAACTCATCGGCCGTGGTGGCATGGCCGAAGTTCACATCGGCCGCGATACTCGCCTCGGCCGGACGGTGGCGATCAAAGCTCTGCGCACTGACCTCATGTCCGACCCCACCTTCCAAGCCCGGTTCCGCCGCGAAGCACAATCCGCGGCGTCGCTGAACCACCCCTCGATCGTCTCCGTGTACGACTCCGGTGAGGAAACGATCACCGGCGCCGATGGCACCGTGTACCGGATCCCGTACATCATCATGGAGTACGTAGAGGGGCACACCGTCCGTGACCTCGTCCGCGACGGTGCCGCCCTGCCCATCGATGAGGCGATCGAGATCACCATCGGAGTGCTCAACGCCCTCGAGTACTCCCACCACTCGGGGATCGTGCACCGGGATATCAAACCCGCGAACGTCATGCTCACGCCCACGGGCGCGATCAAAGTGATGGACTTCGGTATCGCGCGGGTGCTGACCGACACCTCCTCGACGATGACGCAAACGCAGGCGGTCGTCGGCACCGCCCAGTACCTCTCGCCCGAGCAGGCGCGCGGCGAAGCGGTCGATGCCCGCTCCGACCTGTACTCCACCGGCTGCCTGCTGTACGAACTACTCACCGGAAAACCGCCCTTCACGGGAGACTCCGCCGTCGCCGTCGCCTACCAACACGTAGGTGAGCACGCACCGGTGCCCTCCTCCATCGCACCCGACGTGCCTGAGGCGCTGGATCGGATCGCGATGAAGGCCCTCGCAAAGGACCGGGACGAACGGTACTCCTCGGCCGCGGCGTTCCGTTCCGACCTCGAGGCGGCGGCGCGGTCGGGAATCGTCAATGCCCCCGCGGTCGCCGCCCCGGTCGCCGCGACCCAGGTACTCGGCGGTCAAAGCCCCTTCCCGCCCTCCGGCGCCGCTGCCGCGAACGGCACCGAAGGCTTCCCGGCGATCGATGAGATGGAGGAGGAAGAAGATCCGCAGCGTTCGAAGGCGTGGATCTGGATCCTCCTCGTCGCGCTGCTCGTGGGTGGGGGGATCCTCCTGTACGTGCTGCTCAATAAGGAACCACCCGTGGAGGAGCCGGAGCAGGTGGCCGTTCCTGAGCTCGAGCAGGGAATGACCGAGGATGAGGTGCGCCGGATCCTCGATGAGTCGCAGCTCGAGATGGTGGTCCAGGACCCCAAGGCTGATGACGAGATCGAGGAGGGGCGGCTTCTGGAGTGGGACCCGGACTCCGGCACGATGGTGGATGAAGAAACCCCCGTGAACGTCACCTTCTCGGCCGGGCCCGACTCGCTCGTGATGCCCGACGTCACCGGGTACAAGAAGGACCGGGCCCAGGATGCGCTCATCGGGGAGGGCTTCGATCCCAAGAATTTCGTGTGGGAGACCGAACACGTCGCGGGCACGGAGAAGGACGAGGTCACGAGAACCTCCCCGGAGGATGGCGAGAGCGTCAAACCCGACGCCACGATCACGATCTACCTCGCGACGGGTCTCGTTGAGGTTCCCGACGTCGTGGGCGACCAGTTGGACGACGCGCGGGAGGCGATCCCCCGGGGCATCCAGATCAACACCTACACCACGCCCGTCTCCCCGGATGATTACGAACCGGGCGAAGTGCTGAGCCAGTCCCAGAAGGGGCTGCTCGCGTGGAACGAGACGATCACCCTGGAGATCGCGGAAGAGGAACCCGAACCAGAACCGGAGCCGGAGCCCACCGAAACGGACGAGCCCGAGCCCACGGACACGGAAACGTCCACGCCCCCTGAGGATGAGGAGGACGGCCCGGGCAACGGCGATGGGGGCGGCGAGGGCTGATCCTCACCGGCGGCGATGCGCGGCGCGGTCAGCGCCAGCGCATCGTCATGATGAAGCCCGCCATGATGATCGCGAAGCCGACTCCGAGGTTCCAGTTTCCGAGACCGGGCAGCGGGTACTGCGAACCGGAGAGATAGGTCACGACGATGTACACCAGCCCGACAAGGAACAGGGTCACCATCACGGGCACCCACCACTGCGGGTTCGGGGCTTCCTTCGCCGCGGGTTGGTGGGAAACGGGTGGAGGGGTCTGCTTCTTCTTGCGCGACCGGGATTTCGGCATGTGGACTCCTTGAACGACTCGCCAGCCATGATACTCCGAACCGGCCGTGAAGTTTTCTCACCCGCGGCACCGTAGAATCGGGCCATGGCCCCCTCCTCGCGAAAGCTCCCGTTTTCGCCCTCGCGCACCCTCGGGTGGAGCGCGGGCGTGGTGGGATTGATCGCGGGTCTGATGTTCGCCACGAACGCGAGCCTGTTCGCTACCTCTCCCGACGAGCGCCGCCCGGAGAACCTCGCGGAACTCGTTCACCTCGAGCGGGAACGGCTCGATGCGACCAATAGAGAGGTCGAGGAGCTGCGTTCCGAGGTCACGGACCTCATCCAGAACCAGAAGACGGTCACGAGTCCCACGGGCGCCGACGAGACCGCGGCCGGGCGCGTGGCGGTGGAGGGCCCGGGCGTCGTCGTCAAACTCTGGGATGCGCCCGCACGCGATCCCCTTCCCGATGGGGTCGGGTTCGATGATCTCATCGTGCACCAGCAGGACCTTGAAGCCGTCATCAACGCGTTATGGGCCGGCGGCGCGGAAGCGATGGCGGTCCAGGGTCACCGGGTGACGAGCAGCTCCTCCATCCGCTGCGTGGGAAATGTTCTCCTCATCGATAGCTCGGTGTATTCCCCGCCTTACGAGATCAGCGCCGTCGGCGAACCACGAGCACTCACCTCTTCGTTGATGAGTTCTCCCCAAATTCTGACGTATCTCGATTATGTCGAGGCACTACAGTTAGGCTGGTCCCTGGATACCATCGAGGATCTACACATCGCTGCCGACGAGGGAAGCATCACGATGAATTATGCCGCGTTGCCCGGGGAGGAGCCGATCTCCCTACCGCCCGCTCCCGACGGTAGCGACCCCGGACCTTCGGGCACTGAGGGAATTGAATGAGCACTCTTACTCACCCCGACCCCCTGCCCACCCGCCATCGGCGCCGTACGACGCATTCCCGGCCCCGACCGTCCGCGGGGAACGTCCTCCTCGGGTTCATCGGCGAACTCCTCATCACCGCGGGCGTGCTCATCGGGCTGTTCGTCGTGTGGCAGGTGTATTACACCGACGTTATCGGCCAGCGTGCGGCGAGCGAACACATCGAACAGTTCGAATCCGGGCTGCCGGAGGTCTCCTCCGATGTGGCTGAGGAGAACCGCGAGGAAGCACCCGTGGCGCTCGGCGAGGGGCAGTTCGGAGTGCTGTACGTGCCCCGCTGGGGGGAGGATTATCGGATGCCGATCGCCGAGGGCACCGGCATGGACATCCTTGATGGCGGCTTCGTCGGGCACTACCCGTCGACTCAGATGCCGGGGGAGATCGGGAATTTCGCCCTCGCCGGTCACCGCCAGTCTCAGGGGAAACCGTTCCGTTACGTGGAGGAATTGGAGGACGGCGATCCCCTCATCGTGCGCACCGAAGACCATTTCTATGTCTACCGGGTGTCCTCGAACCGGATCGTGTATCCCGACCAGGTCGAAGTGCTCGCACCGAATCCGTTCGATCCTGAGGAAGAGCCCTCGACCTCGGTGATGACGCTGACGACCTGCCACCCGCTGTGGTCGATCCGCGAACGGTGGATCGTCCACGCGGAACTGGATTACTGGACGGACGCCGATGACGGGCGACCCGCTGACCTTCCGGAAGGGAGCTTGTAATGTACGGAGCTCTGTGGCGGATACTTCCCGGCCCGTGGATCGTGAAGCTTCTCATCGTCCTCATCCTCCTCGCCGCGATCGTGTACGCGCTGTTCGAGTACGTGTTTCCGTGGCTCGAACCCCTCCTTCCCCTGAACGAGAGCACGATCGAGGGCCCATAACGGGCGCCCCGCGCGGCGCGGCCGGTCCTGCCGCGAGGGTTCTCGCCGATAACATTTCAGGAATGCGTATAAAAACTCGCGGCCGAATTGCAGCAAGTTCCCTCACCCTTGCCCTCATCGCTGTGCTCGGCGGTTGCGACCTCGGCGATGATTCCGGCGGAGATGGCCCATCGGCGAACGCCCCTGCGCCGACCGAACGAGATCGCGCCAAAGGTGGCGATGCGAAACAACCGGCGCCCTCTCGCGGGCCGGGTCAGGAATCGGAATCCTTCGATCCGATCGAACTAGCAGGCACCGGTAGCGAGACCGTCGAATTCGAGATCCCCGATTCCTCTCCGGCCATCGTCCGCTTCACTCACGATGACAGCGGGCTGTTCCAGGCCACGAGTTACACCCCAGACGGGGAGTACATCACCTTCCTCACCAGCAGTTTCTTCTCCTACGAAGGCGTTCGGCCGCTGAATTTCCAAGAACCTCCCGCCGGGAAGTTCGAGATCAACGCCGAGGGCGAGTGGACCGCGACGATCGAGCCGCTCTCCGAGGTCCCCGAGGCGACCGCGGAAACTAAGGGTGGCGGCGATGCGGTGCTGAAGATTGCGGATCTGAACGCCACAACGGTTAACGTGCGCCATTCAGGCAGCTCGAACTTCCAAGTCTCCGCCTGGAGTGAAGAGCACAGGAAGTATCTCATCAATGAAATCGGCATGTTCGATTCCCGCGTCGACATCCCGGAGGACGCGCTGTTTCTAGAGATCGTCGCCGATGGCAGCTGGAGACTCGACTTCGATAACTAGCCCCTGGTCCTAGTTATCCACACGTTTCTCCACAGCTGGGGATAACCACAGACGTGTAATTCCACATATGTGAACAACCCTGGGGATAACCGTGTAATTCGCACGACATCGGCAGTTTCCAGCGGCTTCACCTGTGCAAAAGCTGTGGAATGTGAAACTTCAACCACGCACAGGAAGATTTCCACGGAAGTTATCCACAGAGATGGGGATATCCGGACACCTCGCGGTCCTCAGGCTGTGGACTCCCCTCGCCTATACGAGCCGCCGGGGAATCTCCTCCTGCCACTCGTACCTGCGCAGCAATTCTTCGCCGTCGAATGCCTCGAGGTGCGCTCTCAAGAGAAAGTTACTCTCCGTGCAGGACACATCGGTGTGGGTCACCGTCCGAGCCGACCAGTCCCCGCGCTCGAACACTTCCGTCCACGTCGTCTGCGCCCGGACGGAGGCGACATCGTTGCCCGTCCAGGTGTATCTTTCGACCGCCCGGTGGGCGGCGTCGAGGGTGATGTCGGGGAACCGTTCCGCGCCGTTGCCTTTGACGATGGTCACCTCGTGGGTATCGGACCCGACGTCGCGGGTGACGGTCCAACGATTCTCCGGAGTGCGGAGGCTCTCGGTTCGCATCGGAGCCGCGCCTGCAGGTGCACCAAACGAGATGCCCGGTTCGTTCTCGCGTTCGGGGCGGATCGGGAGGGTGAGGAAGCTGTTCGCGGTGGATACGGTGAGGCGCACCGGCCGCGGCGGCGGCCACGCCAGGGGCCAATAAGAGGTGCTCAGCGCCAACCGGATCCGGTATCCGGGCAGGAACCGCTCGGCCAAGGCATTGAGGCCGACCCGCACCTCGTAGGTGCGGCCCGGGGTGAGCGGGGTCGGGTTCACGCTACCGTCCCGGTGAGTGAGGTTGAGCATTCCGTAACTCACGCGAGTCGCCGAACCATCGGGGGCGACGGCGCTGAGCCGCGCGACCACCATGGCGATCGGCTCGTCCGCCTCCACCTGCAGGTGCAGGGTGGGGAAACCGACGACGTCGATCGCTTCGGTTAGCTCCTCGGTGTCGAAGACGAGGGCGCCGCCGTCCTCCAGGCGTTGGTCCCCGGGCAGATCCGGCGGGGCGCCGTAGGAGGCCCATTTGCCCGCCGCGGCCCCCACCCACAGGGGTGATTGGATCGTGAGATCGCCTCCTGGCGGTGTTGATCCGGGTTCGCACAGGACGTGTGGCGCGAGGGGAAAGTCCGTGTCGCGGGTGCGGGGCGATGGCCAGGTGAGTTCCCCGATCCACCGGCCCGGGCGCACGTCGTAGGCCGTGGCAGGTTCGATCGCGTCCTGCGCCCACAGGCTCAGCATCGGACCGGCCATCACGTCGTTGTCCACGTCTTTGAGCCAGCGATCCCACCACTGCACCACGAGTTGCAGATACCCGATCGCAGGTGCCGGTGTGCCTAGATGGGGATAGGTGTGGGCCCAGGGACCGATGATGCCCTTGCGGGGAACATCCAGGTGCGCGAGGAGCCGGAGCACCGCGTTGGAATACCCGTCCGCCCAGCCGCTGGAAGCAAGCACCGGGCAGCGCACGTCCTCATACTGCTCCGAAACGGAGGCGTGGCGCCAATAATCGTCTCGATGCTGGTGGGAGAGCCACTCGCTCACCCACGGCTTCGCGCCGTCGAGACGCTCGAGCCACATCTCCCGCCACCGCTCACCGACCACCTCCGGATCGGGGGGCCGAGTGCTCACCGCGAAGACGGTGCCGTTCTCCCCGACGTTGTCCGACAAGAGGCACCCGCCCTTGTAGTGGAAATCGTCGCCGTAGCGATCGTCGGTGAACGAGGAGATGACGATCGCCCCGAGACTCTCCGGGCGCCGCGCGGCGACCTGGAGCGCGGCGAAACCGCCCCACGAGATCCCCATCATGCCGGTCCGCCCGGTACACCACGGCTGGTGGGCGACCCATTCGAGCACGTCCTCGGCGTCCTGCTGCTCCTGCTCCAGATACTCGTCCACGAGAGCGCCGTCGGAATCGCCGCTTCCGCGCAGGTCCACGCGGACGCACGCGTAGCCGTGGCCCGCGATGTACGGGTGGTGGATGGAGTCGCGAACTGCCGTGAGGTCGCGCTGCCGGTAGGGGATGTATTCCACGATCGCCGGTACCGGCTCCTTGGAGGTCGGCCGCCAGATCCGGGCGGAAAGTTCCGAACCGTCCGTGAGCGGGATCCGCACGTCGCGTTGTTCGAAGATCTCCTTCGGGAACTCAGTGGTGACCTTCATCCCCGCTCCTGTCATTCTCAGTTCGCCCCGCAGCGCCCGCGTGTTCCGCGTCCTCGGCGTCCGGCTTCTCCGATTCCAGCGAGTCGACGTCCGCGCCCTTCATCTGTTTGCGAAGCAGCGGCGCGAATATCAACAGCAGGATGGCGAGGCCGATCGCGATACTGCCGATGATCCCGAAGTACAGCGCGGGGGACTCGGAATCGTAGAACCGCACTACTTGGGCGGTGATGCCCTGGGCGGCGGAGTCCGACGCGAGCCAGAGCCCCATCGTCTGGGTGGCGAAGGCGGCCGGGGCGAGGCGGGTCGTCGCCGACATCCCCACCGGGGACAGCGCGATCTCCCCCAGGGTGACGATGGCGAGGCTACCCAGCAGCCACAGCGGGCTCGCGAGCTCGTCACTGAGCGAGGGGATGACGAGGAGCAGGAAGGAGAGCCCGGCGAGGCAGAGACCGATGGAGAATTTCTGCGGGGTGGAGGGCTGGCGCTTACCCAACCGCATCCACAGCGCGGCGATGAACGGCGTGGAGATGATCAGCACGAAAGAGCCGACCGATTGGAACCAGGAGGAAGGGATGGTGAAGCCCAGCGCGTCGAGATCGGTGCGCTGATCGGCGAACTGCGCAATGACGGTCGCCGCCTGTTCCTGCACGGTCCAGAACATCACCGCGGCGATGAACAGGGGGATGTAGGCTCGCAGCCGGCTCCGCTCCACCGCGGTGGTTCGGTCGCTGCGCAGCATCACCACGAAGTAGGCAATGGGAATGGCGATCGAGAGCAGCGTGACGAGATCCACGATGCGGTCGGGGGTGAGTTGCCCGAACGCGACGAGCAGCCCGATCACCAGAACGATCGCCGCGATCACTGCGGCCACGGTGACGATCCGGCGCCGCGGGATGGACCTCCACTCCAGCGGGTTGCTCGGCTTCAGTCCCCTTTCATCCAGGCTCCGCCTGCCGAGCACATACACGATGAGGCCTGCTGCCATACCCACGGCGGCGAGGCTGAATCCCAGGTGATAGTTGTAGTTCTGCCCGAGCGTGCCGACGGCGAAGGGCGCGACGACTGCGCCGACGCTGATCCCCATGTAATAGATACTGAAACCCGCATCCCTCCGCGCGTCCTGCTCGGAGTACAGGTCCCCGACTTGGGTGGAGATGTTGGGTTTGAGGAGCCCGGTACCCAAGACGATGAAGATCATCGACGCGGCGAGCGCGGCCACCCCGGCGGGCAGCGCGAGGCAGATGTGCCCGAGCATGATGAGGATCCCGCCGATGAGCGTGCACCGGCGTGCCCCGAGCAGTCGGTCACTGATCCACCCGCCGGCGATGGCGGCCATGTAGATCGAGGCACCGTAGGCGGCGATGAGGGATCTCGCCGAGCCTTCATCGATGGCCAGGCCCCCGTCCTCGACCCGGCTGTACATGTAGTACAGGAGGATCGCGCGCATCCCGTAGTAGGAGAACCGCTCCCATGCTTCAGTGAAGAATAGGACGCCCAGGCCGCGAGGGTGGCCGAAGAACCCCCGGTCGCTACTGCCCCCACGTGCCGTTTCAGCGCTCATCCGGATCGCTCCTGCCTCAGTCGGGAATATCCGTGGCGCTGGCGGTTCTCGGCTGTTTGCCACGCACGGATCGAAGAAGCGTAAATCTGCTTCTTCGCCGATGTCAACGCGGTAGACAACCGGGGCAGAGCATGCGAGAAATGCTTCCCTCAGCGCGGTTCCTGTGATAATTTCCGGGCCCGCTACGCGCTTTTGTTTCTGTGCCGTCGGGTAGTTAACGTGGGACGAATGCTCGAATTCATTCTGTTCTGCATCCCGTCGTTAATCTACGTCGCGGTGCAGTCCCGCCGGAAGGATCAATCACGCCGATCCGCCCTGCGCCGGGTCGGCGCGTCCTGGGGATCGCCGGCGGCTTACGGGTGGGCAGGGGTCTGCCTGGTTCCATTGTTGCTCAGCAGCTGGTTGCTGCTCGGGCTGATTCCCCAGGAGATTCTCAGCGGACCCGATCTTCTCATCGCGCGTTACACCTCGCTCAGCTTGATCATCGGTGCAATTCTTCGCGCCGTCGGTGAGGAAGTATTCTTCCGCGAATTACTGGCGGGGGTGCTGATTCGCCGGTTGGGTTTCTGGTGGGGAAACCTTCTGCAGACGGCGATCTTTCTAATTCCGCATCTGCCGCTGTTATTCCTCGATATCCGGCTGTGGCCGTTTATCCCCATGCAATTTATTGCCGGGTATCTGTTCGGGTATCTGCGGCACAGGAGCGGAACGTTCGTGCCCGTTGCAATTGTGCACGTGATCGTCAACCTCAGCGCAGGTCTCGTCGCGCTCTGAGCACCGCTACTTGATCGCGTACAGACCGACGTAGCTCGCGACCAGTGCAAGACCGACGATCACCACCGCGGCGATTCCGCCCACGAGCTGCCGCTCGCGGGGCAGGCGGGTGAAGATGAGCGCGAGGAGCGCCCCAACGATGAGGCCGCCGATGTGGGCCTGCCAGGAGATCCCTCGCACCATGAATGAGAACACGACGTTGATGCCGATCACGAGCAGGATCTGCTGGGCATCGCGACCGAGCCGGCGCAGCACGAGGAACACCGCGCCGAACAGCCCGAACACGGCTCCGGAGGCACCGACGACCCCACCCCACCAGGAATCGCTCGCCGGGGAGGTGAACAGGACGACCGCTACCGTGCCACCGAAAAGGCTGAGGAAATAGAGGCTGAGGAATCGCCACCGACCGAGTAGTTGTTCGAGGAAGGGCCCGATCAGCCAGAGGGCGTACATGTTCAACAGCAGGTGCAGGATCCCGGCGTGGAGGAACCCCGTGGTGATCGCCCGGTAGGGTTCCACCGCCCCGAGAGCAGGCGCGAAGACGAGCAGTTGGTCGACCGTCCGGGTGAGGAAACCCAGGAGGAAAATCGCGACGTTGATCCCGATCAGCGTCAACGTGATGATGGGCCGGCCGCTGGCCCGCCCGCCCAGCACTGTACGCGTCGGGCGTGCCTGTTTGGACGCTTCCCGCACACAGTCCACGCACTGCACGCCGACCGCGGCTTGCCGCTGGCACTCGGGGCAGGCAGGGCGATTACAGCGTTGGCAGCGGACGTAGGAGATCCGGTCCGGGTGGCGAGGGCAGGTAGGTGCTGTTGGCGGCGGCCCCGAGTAGCCCGGGCCGCCGCCGTCGCCATCCCAGTCCCCGGCGCCCCCGGGCCGGGGGGCTGGAGGGTAACTGCTCATGCGTTATTCGACGATCTCCACCGAATTGATCACGATGTCCTCCAGCGGACGATCCTGCGCTCCGGTGGCGGCCGCCCCGATCGAGTTGACGACGTCGATGGAGGCTTGGTCCTTCACCTTGCCGAAGATCGTGTGCTTGCCCTGGAGCCAGTTCGTCGGGGCGACCGTGATGAAGAACTGCGACCCGTTCGTGCCCTTGCCGAAGCGGATGCCCGCGTTCGCCATCGCGAGCACATAGGGTTCGTTGAAGTCGAGCTCCGGGTGGATCTCGTCGTTGAAGGTGTAACCCGGCCCGCCGGTACCGGTGCCGATCGGGTCGCCGCCCTGGATCATGAAGTTGGAGATCACGCGGTGGAAGATCGTGCCGTCATACAACGGCGTGTTCGACTCCTCCCCCGTCTGGGGGTGGGTCCACGTGCGCTCCCCTTTGGCGAGTTCAACAAAGTTGCGAACCGTCTTGGGAGCGTGGTTGGGGAATAGTTCTACGGTGATGTCACCGGCTGAGGTGTGCAAAATCGCGTCCATAATCTCATTGTGACACCGGTGCGGCTCCGGGATAAACACGGCGCGCAATCCCGTCGGTCGGTTTCGCCTGAGGAGAAGAATATTCGCTTTCCGGCGAACATGGAAGAAGGCATGCACACATGCCCCGGGGGTGGCAGGATAGAGGGGAACCCGTGTCCGATCTCCAAGTGGAGCAACATCAAAAGGACGAGTGAGATGTCAAAGCAACCCAAGATTTCCGCTGATCAGGTGAAAGATCAAGCAGCTGAGGCAGGCAAGTTTGCCCGCCAGTTCGCCGATGAGGCAAAAGACTGGGCGACACCCCGAGTAGAGGCCGCCAAGGATTGGGCCGGGCCGAAGGTCGACAAGGCCTGGCGCGACGCGGTCGAGGCCGCCGCGCCGAGGATCGCCGAGGCGGCGGAGAAGAGCCGCGGGGCGGTTGACGTTGCTCACGACAAGATTGTTGACGACGTTCTCCCCCTCGTCGTAGCCAAGATGGAGGACGCGGCGAAGGTCGCCAAGGAAGGGGCGGAAAAGGCCGCCGACTCGGCGTCGGGGAAGGCGGACGAGACCCTCAAGAAGATCGAGAAGGTTGCGGACGAACAGACCAAGAAGAAGGGCGGTTTCCGCCGCGCCCTCGGTTGGACACTCGTCGGGACCGCCGTCGCCGGTGCCGGGGTGCTCATCTGGCGCCGCACCAAGCCGGTGGACGACCCCTGGGCGGAGGAGTACTGGGACGACGCGCCCGCGGCCGTGAGCCCGACCGTCGCCGAGAAGCTCCACACCGCCGCCGACGCGGTGAAGGACACGACCGAGTCGACCAAGGAAAAGGTCGAAGAGGTCCGGGACACGGCGAAGGACGCGGCGAAGGACGCGAAGGAGAAGGCCGAAGAGAACCGCCCGGCCGCCAAAGAAGCCGCTGACGACGTCAAGGACGCAGCAAAAGACGCCGGCGAAGGCGTGAGCGACAAGGCCAAGGGCGCAGCGACGTCAGCAAAGAATGCCGCCGAGGACATGAAGGATGCGGCGAAGAAGGCGACCGACGACGACAAGAAGTAGTTGAACGCGTCACATTGGGCTTGGGGCGGCGCGGCGCAATGGGAGAATATCCCTTGTGACTGTGAATCCATCCGCCTCAAGCCTTTCTCTTATTGATCAACTCGATGCGGCGATCGGTGACGCGATCTCCGCTGCGTATCCCGAGCACGCGGGGGCGGACCCGCTCATCCGACCTTCGGATCACGCGGATCTGCAGGCGAACGTTGCGCTGGCGCTGGCGAAGAAGGTCGGCACCTCCCCGCGGGAGGTCGCCGCGCAGATCACCTCCCACCTCGCCGGCTCGCCGCTCATCGGCGCCGCCGAGATTTCCGGCCCCGGTTTCATCAACCTCACCCTCACCGACGAGGCGCTGTGGAACCAGGTGCGCACGCGGTTCTCCGCGCCGAGGCTCGGCGTTCCCGAGGCGCAGGCCGGGGTGCGGACCGTCGTCGATTACTCCGCACCCAACATCGCCAAAGAAATGCACGTCGGCCATTTGCGGTCCTCCATCATCGGCGACGCGCTGGTGCGGATCCTCGGGTTCTTGGGATCCGAGGTCGTCAAGCAGAACCACCTCGGTGATTGGGGCACCCAGTTCGGGATGCTCATCCAATACATCGATGAACACCCCGAAGCGAACTGGCGCGCGAGCGAACTCAGCGAAGAATCGCCGGTCGCCGCGCTCGACAATCTTTATAAGGCCGCGCGCGGGGAGTTCGATTCCGATCCCGAGTTCGCTGACCGCGCCCGCCGCCGGGTCGTGGCCCTGCAGGCGGGGGATGAGGCGACCCTCGCGGTGTGGCGGGAAATCGTCGCGGAATCGGAGCGGTTCTTCGGCCAGGTGTACTCCCGGCTCGGGCTCCTGCTCACGCCGGCCGACGCGGCGGGGGAATCGTTCTACAACCCGATGCTGCCGGGCGTTACCGAGGAACTCGAAACCCGCGGGCTCGCCCAAGAATCCGAGGGCGCGCTGGTCATCCTCTCCGAGGAGACCAGGGGCCAGGACGATCAACCCGCGGCGCTCATCGTGCGCAAATCCGACGGCGGCTACGGCTACGACACGACGGATCTGGCGACCCTCCGGTACCGGATCCACACGCTCGACGCGGATCGGATCCTGTACGTCGTGGGCGCGCCACAAGCATTGCACTTCAAGCTCATCTTCGAAGCGGGCCGGCGCGCGGGCTGGCTGACCGACGACGTCCACGCCCAGCACGTCCAGTTCGGCTCCGTCCTCGGTGCCGACGGCAAACCGTTCAAGACCCGCGAAGGGGTTTCCGCGAAACTCATGGACCTCATCACCGAGGCGGTCGACGCTGCCTACGCCGTGGTGAGGGAGGCCAAGGGTGAGGAGATCGACGAGGCGGAGCTGCGGACCATCGCCGAACAGGCAGGGATCGCGGCGATCAAGTACGCGGACCTCTCGAGCAACCGGATCAAGGATTACACCTTCGATCCCGAGCGGATGGTCTCCTTCACCGGCAACACCGGGGTGTACTTGCAGTACGCCCACACCCGGCTCGCCTCGATCCTTCGCCGCGCGAAGGAACAGGGGCTCAGCGCGGGCAGCCCCGCCCCCATCACCGGCGCCGACCTGCCGCCGCTGCAGCCGGCGGAGCGGGCGCTCTCCTTGGCCCTCGATGGGCTTCCCTCGGCGCTGAACGCCGTGGCCGAGACCCTCGAACCGCACCTCCTGTGCACCTATGCCTACGACCTCGCGCGCACCTTCACCGAGTTCTACGACCAGTGCCCGGTCCTCACCTCCGAGGGCGAGGTGCGGGCACGGCGGCTCGTGCTCGTTGATCTCACCCGCCGCACCCTCGCCCAGGTACTCGACCTCTTAGGGATTGCGGCGCCCGAAAGGATGTAACGGTGGCCCACTCCCACGCACCCGCAACCATCACGGCGGGGCATCGCAAACGCCTGATCATCGTGCTCGTCGTCACGGGCACGGTCGTGATCTTCCAGGTGGTGGGCGCGCTGATCTCCGGATCGCTCGCGCTGCTCGCGGATGCCGGGCATATGCTCACCGACGCGACCGGGGTGCTCATCGCGCTCATCGCCATCACGCTGGCGAGCAGACCCGCGACGGACTCCCGCACCTGGGGCCTCCTCCGAGCGGAGATCCTCGCTGCGCTCATCAACGCCGTCATCCTCGGTGGGATGGGTGTGTACGTCATCGTCGCGGCGATCCTGCGCTGGAACACGCCCCCGGAAGTTTCGACGACGCCGATGCTCATCGCCGCCGCCGCCGGTCTCATCGCCAATGCCGTCTCCCTCAAGGTCCTTCACGGCACCCACGAGGAGTCGGTGAACATGCGCGGGGCCTATCTCGAGGTACTCGGTGATCTCATCGGCTCCGTCGCCGTCATCGCCGCCGGGATCGTCATCGCGACCACCGGTTACCAGCGGGCGGATGTGTTCGCTTCGCTGGGGATCGGCCTGTTCATTCTTCCCCGTGCGTGGTCACTGCTCTCCGAGGTCGTGCACATCCTGCTGGAGTCGACCCCCAAGGGGTTGGACCTTGCCCGCGTCCGGGAGCACATCCGCTCCGTGGAGGGGGTCATCGACGTGCACGATCTGCACGCGTGGACGATCACCTCGGGGATGCCCGCCCTCACCGCGCACGTCGTCGTCGAGGATGAGTACCTCGCGGATTGCGCGGACGTGCTGGATAAGGTGAGCGCGTGCCTGGCCGAGCACTTCGACCTCGAACACACCACTCTTCAGTTGGAACCCGTCGGGCACCTCGAGCACGAGCCGGACCCCGGCTGTTGAGGGCTCTTAGGTGAGCAGGCTGATCCCGGCGAGGAGCAGCGCGAAGACTTTCACCGCGTCCGCGCCGACGTATACCCAATGCACCTGGGAACGCTGTTCGCTGACGTTGCCGGCGAGCACGGCGTCGGAGCGTTTGTGGAGTTTCGGAAGGATCACGCCGAGCTGCGCGACGAGCATGAGCGCAGCGATGACGAGATAGCTGTACCCACCCTGCCAGCCCCCGGCGAGCACCGCGAGCAGGAGGGTCGCCGCACCAAGCAGCACCTCCACGGTATTGAGCGCACGAAAGACGATCCGACCGATGCCCAGGCCCAGCGGCAAAGTGATTCCCGGTGCCCGGAACTTCAGTGGCGCCTCGAGGAAGGAGATCGCGAGAACCATCCCGGACCAGACGAAGCAGATCGCTGCGATGGCGAGAACCACGTGACAGTAATCCCCTCAATTTGAGCAAATTAATTGTGGACGCAATGCAACGCTACGGGAACATGCCACTACGGGTTGAGAGGCTAGTTTCCGCCCGGAATCAAGGCGGCCATGAGAATATCTACTCTACCGGAGAGCCGGACGATCCGCTGATCGGCGTGGCGACGGAACCAACTAAACGACCTCGAACACGCCTCACGGACAGGGAAGAAGAAGCTATGCGAACAGCCCGCGCGCAAGGGGTCATGTGAACGCGCTAGCGCGCCGGTTCGGGTTCGACCGGGGCACGGTGTGGGGCGAAGACGCAGTGACAAGCTCCGCCGTGGTCACCGAACGGCCTCTCCGACTTCGCTGTACGCGCCGCTCGTGCGACAGTGACCCCCTGCGCTTCTCTGCTCGCGGTTGGTGGCGTAATGGCCGTATGGATCGGAGTGACGCCCATGCAGCGCGGAACGCTGCTTCGACGTGAGCGACGGCACCGCAAGCGAAGAATGCGTGAAGAGCAGTACGTGGGTATGGAAATACCCGGCTATGCTCCAGCTCGTGTGAGTCGCCACATGGGTCGCCGGTCTCACGCAGTCGTATTCGCCTACGCAGATTCCACGACGCGGCGTCTGCGTGCAGACGCGATCCGGATGGAACATCAGCAATCCGATCCACGCTGCTATCCGGCGACCGATGCGCCGGCGAGGAAGATGAAGGCCCCTATGCTAGTGACGGTGCGGGCGAGGTTCCCACGATTCCAACGCTTCTCGAAGCGGTGACGTGCGATTCGACGTTGGTATTCGGTGTCGATCGGTGCGCTGTCGAGTTCCTGATTGAGTGGCACGTTCCGTGCCGCGGTGATGCCGAAGGTGAGTGCCGAGCAGACCGCTCCTGCGATGAGCGAGGTCAGTGACGCCGAGTCCCCGCGCGAGATGTGCAACACCACGCAAACGACTGCGGCTATCGGCGCCACGAAGAAGACGGTCAGGAACCTTCCGTTCAGGATCGCAGCGTTGATCGCCTGGAACGCTTGCACATACGTGCCGTCATCGACTCGCCGGAGGCCGGGGCTGATCGCGATACTGAACACAAAGAACAGCCCGGCGAGCAATCCATTGGCGACGATCGCAACGACCAGCAGCGGGCCGAGAATGAGCGCGTGCATCATCTTCCTCGTTCCTCAGGCTGGCAGAACGCGGTCGATGGTGGTTGCGACGGTGGTCGAAACGTGGATACATCGATCCCCCCGTGGTGCGAGGAGGCCCTGCTCGTCGGCTCGATAGAGCTCTGCCAGGCTCTCAGCGACATGCGGCCGGAAGCCTGCTTCGCTAAGGGCACCCGCCCAGGCGTCCTGGGGAATCGTCGCGACGTGCAACTCGCGGCCGAGCGCCTCTCCTAGTACGGTGGCGACTTCACTCTCCGTATATGCAGGGCCGATGACGTCCACAGTCTCGTTGGACAGCGGCGGTGAGAGGAGGGCGTTCGCGGCAACCGCTCCGATGTCATGGGTGGCGACCATTGGCAGCGGCGTATTAGCGGAGCTGGCGAACACCGGGTAGACGCCGCTTTCGCGGACAACGTCGATGACGTCCGTGACCTTCTCTTGAAAGTGGCCCGAGCGCAGTGCGGTCAGAATGGTTCCAGTGGTGAGGATCGCCTGTTCCATCCGATGCAACCCTGTGATGGGGCCGGTTCCCTTGGCGAGGTCTGCCCCACCTGACGAGAGCATGACGACGTGGGGCACATCCTGGTCAGCAACCGCGCCCACGATGGAGGAGATGAGCCTGTCAGCGTGGGCATCGAGATCGTCGGCGGTCAGATCGAATGGGAGCAACACGAAGAACCCCGAGCAGCCTTCGAGGGCGCTCCCCAGCGCAAGTCGATCATCCAAGGAAACCGCGCGCGCCTTGGCACCTCTGCTCCGCCAGGTCTGGGCGTCTTCCGAGCGGCGAACCAGGACTCGAACGCTCGCGCCTGCACTAAGCAGGCTCTCAGCAGTGACAGACCCTACACGGCCAGTAGCTCCTGCGACGACATACATGCGGGTTCCTTTTCGGTCGAGGGATCATCTCTTCAACCGACGATAAGCAGCCCTGGCAGGTAGTTCCATGCTTGTTCGACCGAAGCTCTTGCTCATTCATCCTTTGCTGTGAGAATTCCTCGTTCCCACCGTGAGAGGATCGCGGGTATGCGGAACACCTCTGAGGACGATCGCGGCCCTGATCGGATCGCCCGCGTGCTGCACACGCTGCGGATGCGCAGCACGTTCTACTGCCATGCGGAGCTCGGTGCGCCGTGGGCGCTGGAGATGCCCGCCATCGCCGACTCGGTGAGTTTCCACGTCGTCACCACCGGATCATGCTGGTTGGGTCTGCCCGACACCGAGCCGATCGAACTCCGCGCAGGCGACCTCGCTCTCGTGCCGCACGGACTCGGGCATGACCTGCTCAGTAAACCCGACGCGAGGCGCGGCCCGCGCGTCGATCTGCTTCCCCAGCAGTACCTCAGCGAGCATTACTCCAAGCTCCATCATGGCGGCACCGGGCGAAGAGCCCAGTTGATCTGTGGAGTCGTCACGTTCGACAGCCCGGCAGCGCGCGAGCTGACGCGCACGCTGCCCGCGGTGCTGTTCGTCGGCGGCGACACCATCTCTGCGGCCTCCTCCGTGCGAGATACCCTCCGCCTCATGGCAAGTGAACTGTCCTACCCCCGCCTCGGCGGCGAAGCCGTCGCCACCCGCCTGGCCGACATCCTCGTTGTGCAAGCGATCCGCGGCTGGCTCGCAACCGCTCCCGAGGCAATCACCGGATGGCTCCGCGCCCTCCACGACGAACGAATCGGCCGCGCACTCGAAGCGATCCACGACAGCCCCGGACACGAATGGAATCTCGACCGACTCGCTCGGCTCGCAACCATGTCCAGATCCTCGTTCAGCGCGCGCTTCACCGGACTCGTCGGCGAAGCACCAGTCTCTTATCTCACTCGCTGGCGGATGAACGTCGCCCGATCCCGACTCGCAGAGGAAAGCATCACCGTCAGCACACTCGCCGCCGAACTCGGCTACCAATCCGAGGCCGCATTCAACCGAGCTTTTGCCCGCATCATCGGATGCACACCCGGTTCGATCCGCAAACCACAGCAGCACTAACGCTCGCGCGCATCCGCTCGTTCAAGTCGCCCGGAATCGTCCATTCTCGGGACTTGGCACTACAAGCCAACAACGAAGGCGATCATCAGAGTGTCTTTCAGAAAATAGCCGGATCAGGCTCCTACCGAATGCGCGAGGATGACCACAGCAGGCACGAAGATCAAGTACGCGAAGACGCTACTGTATGACACCAAGGACAACGCTTCCCACTGACGCTCGGCGGCGAGCACAGGAGCCCGACTAGAGTGCGACGGAATCCTATTTAGGACTGGAGGGTCGATCGTGCGGACTACGCGGCAGTCGAGTATCACGCCTCCCTACGAGATGGCAGATGCTCTGCGTGAGCGGGTGCGAGCGGGTGCCTACGCTAGCGAGAGTGAGGTTATCCGCGACGGTCTACGTGCATTGTTCGCTCGCGATCAGGCGGTCGAAGCCCCCTACGAAGCGCGTAGATCTGAGCGATGTCGCATCAGCTGATGATGTTCCCACGCAACTTGCGGCGAGGCGTGCCGCGCGCCGGTGAACAGTTACCGCGTCGTATTCCGATGCGAAGCCATCGAGTAGGTTGAGGAACTGTACAACTACATCGCGGGCGCCGGCTCATCAGTGAACGCTGCCCGCTAGACCGAGCCGGTCGTCACCTACTGTGAAGGCCAGAGCGATCCCGCACTGCAGAAATGCACGCAAAGTCATCCGCCAGGCCTACGCGCGGTCGGCTTCAACAAGGCTGTTGTCTATCCGTTCGCCGACACCTGAAAGCCGATCGCAGCCACCACGGCAGACGCCTCGGGAACCAGACCTTCACGACTGCATCGAGACAACAGAAGACGAAAGAGCGTGGGTGACGACGGGAAGCGAATGGAACGCGAACACGACCCGTCTACGCATATCACGTGTTCCCGTAGGGCAACTTCGGGTGGAGCCGAGGGGACTCGAACCCCTAACCCTCTGCTTGCAAAGCAGATGCGCTACCAATTGCGCCACGGCCCCCGGCGATCGCTCACCGCGATCTTAAAGGTACTGCGTCATGGTTAGACCGGGTCGGAAACCTCGGTCCACAGTTCACGCTGCGCCTTCTCTTCTTGAACTTTACGCCAGATCACATAGCCGACGCCTGCAATGGCTGCGAGCCAGAAGACTTTCTTCATCGCTCTCGACCTCCTTACCGGTTGTCCGAGAGTGGGCCTAGCTGGACTCGAACCAGCGACCTCTTCGTTATCAGCGAAGCGCTCTAACCGTCTGAGCTATAGGCCCCAGCACCGTTTCAGTGCGTGGCGCTCCAAGTGGGCGCCGATTGAGGATATCGCAGTTTGATGTCAAGAATCAAAGCGGAACCTAGTCGTCGGTCAAAGTGAGATGCAAACCACCCACCATGGCGGCGACGAAGTTATAGATGAACGCCCCGAGCGTCGCGAGCGCCGTGAGGAGAACGATATCGACGACGGCCACGACCGTCGCGGCGGAGATCACCCGGGAGAACTCCAGGTACTCCAGCAACTGCCCGAATTGGCGTTGGGCGCCGATGTCGTCGACGATGCCGTGGATCTTCGCGAAGACCTCCATCTCGTTCAGCACCGTCCACACGAGTGCGACCGCGACGACGAGGACGATCCCCAGCGCGATCGAGAGCAGGAAGGAAAGCTTCATGATCGACCACGGGTCGACCCGCGAGACCGTCAGGCGCACCCGGCGGGGACCACCCGGGCGGGGGCCCCCTTGGCCCTGTTCTCCGGCAGTTTCCAGGGGCACAGTGCCAGGAGCGTCTCCCGCGGGCTGATGTGCCTGCCCCGCCGATTGGATCGGCCGGGCCGCTGGAGGTACGGGCGAAGCCGGTGGGGGAACCGTTCCTGGTCCGCGCGGGTTATCGCTCATCAGTTACCTTCCTCGGGCGTTCTTTCTCCATGGGATCCTACCTGCTCCACGCCGTCCACGTCCTGCCCGGCGTCGGCCTCTTCGGAATCGGCGGCGTCGGCGTCTTCAACATTCAACGTGACGGCGATGATGCGGTCTCCCTCATCCGCGCGGGCGAAGGTGACGCCTTGGGTGTTCCGCCCGGTGCGGGTGACCTGGTCGACGGCGGAGCGTACGATCCGGCCCTTCTCCATGATGACGAGCACTTCGTCGTCATCCTCGGTCACGAGCGCTCCCACGAGGTTGCCGCGCGCCTCGACGATGTTGGCGACCTTGATCCCGAGCCCGCCGCGGTTCTGCACCCGGTATTCACTCAGCGCGGTGCGTTTGGCGTAGCCGCCCTCGGTGACGACGAACAGGTCGGCGTCGTCGGTGACGATGTCCATGGTGAGGAGGGAGTCCCCCTCGCGGAACTTCATCCCGATGAGCCCGTAGGTCGCCCGCCCGGTGGGCCGGAGCGCCGCGTCGGTCGCGGTGAAGCGCAACGATTGGCCCTGGTGGGAGACGAGGATGACGTCCTCACCCTCGTCGGCGAGTTGCGCGGAGACGAGCTCGTCGGCCGTGCCGCCCTCGCCCTCGCGCAGCCGGATCGCGATGATTCCGCCGGTGCGCGGTGAATCGTATTCGCTCAGCCGGGTCTTCTTCACGAGCCCGGATTTGGTGGCGAGCAGGAGGTGATCGGCCTGTTCGTAGTCGCGGATCGCGAGCACCTGGGCGATCTTCTCCTCGGGTTGGAACGCGAGGAGGTTCGCCACGTGCTGGCCGCGGGCGTCCCGGCCGCCCTCGGGCAGTTCGTAGCCCTTCGCCCGGTACACCCGGCCGAGGTTGGTGAAGAACAACAACCAGTGGTGGGTGGTGGTGGTGAAGAAGTGGTCGACGACGTCGTCCTCACGCAGCTGCGCACCGCGCACGCCTTTGCCGCCGCGGTGTTGGGCGCGGTAGGAGTCGGTGCGGGTGCGTTTGGCGTAGCCGCCGCGGGTGATCGTGACGACGACGTCCTCTTCGGGAATGAGATCCTCGATGCTCATGTCGCCGTCGAAGGGCAGGATCGTCGTGCGGCGTTCGTCGCCGTACTTCTCCACGATCTCGTGCAGTTCCTCGCCGACGATGGCGCGCTGGCGCGAGGGCGTGGCGAGGATGTCGTTGTAATCGGCGATGCGTGCTTCGAGTTCCTCGTACTCATCGGTGATCTTCTGGCGCTCGAGGGCGGCGAGTTGACGCAGTTGCATCCGCAGGATCGCGTCCGCCTGCACCTCGTCGATGTCCAGGAGTTCGATCAACCCGTTGCGGGCCTGCTCCACGTTCGGTGAGCGGCGGATGAGGGCGATGACCTCATCGAGGGCGTCGAGGGCCTTGATGAGGGCGCGCAGGATGTGGATGCGTTCTTCCGCGCGGCGCAGGAGCCACGTGGTGCGACGCACGATGACGTCGATCTGGTGGGCCGTCCAGTGGCGGATGAACGCATCGAGGCTCAGAGTGCGGGGCACGCCGTCGACCAGCGCCAGCATGTTCGCCCCGAACGTGTCCTGCAACTGGGTCTGCTTGTACAGGTTGTTCATCACCACGCGCGGGATCGCATCCCGCTTGAGCACGATGACGAGGCGCTGGCCCACCCGCCCGGAGGTCTCATCCCGGATGTCGGCGATCCCTTGCAGGCGGCCCTCGCGGGTGAGTTCGGCGATCTTCGTCGCGAGGTTATCGGGGTTGACCTGGTAGGGGAGTTCGGTGATCACCAGGCAGTTGCGGCCCTGGATCTCCTCCATCTCGATGACCGCGCGCATCGTGATCGACCCGCGCCCGGTGCGGTAGGCCTCTTCGATCCCCTTGGTGCCAAGGATCTGCGCGGCGGTGGGGAAGTCGGGGCCCTTGATACGGAGCATCGCCGCGCCGAGGAGCTCTTCGGAGGTGGCCTCGGGGTTCTCCAGGAACCATTCGACGGCGGAGGCGACTTCCCGCAGATTGTGCGGGGGGATGTTCGTGGCCATCCCGACGGCGATCCCCGAGGAGCCGTTGACCAGCAGGTTCGGGAACCGGGCGGGGAGCACGATGGGTTCTTGGGTGCGGCCGTCATAGTTGTCACCGAAATCGACCGTGTCCTTGTCGATGTCGCGCACCATTTCCATCGCGAGTGGCGCCATCTTGCATTCGGTGTATCGCTGGGCGGCGGCGGGGTCGTTCCCGGGGGAGCCGAAGTTTCCTTGCCCCCGAACCAGCGGATACCGCAGCGACCACGGTTGCACGAGCCGCACGAGCGCGTCGTAGATCGCTGAGTCCCCGTGAGGGTGGAACTGCCCCATGACATCTCCGACCACCCGGGAGCACTTGGAGAACGCCGAGTCGGGGCGATAGCCGCCGTCGTACATCGCGTACAGCACGCGCCGGTGCACGGGTTTGAGCCCGTCGCGGATCTCGGGCAGCGCCCGGCCGACGATCACGCTCATCGCGTAGTCGAGGTAGGAACGCTGCATCTCCGCCTGGAGATCGATCTGTTCGATCCTCGCTACGGGTTCTTGAGTTTCGGGGGTGTCAGTCACAGATTTTCCTTAACAGTTCACACCGGGAAGCCTGGTTTCGCGCCGGGCCGTGGTCCTCGAAGCGGGCGGCCCGCGCTAGATGTCCAAGAAGCGGACGTCGCGGGCGTTGCGCTGGATGAATGCGCGCCGGGATTCCACGTCTTCTCCCATGAGGATGGAGAAGATCTCGTCCGCGGCCGCGGCGTCGTCGAGGGTGACCTGCTTCAAGGTGCGGGTCTCGGGGTTCATCGTCGTGTCCCACAGCTCCTTGTAGTCCATCTCTCCGAGGCCCTTGTACCGTTGGATCCCGCCGTCCTTGGGCAGGCGCCAGTTCTTCGCCAGCCCCGCCTCGACGTGTTCGTCGCGTTCGGCGTCGGAGAACACGTATTCGTGGGGGGCGTTCGACCACTTCAACCGGTACAGCGGGGGCATCGCGAGGTAGGCATGACCCTGGATGATGAGGTCGGGCATGTACCGGAACAGCAGCGTGAGCAGCAGGGTCGCGATGTGTTGCCCGTCGACGTCCGCATCGGCCATGAGGATGATCTTGTGGTAGCGGAGTTTGGAGATGTCGAAGTCTTCACCGATGCCCGTACCGAAGGCGGTGATGAGGGCTTGGACTTCCTGGTTGCTCAGCGCGCGGTCGAGCCGGGCCTTTTCCACGTTGAGGATCTTTCCCCGGATCGGCAGGATCGCCTGGGTTTCCGGGTTACGGCCCTGGACGGCGGAGCCACCGGCGGAGTCTCCCTCGACGATGAAGACCTCGGAGATCTCGGCATTCCGGGAGGAACAGTCCCGCAACTTCCCGGGCATCCCGCCCCCCTCGAGGAGGCCCTTGCGCCGGGTCGCTTCGCGGGCCTTTCGGGCGGCGAGGCGCGCGTGTGAGGCCTGGATCGCCTTGCGGATGATGTCGCGGGCCTCGTTCGGGTGCGATTCCAGCCAGTTGCCGAGCTGGTCGTACATCACCTTCTGGGTGAACGTGCGGGCCTCGGTATTACCGAGTTTGGTTTTCGTCTGCCCCTCGAACTGTGGTTCGCCGAGTTTGATGGAGATGACGGCGGTGAGTCCTTCGCGGATGTCGTCACCGGTGAGGTTCTCATCCTTCTCCCGCAGGATGCCGCGTTCGCGAGCGTACCGGTTGATGAGCGTGGTCAACGCGCTGCGGAATCCCTCTTCGTGGGTGCCGCCCTCGGAGGTGTTGATCGTGTTCGCGTAGGTGTGCACGCCCTCGGTGTAGGCGCTCGTCCACTGCATCGCGACCTCGAGGGAGATCTCTTCCTCGGGGTCCTCGGATTCGAAGGCGATGATCTCGGGGTGGATGACGTCGAGTTTGCGTGCCTTGACCAGGTGTTGCACGTAGTCGAGGAGACCCCCGTCGTAGCGGTAGGAGATCTTGCGGGTGGTCTCCGCCTCTCCCGCCTCGGGCGTCTCCGGTTCGGCTTCGCCGTCCTGCCCCGCGAGTTCCTCGCTGCCGCCGTTGCCGCGTTCGTCGGTCAACGTGATCGTCAGGCCCTTGTTGAGGAAGGCCATTTGTTGGAAGCGGGCGCGGAGGGTCTCGAAGTCGAAGTAGGTGGTTTCGAAGATCTCCGGGTCCGGGTAGAACACCTGGGTCGTACCGGTCTCCTCGGTTTCTTCTCCGCGCACGAGTTCCGTGGTGGGGTGGCCGCCGTCGGCGAATTCCATCCGCCAGACGTAGCCCTGGCGTTTCACCTCGGAGATGAACTTGCGGGCCAGGGCGTTGACGACGGAGATACCCACGCCGTGTAGCCCCCCGGAGACGGCGTATCCGCCGCCGCCGAACTTCCCGCCGGCGTGGAGCACGGTCATCACGACCTCGAGGGTCGGGCGACCTTCTGCCGGGTGGATGTCGACAGGTATCCCGCGGCCGTTATCGGAGACCCGCAAGCCGCCGTCGGCCTGGAGGACTACTTCGATGTGGTCGCAGTAGCCGGCGAGTGCTTCGTCAACAGAGTTGTCGACCGCCTCGTACACGAGGTGGTGCAGCCCGCGTTCACCGGTGGAACCGATGTACATCCCCGGGCGCTTGCGGACCGCTTCCAGGCCTTCGAGAACGGTGATGTCTCCGGCTTCGTAGCCGTGATCCCCGTTTCCGTTCGTCGTGAGGGTACCTACCGCGGAACCGGGTATCGTTTCAGCCACGTCGTCCTGGTGCTCCTTGCCGATCAAAGTGCGCGTCTCGCACAGGTTTCACATCTGCGCCAGGTCGCGCGAATCGGAGTGGTTTCCCTCCCCGGCTTCGCCCCCTGGCACGTCGTTCTATTCTATCGCGGATTGGCTAAATTCCGTACCTTTCCACAGGATTTCCCCAGCAAATGTGAGCCTATCCACACCGTTATCCACACCCTGTCCACAGAAGGGCTTTATTATCCCCAGGTGTCTCGCGGGCCCCTCCCGGAAACCCGCCATTTCCCCCCTCGGGTGCGGGCGGTCGGGCCGTGGATGTGGATCGCGGTGACCATGCCTTCCCCCACCTCCTCGGCGAGGCGCCGTTCGATCTGGGGCAGGAGGTAGCGGAGCTGGGTGGCCCACGTCGTGGAATCCGCCCGGACCGTCAGTTCCCCTTCGGTGAAGGTGACGGGCTGGCAGTGCGCGGCGACATCGGCCCCGACGATCTCCTCCCACCGGGCCAACACCGATGACACCGTCAGCCGCCCGCGCCAGCCCATCATCGCGACGAGCCGGTCCACGCTCGAGGTCACCACGGCGGGGTCACGTCCGCCGCCGGGGGTGACGTTCGGATGGTGGGCCGGCTTCTTGCGTCCCGTGCGGGTGCGGAATCCGCGGCGCCGGGCCGTGTCTTTCGCCCGCGCCAGGGCGCGGCGGGCGAGAACGTGAGGGTCGTCGTCGGAACTGTCGGCAGGCCCCGGCTCACTGGACACGGGTGACCTCGCTATCCATGACGTCGATGCGCCCGCCGGTGAGCGCGGTGGGGATATCCTCGGCGACGGCGGCGGTGATGAGCACCTGGCGGGCTGGCTCGACGAGTTCTGCGAGGCGGCGGCGGCGCCCGGCATCCAGTTCAGCGAACACGTCGTCGAGGATGAGGATGGGATCGCCTTCATCTCCCCACGAGTCGGCGCGCAGGAGCTCGTAGGACCCGAGCCGCAGCGCGAGCGCGAACGACCAGGATTCCCCGTGGCTCGCGTATCCCCGAGCGGGAAGGCCGCCCAGGACGAGATCGACGTCGTCGCGGTGGGGGCCCACGAGGGTCACCCCGCGGTCCATCTCCTGCCCGCGCAGCCGGCCCATCGCCTCGAGTAGGCGTGCCTCCACGAGCGCGGCGTCGGTGAGGGATTCTTCGGCGATGTCCTCGTCGCGTTGCTCGAGGCTGGAGGAGTAGAACGTGTCGGCTTGGCCCGAGCTGCCGGAGACGGCTTCGTAGGCGGAGTGCAGGTGGGGCCGCAGGTCGATGAGGAGCCGGACCCGGGCAGCGGTGAGTTCCGCTCCCGTCTTCGCGGCCTTCGCGTCCCAGATGTCGAGGGTTCCCAGGTCCGCGCTCGCCCCGCGGCGCCGGGCGGCGCCGGCAGATTTGAGTAACGCGTTGCGTTGTTTGATCACGCGATCATATTCCGCGCGCACCGAGGCGAGCCGGGGGCTGAACAGCACCAGGAGGTCATCCAGGAACCGCCGGCGCCCGCCCGGATCGCCCTTGATCAGCGCGAGATCCTCCGGAGCGAACAGTACTGTGCGCAGGTGGCCGAGCAGCTCGCGGGGCCGGGCGGGGGCGCGGTTGAGGCGGGCGCGGTTGGCCCGGCCGGCGATGATCTCCACTTCAAGGATCGTCGGACGTTCGCCCTTGATCACCTTTGCCTGCACGACCGCGCGGGGGGTGCCTGCGCGCACGAGGGCGGTATCACCGGCGACGCGGTGGGATCCGAACGTGGACAGGTATGCGATCGCCTCGACGAGGTTGGTCTTGCCTTGCCCGTTGGGGCCCACGAGCGCGGTGATGCCCGGTTCGAGGGAGAGGACTACGTGTTCGTAGGACCGGAAATCCGTGAGGGCGAGGTCAGATACATACATCACTCATCAGCCGGTTTAACCGCGTGCCCACCGAACTGGTTCCGCAACGCAGCAATCGCTTTCATTGCGGGGGAGTCTTCCTGCCGCGATACGAATCGGGCGTACAGGGATGCGCTGATGACGGGGGTGGGAACTGCTTGGTCGATCGCTTCCTGGACCGTCCACCGCCCCTCCCCGGAATCCTCGGCGTAGCCGCGGATCTCCTCGAAATCCGGATCCTCCTTCAGCGCCCGGGCGAGCAGTTCCAGCAGCCAGGAACGAACGACGGTGCCGCGCTGCCACGCGCCGATGACCGCGGGCACGTCGTCGATGAGGTCGGTACGGGAGGCGAGCAGTTCGTAGCCCTCGGCGTACGCCTGCATGAGCCCATACTCCACGCCGTTGTGCACCATCTTCGCGTAGTGCCCGGCGCCGATCGCTCCGGCGTGGACGTATCCTTCCTCGCGGGGTCCCTCGGGGCGCAGCGCGTCGAAGACGGGCAGGCAGGCCGCGACGGGTTCCTCGTCCCCGCCGACCATGAGCCCGTAACCGAGGTCATCCCCCCACACGCCACCGGAGACGCCGACGTCGACGTAATGGATGCCCCGCTGGGAGAGCATCTCCGCCCGCCGGAGGTCGTCCTGGAAATGCGCGTTTCCGCCGTCGATGATGATGTCGCCGGCGCTCAGGAGGCCGGCGAGCTCGTCAATCACCGAATCGGTGACCGCGCCCGCGGGGACCATCACCCACACAATTTTCCGTTCGGGGAGCGCCGCGATGAGGTCGGGGAGGTTGTCGACGTCGGACTCGGCAACAGCGGGGTCATAGCCGGTGACCTCGATCTCGCCGCCGCGCATCCGGCGGCGCATGTTGCTTCCCATCCGGCCGAGGCCAATGAGTCCGATGTGCATGATCCTCCAATTTTCCCGTTGCTTCCGGGATGCTCGCGGCCTACCCGCAAGCGGTCGGTGCTAGCTGGAGAAACGGATCGGCACGAGCAAATACTTGAAATCAGTATCGTGATCGTCGGTTTCGAGGGAATCCTGACCGGTGAACAGCACCGGTTTCGATCCGTGAGTGAACGAGAAACGAATGAAGTCTGTTTCGATCGCGCCCAGACCATCGAGCAGGTAGCTCGGGTTGAATGCGGTTTCGATGTCTTCCCCGACGAGGAGGGACTCTAACGCTTCGGAAGCTTGTGCTTCCTCCCCCTGGCCGGCCTCCAACACGACCTGCCCCTCGGTGAAGGAGAGCCGGATCGGGGTATTGCGCTCGGCAACGAGGGAGACCCGTTTGACGGCGTCGACCATGGCGGCGGTGTTGACGACGGCGTGGGTAGGGGTCTGGTCGGGGAACAACCGGCGCACCGGCGGGTAGTCGCCGTCGATCATCGTCGAGGTGGTGCGGCTGCCTTCGGATTCGAAGCCGATGATGTCGGAATTCTGCGAGAGCGAGAGCTCGAGCCTCCCCCCGCTGTGCAGGGAGCGAGCGACGTCGGTGAGCACGCGGGCGCGCACGAGGGTCTCTCGTTCCATCGACGGGGAGGAGGGCTGCCAGGAGATTTCCCGCAGCGCGAGGCGGTATCGGTCGGTGGCGAGCAAGGTGAGCTGCTCGCCGCGGATCTCGATCTTCACCCCGGTCAGGAGGGGCAACGATTCGTCCCGCCCGGCCGCGACGGTGACCTGGCTGACGGCTTTTGAAAAATCGTCGACGTCGATCGTTCCCGCCTGCTCGGGCATCTCCGGCAGGCTCGGGTAGTCCTCCACCTGCATCGCCCCGAGGGTGAACCGGGAGGAACCGCAGGTGACGTTGACCTTCGAACCGTCGTAGGAGAATTCCACGGGTCGGTTGGGAAGGGATTTGGAAATCTCGGTGAGGAGGCGCCCGAACACGAGAATGACCCCGGGGGTCTCCACCTCCGCGCTGATCTGGGAGCGGGCGGAGACCTCGTAGTCGAACGTGGTGAGATCGAGGGAACCTTCCTCGGAGGCTTCGATCCTGATCCCGGCAAGGACGGGGATGGCGGGCCGGTTCGGGAGAGTGCGCGCCGTCCACGACACAGCGTTTGCCAGGACGTCACGATCAACGCGGAACTTCACAGTGCTGGTCTCTCCTTGTCGGGCCGGTTCGTTATAGCAATGAGGTTGTATGAGGATAACGAAAAAATGCGACAGCGCGTAGGCACCTGTGTACCGGTAGCTGATGCACAGACAACTGTAGCCGCTCTTCGCGGGTCGAGGCCACGTAACCATAGCCTAAGAAAAAGTTCGTCGAGCCCTGTTGCCCGAGCCCCAATTGTTGGTGTCCACAGGGGATCTAGGTAGCTATAAGTTCTTCTTCATCATCGGGGCTGTGGAACTTGTGAGTAACCGACATAGCTGCTGGTCAGGCCGAGCTTGGCAGTGTGGATGAGCCGTGTATGAAGGTGTGTAGAACCACCGCGGCCCTGTGGACGGGGAAAATGCGTCCCCTGTCCGTGCACAGCAACGCACAGACTTATACACAGCTTTCACGTCGCCGTCCACCGTTATCCACAATGTTTTCCACACCTGTGTATGAGCAGGTCAGAGGCGTTTGTGCAGGTGCAAAACATATTCCGAGGTCAGCTGCATCAGCGCTGGTGGGAGCGGAGCTAACCCTCACGCGAAGGTTGAGCCGGGCTAGGTCGATTGCTGTTTGATCTTGTTCGTGAGTTCGGTGACCTGGTTGAAGGTAGCGTGCTTGGCCGCCATCTGCTTCGCGATCTTTCGATAGGCGTGCATGACCGTGGTGTGGTCGCGGTTTCCGAACAGCTGGCCGATCTTAGGAAGGGAGAGATCGGTGAGCTCCCGGCACAGATACATCGCGATCTGACGGGCGTTGACGAGCACCCGGGAGCGGTCGGCGCTGCAGAGGGCATCGATAGAAACCGAAAAATACGAGGCTGTCTGCGCCATGATCGTGCTCGGGGTGATCTCGGTGACGTCGGCGTCCGTGATGAGGTCTTTCAACACCATCTCCGCGAGCGACATCTCCACCTCTTGCTGATTGAGGTTGGCGAAGGCGGTCACGCGGATGAGCGCACCCTCGAGCTCTCGGATGTTGGACGAGATCTTTGAGGCGATGAACTCCAACACGTCACCGGGCGCGGAGATCTGCTCGGCGCTCGCCTTCTTGCGCAGGATCGCGATTCGGGTTTCCAGGTCGGGGGGCTGGACATCCGTGAGTAGGCCCCACTCGAACCTCGACCGCATCCGATCCTCGAACCCGTTGAGTTGCTTAGGCGGAAGATCGGAGGTGATCACCACCTGCTTCGAATCGTTGTGGAGCGTATTGAACGTGTGGAAGAATTCTTCCATCGTTTGCTCTTTGCCCTGCAGGAACTGGATGTCGTCGATGAGGAGAACATCCACCTCCCGGTACCGGCGTTGGAACTCCTCAGCTTTGTCATCCCGGATCGAGTTGATGAAGTCGTTCGTGAACTCCTCGCTCATCACGTACCGGACCTGCACACCCGGGTAGAGGTTCTGGGCGTAGTGACCGATCGCGTGCAGCAGGTGAGTCTTCCCGAGTCCCGATTGCCCGTAGATGAACAACGGATTGTACGCACGGGCGGGAGCCTCGGCGACGGCGGTCGCGGCTGCGTGGGCGAACCTGTTCGAGGCGCCGATGACGAAGGTTTCGAACGTGTAGTTGGGGTTGAGCCGCGCGTGGGGATCGACGACCCCGAGGGCGTCATTATTGACGGCGGTGGGAGCGGCTTCCGGTCGCGCGGGCTCGGGCTCCTGAGGCGGGGGCGGGGATTCCGCGCGCGGCGCCGGGGCGGGCTCGGGCTCCGGTTGGTGATCCTCATCGGGGCGCGGCTGCGGGGCAGGTGACTGCGGGTCAGCAACGTTGTCGTCCAGACTGGGATCGACGGTGACGGCGAAGCGCACCTCTTGGCCGACGGCATCACTGAGGGCGGCGTTGAGCGGTTCACGCACGCGTGTTTCCAGGAACTCTTTGGCGAAGTCGCTCCCGACCGCGAGAAGGACCGTGTCGTTAATGATTCCCACCGGCACGGTGAGGCGGACGAAGGCTAAGGAGGAGGCGGGCAGGAGGTCACGGCGCTGCAGGTTCTCGACTGCTTCCTCCCACGCGAGGGAGAGAGTGTTGTCTTCGTTTTCCGCGATGACCACCGCACCTCCATTACCTGAACCTGGTTTTCGCCGATCGTGGGCGTCACCGACGGGACCTTCCTACATATCCCCAACGTTATCCACAACTGTGGATGCTAAGGAAAACGGTACCGCCTCGTCTTCCAAGCTGTGGACAGGTTGTAATCTTACGAGATATCCACAAGCCGTGGCATGGAAACCTGTGGAAAGTGTGGATTCTTACCGGTAACGAGAAGTTGCTCGTGATGCCGGTCACGGGGCGCCGGTGGAGTTTGACCAAACGGCGCGATTTCGCGTAACGTGAGCAAGTCACGCTGCTCGCGTGCCGCTACTGGCGTGCCCAGCGTTGGCCCGTATCCGACTTCCCCCGCGATACGTGTAACGATCGTCTTTGGAGTTATGCCGTGAGTAAGCGGACTTTTCAGCCTAATAACCGCCGTCGGGCACGCGTGCACGGGTTCCGACTGCGGATGCGTACCCGCTCTGGCCGGGCCATCCTCTCTGCACGTCGCCGTAAGGGCCGCGCGAAGATCTCGGCCTAAGGTGCTTCCACCCCAGCACCGGCTGCGTCGCAGCGAAGATTTCCGTTCAGTAGTTCGAACAGGAAAACGTGCCGGGGGGCGCTACGTGGTTGCACACGTACTGACCAAATCCACCCGTCCGACCCGGGTGGGTTTCGTCGTATCTAAAGCGGTTGGGAACGCCGCCACGCGAAACCGGGTGAAACGGCGGATGCGGCACATCTGCGCGGAGGTGCTCGAGGAGCGCTCGCAGCCCGCCGATATCGTCGTCCGAGCACTACCCCGATCGAGCACGGCGACCTTCACGCAACTGCGCACCGAAATGCGTCGAAACCTAGGAAAGTTAGGAGTCTTGGAATGATCCGCCGACTCCTGACCACCCTGTTGACGAAGATGGTCCGCGCCTATCAGCTCATCGTCTCACCGTGGTTCGCACCGACCTGCCGGTATTACCCTTCCTGTTCGCAATACGCCATCGATGCCTTACGCGAGCATGGCCCGGCACGCGGTACCATGCTCGCCGGATGGCGATTGCTGCGGTGTAACCCCTGGTCAAAGGGTGGAGTTGACCATGTTCCGCCGAGGAAAGCAGCGGCGCCCGAAGCCGGCCCCGGTGAGCGCCGCGACTCCACCGGTGAAGGCGAATCCCTCATCGCCGTAGACTCGTCCACAAGCCGTCACCGCGCCGCAAAGACTCGCGACGTGACGCAACCAGCCTGGAGAACGTTGCATGGGAACCTTTGACAAGATCCTGTTCCCCCTGAAGTGGGTTGTCGCCCAAATCATGGTGGGATCTCATAAAGTATTCACCTTTTTCGGGATGGACCCCGAGAGCGGTTGGGGGTGGGTACTTTCGATCGTCACCCTGACGGTGGTCATCCGGGTTCTCCTCATCCCCCTGTTCGTGCGCCAGATCAAGGCATCGCGGGGCATGCAGATCGTGCAGCCGGAGATCCAGAAACTGCAGAAGAAGTACAAGGGACGAACCGACACGGCCTCCCGGCAGGCGATGCAGCAAGAAATGATGGCGATCTACCGTGAAGCGGGTACCTCCCCGTTCGCGTCCTGTATGCCGATGTTGCTGCAGATGCCGATCTTCTTCTCCCTGTTCCGCGTTCTCATCGCCGTGAAGGACATCGCTGGTGGGACGTATCGCACGGAGAAGATCGGGCCACTGGATCAGGTCGTCGCTCAGCAGATCGAGAACTCGGAAATCTTCGGCGCCTCACTCTCCTCGACCTTCCTCGGTTCTGACGTCATCTCCGTAAAGATCATCACGGCCGTGCTCGTGGTGCTCATGAGCGCCTCGATGCTGTTCACACAGCGGCAGTTGACGATGAAGAACATGCCCGCCTCGGCCGCGGACAATCCGATGGCTCGCCAGCAGAAGCTCCTGATGTACCTGCTGCCCGGGGTGTTCGTCATCTCCGGTGTGTCCTTCCCCATCGGTGTGCTTCTGTACTGGACCACCTCGAACGTGTGGTCGCTCGGCCAACAGTGGTGGGTCATTCGCAACTCCCCCACACCTGGGTCGGAGGCGGAACGCATGCTGCTGGAACGCCGTGCCCGCAAGGCAGCTCGGAAAGGACTCGTGGTTGAGGAAGAGAAGCCTTCCGAACTCGAGGATGCACCGAAGAAGACCAGCGGCCAACGCCAGCAACCCAAACGCAAACCTCGCAGCAAGCGGTAGAAAACGCTTTACACGTTAGGAATCCCATGACGAACACGCCCTCTCCCGAAGAGATCAAGCAGCTCGAACTCGAAGGCGACATCGCTGCCGACTACCTCGAGGAACTGCTCGACATCGCAGACCTCGATGGCGACATCGACCTCGACGTCGATCGGGGGCGCGCCTCTGTAGCGATTGTCACCGAGGCGAATGCGGAGCGGTGGCTCCGTTCCCTCGTCGGAGAAGAGGGAGAGGTGCTCAATGCGCTTCAGGACCTCACTCGGCTCGCCGTGCAAACCAAGACTGGGGAACGCTCGGGGCTCATGCTCGACATCGCGGGCCACCGGCAAAAGCGGCGCAATGCCCTCACCCAACTCGCCAGCGAGGCGATCAAGCGCGCGCAAGACAGCGGTGAGCCGGTCGAGATGGAACCGATGAATCCCTTCGAACGCAAGGTCGTTCACGACGCCGTGGCTGAAGCCGGTCTGCGCAGCGAATCGGAAGGCACGGAGCCGCACCGCCGGGTCGTCATCCGTACCGATGCCTGACATCATCGGAGGTACGGAAACCGCTTCCCGGGAGATCTTTGGTCTGGGTCTAGCAGCGGCCGAGGAGTTCGGGCAGATGCTCGCCGACGAGGGCGAGCTGCGCGGGCTCATCGGCCCGCGAGAGGTGCCGCGACTATGGCGACGCCACATCTTGAACTCCGCAGCGGTCGGATCCCTCCTCCCGGCGTCGGGAACCGTGGCCGACGTCGGATCCGGGGCTGGGCTTCCCGGGATCGTGCTGGCGATTATGCGGCCCGACCTCGAGTTCGACCTCATCGAACCCATGGAACGCCGAGCGGATTGGCTCGCAGAGGTCATCGAGGCCCTCGACCTCGATAACGTAACAATTCATCAGGTGCGAGCCGAGGAACTGCACAAGAAGCGTACCTACGACGTTGTTACCGCGCGCGCCGTTGCCGGGATGGATAAGCTGCTTCGGTTCACGGTTCCGCTCATCGGCGCGGGCGGCCGGCTCCTCGCACTCAAAGGTCGTCGCGTCTACGAGGAGATCGAGGACGCGAAGTACGTGTTGAAGAAGTTTCGCGCTGAAGTCGTGGCGGTGCACGAGATTGACGTCCTCGGCGACGGGGACGTGACCTTCGTTGCGGAAGTGCAGCGAGCGTGAACGCGGTGCCTCGCAACACCTGAAATAGTCGGCGAACGTTTCACGTGAAACGCTCGTGCCGGGCGCTTCTAGAGTTCTGATTTGTCACGGTCTACCGTTAGGCTTAGAGGGTCAGCAGAGGGAAGGGAAGCCACGAGTGAACTCATCGAGCGATCGGTCTGACCGCGATGCCCTGCTCGCTTCTGTCCCGCGCGTCGATGGGTCCACCCCGCTGGCGGCACAGCTCGTCGAAGATACTCGGCGCCGGATCGAGCTCTCCAATGCATCGTTTCCGCTCCCTCGGCAGACTCGGGTCTTCACCGTCGCTAATCAGAAGGGCGGCGTGGGTAAGACCACCACCTCAGTGAACATCGCCGCTGCACTCGCGCGTGCGGGAGCACGCGTGCTCGTGATCGACAACGACCCGCAAGGAAACACCTCCACGGCGTTGAACACCCCCCACCACGTGGGAACGCTGTCGACCTATGACGTGCTGATCAACGATGTTCCGATACACCAAGCGGTCCAGGTTCACGAGGAGATCGACTCCCTTTTCGTTCTTCCATCGACGATCGATCTCTCCGGCGCGGAAATAGAACTCGTCATGATCGAAGGCCGGGAGTCCCGGCTCCGTGCCGCGCTCACCGACTATCTGCGTCACCGATCCCGCAACGGAGAGCCGCGCATCGACTATGTCTTCATCGACTGCCCACCGAGCCTTGGTCTGCTGACGATCAATGCCTTCGTCGCAGCTCAAGAAGTGCTCATTCCGATCCAAACGGAGTACTACGCGCTCGAAGGGTTGAGTCAGCTGCTTTCAAACATCGACCTCATTCGGCAACACCTCAATTCCGCGCTCCACGTCTCGACGATCCTCCTCACGATGCATGACAGTCGTACCAATCTTTCGATGCAGGTAGAAGAAGAGGTACGGGAACACTTTCAAGAGCAAACCCTGGAAACCGTCATCCCCCGGTCGATCCGGGTCTCCGAGGCGCCGGGGCACGGCCAAACGGTGATGACCTACGACCCACGCTCGAGCGGAGCATTAGCCTATCTCAAGGCCGCTCAAGAAATCGCTGAACGGGGTGCCCCACTGACATGAAGGAAGTAAGAAAAGATGACTGAACGGCGTCGTGCTCTCGGTCGTGGCCTCGGGGCCCTGATTCCACAAAGCCCGGCCGGATCACCTCAGGGAACTTCTCGCCCGGTCGACGTGTTCTTTCCCGCCGCCGCTCCCGCCGAGACGAGCAAGGACGTTTCACGTGAAACCGAGACGGGCGAGGACACGCCGCTGGTTGCTGTACCCGGTGCTGAATTCGCGTTGATCCCCGTTGCAGACATCGAACCGAACCGCGTGCAGCCCCGAACAGTGTTCGACGAGGATGAACTCGCGGAACTTTCCGACTCCGTAGCGGAAGTAGGTGTGCTCCAGCCCGTTGTGGTCCGCCCGCTGCCCGACCCCGGCGATGGGGACGCTCCCTATGAACTGGTCATGGGAGAACGCCGCTGGCGAGCAGCGAAGCAGGCGGGCCTCACCGACATTCCGGCGATTATCCGCTCCACGTCAGAAGATGAGCTGCTTCGTGACGCATTGCTAGAAAACCTCCACCGCTCTGAACTGAATCCCTTGGAGGAAGCGGCGGCGTACCAGCAGTTATTGGAAGACTTCGGGTGCACGCAGGACGAACTGGCCCGCCGCATCGCTAGGTCTCGCCCGCAGATCTCCAATACTCTTCGGCTACTTCGTCTGCCACCTCTGGTGCAGCGGCGGGTAGCTGCCGGCGTCCTTTCCGCCGGGCATGCCCGCGCGCTGCTGGGCCTCGATGAGCCAGCGGCGATGGAGCGCCTTGCCCAACGCATTGTCGCGGAAGGATTGAGTGTCCGCGCGACGGAAGAGATCGTGTCTCTCGGTGAGGTTGACCTCGGTGCGCCCCGGCGGGCTCCACGAGCGGGGGGAAATAATCCCATGCTCGCCGATCTTGCTTCCCGCCTCGGCGACCGTTTCGAGACGAAGGTTAAGGTCTCCCTGGGCAAGCGAAAGGGAAGCATTTCGATCGAGTTCGCCACCGTCGACGACCTCAATCGAATTCTCGGGACGCTCGCGCCCGAGGACCCCGGTGTATTCAAAGGCTGACTATAATCCGTTTCACGTGAAACGGGGCGCTTAGTTTCGCTTGAATGCGACCGCACGCTCGACGCGATGGGTGATCTCGCGAGCGTTCGTCTTGGCGAGACCTCGGCCCGTGCCGGAACGGAGGGTCTTCAGGACGGACCCACCACTGATCGGCAACCGCACTCGCGCGCCTATGTGGGGTCCGGGGAGGTTGGTGATCCATGGACGGTTCCGGGCTCTCAGGTTCAGGTAGCAGGCAACCCGTGACTGTTGGTGCCAGTCAGGGAGTCGACGCAAGATCGAATGAACGGGCTAGTATCGGTCACTTTCACGGCGATCGGCTGTGCGGGTTTCAGGAATTGAACGTCGTACACGCCGTTTCAAGCCCGAGACCGTATTCAAGGCATGCGAACCTGGTATCGGACATTTTGTGTGCTGATCGCGGGAAAGGGCGCCGGTTCCGCCACACTTCTAGCTGCAATATTGGGAATGCTCGGTCTGGCGAGGACAGCCGTGAAACGGAGATCCTCTCCGAGACACCGAAGTGGCACGACTCGGATCTCAGAAGGGATCCAAGATCTCCGCTGTAACGACCCTCTCTGGAAGGCATGCGTGAATGGCGACGGCGACGTTCCACGTGAAACACGGACCCACTCCGCCACCCGAGCCAGCACCGCCCTACCAGCGGAAGAGGCGCGCTGAGAACGTGCGGGGCCGCCGGCTGCTGTCCAGCGATGGACGCTAGAGCTTCATCGCGACGTCAACGAGGGAGCGGTACACGCGCTGAATCCCGTACGAACTCGCTTCGGCGGCCTGGGGGAATAACGAGGTCTCCGTCATCCCCGGGGCGGTGTTGACCTCGAGGAAGTGCGCGGCGCCGTCGGCGGTTATCCGCATGTCGCTGCGGCTGTAATGCCGAAGGCCCAGCTCCTCGTGAGCGAGGATCGCTAAGCGTTCGGCAGACTTCAACTGGGTTTCGTCGAGCCGCGCGGGGACGAAATACTCCGAGCGTCCGGCATTGTATCGAGCGTCGTAGTCGTAGGCGCCGTCGGTGTCGATCTCGACCGCCGGCAAGGCGAGGGGTCCGCTTCCGAAGTCGACTACCGAGACGGCCACTTCGATCCCGTCGACGAACTCTTCGACCATGACGACGTCGTCGTAAGCGAACGCAGAAACCATCGCGTGCGGCAGGTGCTCGGGAGCATCAACGACGCTCACACCGAGCGCGGAACCCCCGCTCGCGGGTTTGACCACGAGGGGGAACGTGAAATGAGAGCTCACGAGTTCGAGGATGCCCGGCGCGCCGACGTCACGGAACAGTGCTTGGGTGAAGGTCGTCAGCCGCGGGGTGGTGCCCCCGGCACGGGCAACGACCGCTTTCGCGATGGGCTTGGACCAGGAGACCCGCGCCCCGGTGGCCTCTGAGCCGATGAAGGGTACTCCGGTGAGCGAGAGGAGATCGGTGAGTGAGCCGTCCTCTCCCGTGGATCCGTGCAGGAGCGGCCAGACGACGTCGGGCTGGGTCTGTTGAACGAAGGGCAGGAGATTCGTGTCGACGTCGCCGAGGGTGACCTCGAAGCCCGCGCTGCGCAGTACCTGGGCGACTCGGCGACCGGATTTGATCGAGACATCGCGTTCGTGGGACAGGCCCCCGGAAAGTACGAGGACGTGCGCCTCCCCGGTCGCGGGAGCAGGGCCGTCGTGCGGGAGAGGGGAGGTGTTCATCAGTTCACGTCCGGTCCGGGGGCATGGGTGCCCGTGAGCGTATTCGTGGCATCGATTCCGAACATCTGTACGAGTTCGAGTTCTTTCTGCACCACGCGGGAGAGGCGCCGCACACCCTCGGTGATGCGCTCGGGCGTGGGGTAGCAGAACGAGAGTCGCATGTTCGCCGATCCGCCGTCGTCGGCGTAGAACGCATTACCGGGCACGTAGGCAACGAGTTCGGTGACGGCGCGGGGCAGCATGGACTGGGCGTCCAGGCCGTCGGGCAGGGTCACCCACGTGTAGAAGCCGCCTTGCGGGACCGTCCAGCGTGCGTCGGGCAGGTACTCCTCCAGCGCGCTGATCATCGCGTCACGGCGCTCTCGATAGACCTCCCGGAATTTCTTCACTTGGCCGAGCCAATCCCAGTTCTTCAGGTAGGTCGAGATCGACAGTTGCGACATCATCGAGGGGCACAGGATCGAGGCCTCGGACGCGATGACGAGTTTCTCGCGAACCGCGTGCGGGGCGAGCGCCCACCCGACCCGAAAGCCCGGGGCGAACGTCTTGGAGAACGACCCGAGGTAGATGACGTGCTCGGGGGCGAAGGAATGCAGCGCCGGTAAGGGATCGGCGTCAAAACCCAACAATCCGTACGGGTTGTCCTCGAGGATGAGCACGCCGTACTTCTTCGCGATCTCGGTGATCTGCGGGCGCCGTTCCAAGCTCAGGGTCATCCCACCGGGATTGTGGAAGTTCGGGACCGTGTAGATGAACTTCACCCGGCGTCCCTCGGCTGCGAGCCGGGCGAGGGTCTCCTCCAGCGCTTCGGGTACGAGCCCGTCGTCGTCCATGGGAACATGCTCGACTTCGGCTTGGGCGGCATGAAACACCCCGAGCGCTCCGACGTAGCTCGGCGCTTCTGCAACAATGACATCGCCCGGATCGATGAATATTCTCGTGACGAGGTCGAGGGCCTGCTGCGAGCCGGTGGTGACGACGACGTCGTCGGCGTGCGCGGAGATCGCCTCCAGGGCCATCACTTCGAGGATCTGCTCGCGCAGCTCCGGTGCGCCCTGCCCCGAACCGTACTGCATCGCGACGGTGCCGTGCTCTCGGATGAGGCGGGAGCTCACCTCCGCGACGACGTCAAGGGGCAACCCGTCTAGAAACGGCATCCCGCCGGCGAGCGACACCACCTCAGGGCGGTTGGCCACAGCGAAAAGTGCCCGTATCGCCGAGGCTTTCATATGGTGGGTGCGCTCCGCGTAGGAGTCAAACCATGGGTCTAGACGGGTGCCTTCTTGCATCTACTTCACGTATTCTTCGACTTCTGACAGGATCGACTTCTTCGGCTGTGCCCCGACGATCGTGCGCGCGACCTCGCCGTTGACGTACAGGTTCATCATGGGGATCGACAACACTCCGTAGTTCGCGGCGGTCTGCGGGTTCTCGTCCACGTTGAGCTTCATGATGGTGAGGCGGTCGGTCTCGCCCGCGATCTCTTCCAGGATCGGCGCAACCTGACGGCAGGGGCCGCACCACGGGGCCCAGAACTCCACGAGGACGGGCCCGGATGCTTGCAGCACATCGGCGTCGAAGGTGGCGTCGCTGGTGTCTTTGATCTTGCTCAATTCTCCTCCAAAACGGGTTAGGGTGTGTGATTCGCGAAGAAAGCTCAGGCCGAGACGGTTGCTTCAGCCTTGACCGGGGCAGCCGCTTCTGCGAGATAGCGCTCGGCGTCGAGGGCCGCTGAACAGCCGGTGCCCGCGGCAGTGATCGCCTGTCGGTAGTGATCGTCGACGACGTCGCCGGCCGCGAATACGCCCGTGAGGTTCGTGTGAGTGCTTGGGGAGGCCACGGAGATGTAGCCGCCGTCCTTGAGGTCGACCTGGCCCTTGACGAGATCGGTCCGCGGCAGGTGGCCGATCGCGACGAACAAGGCACCGGCCTCCAAGTCCCGTTCCTCGCCGGTGACCGTGTCACGGAGCCGGACGCCGGTCACGCGGTCCTCACCGAGGATCTGGGCGACTTCGCTGTTCCATTCGAAGGTGATCTTCGGATCCGCCATCGCACGGTCGGCCATGATCTTCGAGGCGCGCAGTTCGTCGCGGCGGTGCACGATGGTGACCTTGGACGCGAAGCGGGTGAGGAAGAGCGCCTCTTCCATCGCCGAATCCCCGCCGCCGACGACGACGATGTGCTGATCCTTGAAGAAGAACCCGTCGCAGGTCGCGCACCAGCTCAGGCCGCGGCCGGTGAAGGTCTTCTCCTCGGGCAGGCCGAGCTCCTTGTAGGCCGACCCCATGGCGAGGATCACCGAGCGGGCGTGAAAGGTCTCCCCATCCGTCGTCGTCACCGACTTGACCGTGCCGGTGAGCGTGGCGGATTCGATGTCTTCCAGGCGGATGTCGGTGCCGAAGCGTTCGGCCTGCTGTTGCAGGTTCATCATGAGTTCGGGCCCCATGACACCGTCCGGGAAGCCGGGGAAGTTCTCCACATCGGTGGTGTTCATCAGGGCGCCCCCGGCGTCGATCGAGCCGGCGAACATCAGCGGTTCCAGGCCAGCGCGAGCGGCGTAGATCGCGGCGGTGTAACCGGCGGGGCCGGAGCCGATAATGATGACGTTGTGTGTGGGAGTTGACACGAGAGGTTTCCTATCGGTGGTTCTAATAAGTCTCACATATCCCAACGACTCTTCGCGCCCGTGTGTTCCCGAGAGGGGGGTGGAACGTGGCCCGACTCACTCAATTGACACCTCGGCGAGTTCGATCCGGTTCATTCCGTCGGAATCGGCGACGGGCAGTTCGGGGAACCACAGCACGATCGTGTCGGTTTCCACCGGCTCCTCGAACGTGAAGGTCGTCTCGTGGTCGATCGCGCCCGAGGCGAGTACGTCCCCCTTCGTCGGGTCCTTCGGATCACCCGCGCGCACTTCGACCTGGCCGCCCTTTCCGTCGACGAGGAGGACCACCTCGGAAACCTCCGTCTCGTCCTCGAGGACGACGGAGAACCCGAGTCCGTCCTTGATCGCATACGTAGGGTCGTTGTACCGAAGGGAGCGCCAGATCGTCGAGGGATCGTCGTCGATCGCCAGGTGCGCGAGGTCCTGGTTCTCACCGGCCCCGGTGGAGGGGTCGTAACTCACCGCCTCCTTGATCTTGATCGGCTTGGGCTCCTCCTTCTCCGGGGTGGGCTCGGGTTCTTCCTCTGGCGTGGCTTCGGGCTCCTCCGGCTCCTGCGTCTCGGTAGCAATCGGGGTGGGCGGGGGCAGCGGTGCGGGTTCGAAATTGCGGGCCGAGCGCAGGCTCGAGGAGGCGAGCACGAGGGCGAACACCACGAGCGCGAGCATGCCGAGCAACACGAAACCTGCCGGATTGAACCGGCGTTCCTGAGGCTCGTCCCCGACGGGTCGGAACTGTTCAGCGATCCCGGAGGTGAACGAGCGGAGCCGCTCGCGGTGATCGCGGGACTTTGCCGCCGAGGTCGGGGTGACCGCAGGAGGGGTCGCGGCGGGTGCGGGGGGCTGGACCTGCGTGAACTGGCGTTCCGGGGCGGGTCCGAACGTGGAGTCTCCGCTCCCAGCCGGTGGGCTCGGGCGAACGGACGTGCGCCGGATCTCCACCGGTTCGCTCGTTGCGGGAACGTCCCAGCCGCGCGGTCCGGCGACGAGTGAGGAGGCGGGCGCGATCACCCCACCCTCGCGGTGCCCCCCGAAATCCTGCGCGGGCTCAGGGGAGGGATCGGAGTGCTCGTGACTCTCCTCGCCGGCGCTGGAGTCTTCCGCCTCGTGAGGAGCGGGGGCGGGCGGGGAATCGACGTTGTCGCTCACGGCGACGGCGTCGAAGCTTCCCGTTGTGAAATCCTCCGACAACATCATCGCCGGGGCGGGAGAAGGTACCGGCTGCCACGGGCGCAGGCTCTCGGCGAGTTCGCCCGGGGTGTGCGGGCCCTCCTCGAAGGGGCTGATCGTCAGGTGAGCGAGCCGGATGAGGTCCATCGGCGCGTCGGGAGCGAGCTCGTGGAGCTGCTGGGCGCTGGAGACCGCCTGGCTCGCGGGGGGAAGGTCGGTCTTCTGCGAACCGACCCACTTGCCGGAGAGCCCCGCGAAGAGGATCTGCGCGAGAGCGACCGTATCTTTACGCGCTCCCAGTTCGGAGGATTTCGCCGAGACTCCCTTGAGCGCCGCTTCGAAGCCGAGGCCAAGGACCTGCACCGAGCCGTCGTGCAGGGCGATGGAATCGGGAGTGAGGGCGAGATGCTGCACGCCCTGGCGGCGGGCCCGCTCGAGGCCCGTTGCGGCCTCACCCACGACGGAGCGAACCTCCTCGGCGCTGATCGCGCCATTGGCGATGAGCTCGGTGAGGTTGGGGCCATCGACGACACCGGTGATGACCACGCCCGCCTCCCCGGCTTCGAGGACCCGGTAGATCCGCGGGAAATACGGATCGGTGAGCACGGCGCGACGGCGGGCCGCATCAAGCGCGGCGGCGACCCGATCGGCGTCGCCGGTGAGGATGAGCGCGCGGATCGATTTGGCGAGGATCGTGTCCTCCGCCTGCCACGTGGTCAGCGAATACTCTTCCCCCGCATGGACGGATGCGCGGGAAATAAGACGGTACCGATCTGCGATAACGTCTCCGGCTTCCCACTGTTCGCTCACGACACCAGCCTTCATCTCAGAGGGAGCAAAGAACGAACCCATCTTACGCAACGCAGCCGATCCTGGAAGACGGGCGACGAGGGGTGAAACGCGGCGGGTGAGCGGTTCAACCATCCCCACCACGCGCGCGACCAGTCCGTCGAGTTCGGTGACGTTGAGCAGGCGCAACAGCACGAGGTAGCCCACGCCCATGAGCACGCCGATGACGGCGACCCGGGCGAGGGAGCCGAGCAACCCCGCTTGCACCCCCCACACGTGCAGCAGCCCCCACCCGAGCAGCGTGGGCGGCAGGACGGCGATGACGAGGCGCAGGTGCGTGCGTAACACCCGGGCGCCGTCGAGGCTGGGCAGCTTCCGGCGCAGGGCGAGGTAGGAGACGACGGCGCCGAAGGAGTTGGAAATGGTTGTTCCCAGCGCGGCCCCGACGACGACCCACCACGTGGGCGGGAAGAAGAGGTAGGCGACCCCGCAGGAGGCGACGACGATGAGCATCATCGGGATCTGGATGAGGAACAGGCTCTTCGTGTCCTCGTAGGCGAAGTACACCCGTTGCACCATCGTCCACGCCCCGATCGGCACGAGGCCGAGGGCGAAGGCGACGACGACGTGCCCGATCGCCTGTTGGGCCTCCCAGGTGGGGCTGCCCGCAAGGATGAGCGCGACGACGGGGATCGCGAGCACCATCAGCGCGGCGGTCGCGAACACGGTGAACACCCCGAGCGTGCGCAGACCCATCGAGAGTTGGTCACGCACCGTTTCTGCTTCGCCCGCGACGGCGTGGTGGGAGAGCCGGGTGAACATCGCCGTCACCAACGAGACGGTGATGAGCGATTGGGGGAGCATGAAGATCGTGAACGCGTGGTCGTAGGAGGCGTTCCCGGCGATAGTTATCCCCAGTTCCGAGCCCGCGGTCCCTGCCGCGACGGCGAGGTTGGAGATGACGAGGTAGCCCAGTTGCCCCGCCGCGAGCGCCGCGAATGCCCACCCCGCGACCTTCGAGGCCCGCCCGAGCCCGGAGCCACGGAACTTGAACACGGGCTTGAGCCGGAACCCGCTGCGGTGCAGGGGGATGAGCAGCACGAGGGCCTGGGCGGCGATGCCCGCCGTCGCGGTGCCGGCGACGAGCCAGATCCGGGTGGCATCCCAATCGGCGGGGGTGACGGCGCTGACCTGATACTCGCCGTAGAGGTAGAGGTATACCCCCAGCCCGATGATGGAGACGATGTTGTTGAGGGCGGGCGCCCACATGTAGGGGCCGAAGTTGCCGCGGGCGTTGAGCACCTGCCCGAGGAGGGTGTACAGGCCGTAGAAGAACAGTTGAGGGAGGCAGATGTAGGCGAACGCCAACGCCAGCGGTTGCCACTCCGGGCTCATCCGCGCGGCGTAGAGGGTGAGCAGGACGCTCGCGCCCGCGGTGAGGAGCGCCGTCACCCCCGCAAGCACTCCGGTGCCGAGGGTGAGGAGTTGGTTGACGTACCGGTTGCCGCCGTCGGGTTGTCGCATCGCCCGGACGATCTGCGGCACGAGGACGGCGTTGAGGACCCCGCCGGCGATGAGCATATAGATGATCGTGGGGAGCTTGTTCGCGACGGAGAAGGCGTCGGCCGCGCCTCCCACGGTCGCGATCGCCGCGGCGAGCATCGCGGCGCGGGCGAGTCCGAGGACCCGGGAGACTAGGGTTCCCGAGGCCATGACGGCAGCGGAACCTGCGAGTGTCTTCTTAGCCATTCTGCCTCCGCGCCCGGCGGCCGGATCGGATATTACGGAAGAGTCCGAACAGGAATCCTACGGCAACGACCCCGGCGAGCACGGCCGTGCCGGTGGTTTCCCAGTCGGCGCGGACCCGCACGGTGAAGTTCTGGGCCGCGGCGACGTCCTCACCCTCGTCGTTCACCAGGCGGATCGTCGCCGAGACGTTCCCGTTCGCGACCGCCGTGATGGGAACGCGCACCGTCGTGCTCTGCCCGGGCTCCAGGCTCGCGGTCACCGGGTCCTCCGCCAGTAGGCGGGCGTCCTCCGGCTGCACGAGCACGGTGGGATGCAACGGGAGCGGGCTCTCATTCTCCACCGAGACGGGCAGATCGCCGCCCTGGGAGATGAGGTTGACGGTGGAGGGGCGCTCGATCGTGAGGAACTGCGCGCTGGAAGCGTCCTCCACCTCGGCGAGGAGTTCCTGCTGCTGGGAGGGATCCTCCCGCCATACCTCCGACCCGGCGAGGAAGGCCGTCGTCTCGAACAGCGCCCCGACCCGTTCGGGGGCCTCGGTGAGGGAGGCGAAGGAGTCGGCGCGGGCGAGGGAGCCGGCAAGCGCCTCGACGTCGGAGCTCGTGAGGTGCGAACTCAACGGCGGCAACCCGCCCGCGACGCCCCGGCCCGGCGTGGGGGAAGTGAGCGGGGAGAGCTCGAGCCACGGGGCCTTTTCCAGCACCTGAAGGTTTTCCGCGACGAGCTCGGCCTGCTCCGCGGTGAGTTCTGGTGGCAGTGTGACGAGGAGGGAGGAGCTCTCCTCCTGGGCTTCGATCAGGGTGCGAGCGAGGAGTTCGCGCGGCTCGGTGCGTGCCAACAACAGATCGGTCAAGCCCGCGTCCGGGGAGCGGATGGTCAGATGCCCCGCCGTGGGTGGGACGAAGTTGGCTCCCGCTTCCGTGGCCGGGATGAGAACGGTGTTGGTGGGCTCATCGAGCCGGGAGATCGACCCCGAGTCGAGGCCGGTGAAGGACCAGATCACCCCATCCGCCGGGGATAGTTCCGCCTCCTCGAGGAGGGTACGTGCGCGGCTGGCGTTCCGTTCGCGCAGGTCCTCGCCGTCCGCTCCGGCCCGAAGGAGCGCTTCCCAATCGGGCCGGGCCCACCCGAGGGAAAGGACGTCCCGGTCGCCGGTCGCCGCGCGGAGCTTCTGTGCGAGTTCACCCGAACTCTTCGCGGGGTCCCACTGGAGCGGATCGGGCACGGCCGTCTCATCCCCCTGCTCGGCGGGTTCCTCGCCAGGTGCGGCGGGGAGGAAGGGGCCCAGCCGGGTCGGGGGAACCTCGTCGAGCAGCGCGGCATCGACTCCCCACGTGACGGCGCGGTCATGCAGGTGGCCGAGGATCCCTTCCAGCCGCGGCCCGGCGGTCTCCGCGACGGACGTGCCTTCGGTAAGGGCGGTCGCCCATTCCGCGGCCGTCGGGGTCACGGGTGCAGCGACGGTGAGCGGGGCGGCGTTCGACTCATCGCTCGGGTACCAGATGATCGTTGATCGCACGTGGGCGCGCACCTGTTCGCCGTCCTCGTCGACGGCGCTGACGACCATTTCGATCCCGCGGGGCCCCCAGGCGGATCCGTAATCGAAGGGGGAATCCTCGGCGGGGATGACCATTTCATAGGATGTGGAGGAGCCGGCCTTGATCTCGTCCTCAAGATCGTGGCGGGCGAGGGTGAGGGGTTCGGCCTCGTCCTCCTCCCGTAACCACTCCGCCAACCCCTCGTCGCTCGGCACATGGGTGAGCATCCGCCACCACACGGTGACGTTGCTCAGCGGGCTGTCCCCATGGTTGGTGATCTTCCCGGCGAGGGTGAGATCGTCCTCCTCGTCCAAATAATCCGGCGTCACCCGCTCGAGAGTGATTTCCGCGGGGTCGGGATCGTCGTCCGCGGGTGCCGCCGCGGCGGGGCTCATTGCGTGGGGGAGGAGGGTGAGCGCGCACACGAGCGTGAGAAGGGCACCGAGGACGAGCGCGGCGGGGCGCGAGGGTTTTCGCGAGTTGATCACGGGCGTCCGAACAGCAGATCCCGGGCGGTGGCGACCACCCGCCGTTCGTTGGGGTAGGCGAGCAGACCCGCGACCTCCTCGAGCGGGATCCACGCCGCCTCCTCGGCTTCCTGATCCGGGTCGTTCTCGACGGTGACCTCACCCGCGATGAAATGCAGGAGGTAGTGGTGAACGACCTTGTGGACCCGGCGGTTCGTGCCGGAGAACCAATAATCGATCGTCGCGATGTGGCGCAGAACCTCCGACGTGATGCCCGTTTCCTCCTCCACCTCGCGTACGGCCGCTTCGGGAGCGGTCTCCTCCCCCTCCAAGTGCCCTTTGGGCAGGCACCATTCGAGCCGGCCAGCGCGGTTGCGCCGGGCGATGATCGCCACGAACGCCTTCCCGTTCTCCACCTTGACCACGACCCCACCCGCCGAGGTTTCGTCGACGACGGGTAACGTCGAAGCAGGTCGGGGCGGGGGTGGCATGGGCACCGCGGGCCGGGGGCGGCGCCTCGGAGACGGAACAGTGGCAGACATAATGCCACTTTAGCCATCTCCGCTCGGTCCCACCCGATGGCGCTACGGAACAAGAGCAATTTTGCCCACAAAAGCCCGGCCAACTTCCCGGATGGGGCCGAATCATGGCACGCTAATGAATTGTGTCTCACCGCCAATCCTCAGACCCCTCCGCCCTGCTGCGATCCGCGCTCGGGGTGATCGCCGAGTTCTCCCCCGAAGTGCTCGATCTCGGGAGCAGATTCGCGGACGCCGGGTACGAACTCGCCCTCGTCGGCGGGCCGGTGCGCGATGCGTTCCTCGGCCGGATGAGCTCCGATCTCGATTTTGCGACGAACGCCCGGCCCGAGCAGACCGAGAAGATCCTCGCCTCGTGGACGAAGACCCATTGGGACATCGGCCGCGAATTCGGCACCATCGGCGCGAAGAAGGGCGACGTCGTCGTCGAAGTGACGACGTACCGCACCGACTCCTACGACCCCGCCACGCGCAAACCCGAGGTCGCGTATGGGGATACGCTCGACGGCGATCTCTCCCGCCGGGATTTCACGGTCAACGCGATGGCGATCCGCGTGCCGGACCTCGTGTTCGTCGATCCGTTCAACGGGCTCGAGGCGCTCGCCAGCAAGGTGCTCGACACGCCCGTGACGGCGGAGCAATCCTTCGACGACGACCCGCTGCGGATCATGCGCGCGGCCCGGTTCGCTGCGCAACTCGACTTCGCTGTTTCCCAGAGCGTGCTCACGGCGATGTCGAGCATGGCCGACCGGCTCGAGATCGTCTCCGCGGAACGGATCCGGGAAGAATTCGTCAAGCTCATCCTCTCCGCCCGCCCCCGAACCGGCCTGGAGCTCATGGTCCACACCGGGGTGGCCGACGTCGTTCTCCCCGAACTGCCCGGCATGCAGCTCACGATCGACGAACACCACCGCCACAAGGACGTGTACGAACACACGCTCACGGTGCTCGACCAGGCGATCGCGTTGGAGACCGGACCGGAGGGGCCCGTGCCCGCGCCGGACCTGATCCTGCGGCTCGCGGCGTTGCTTCACGACATCGGTAAGCCCGCCACCCGGCGTCACGAGCCGGGAGGCGGGGTGAGTTTCCACCACCACGAAGTGGTCGGGGCGAAGATGACGACCAAACGCATGCGTGCGATGCGGTTCGACAAGGCGACGATCACGGCCGTCTCGAAACTCGTTGCGCTGCACCTGCGTTTCCACGGATACGGGGACGCGAGTTGGACGGATGCCGCCGTGCGCCGTTACGTCACCGATGCGGGTGAGCAGCTCGAGCGCCTGCACCGGCTCACCCGTGCGGACTGCACGACCCGGAACAAACGCAAAGCCGCCCGCCTCTCCCACGCCTACGACGACCTGGAACGGCGGATCGCGGAACTCGCCGAGGAGGAGGAGCTCAAGGCGATCCGCCCGGATCTCGACGGCAACGAGATCATGGAGATCCTCGACCTCACACCCGGCCGCGACGTCGGCGCCGCCTATAAGCACATGCTCGCGGTCCGGATGGAACAGGGGCCGCTGAGCCGCGAGAAGGCGATCGCGGAACTGCGGCGCTGGTGGGAGAGCCGGGGCTGAGGCCTACGGACGTGCCTCGGTGAACGCCGTGCTCTTGCGCCAGAACCAGGCGGTCAGGAGCAGATACCCCACGGTGAGCGCGAGGAACACCCGGGCCGACCAACCCGTATCCGGTAAGGCGATGGCGGCGAGGACGGCGGCAGCGCAGAACGCCGCGTTGTACATCGTGTCGTATAACGTGAACGCCCGGCCCCGGTAGGCGTCGTCGGTGTCTCGCTGGACGATCGTGTCGACGGCGATCTTCACCCCTTGGACCGACAACCCAAGCAGGATCGCCGAGACCGCGACGACGGTGAGTTGGTAGGAACTCGCGATGAGGATCTGGGAGGCCGCACCGAGGCCGAGGCAGATGAGGATCCACCGCCACGGCGCGATCCACCGGTGGGCGATCGGGGTGAGAACGATCGCGAGTCCGTTGCCCGCGAAGGAGATCCCGGAGAGGAACCCGAACATCGCGAGCCCTTGGCCCGGGAGGTCCGGATCCGTCAGGAGGTTGCGGGACATGAGCAGGAGCGCGATGAAGTTCAGGCCGTAAATGAACCGGTGGCTGGCCATCACCCCGAGCCCGAGGGCAGGAGTTCGCCGCGCGAGGAGGTACCGGGCACCTTCGGCGATGTCTCCGGTGACTTTGCGGATCTGGGACCACGCTGCGGCCAGCCCGGTTGCCTCAGGTCGCTGCGGGCCGAGTTCGTCGGGCTCTAGGCGCAGGGCGACGGCGGCCGCCGCGGCGAACAACGCCGCCGCTGCGATGAGGGTCGCGGTGTCCTGGAACGCACCCTCAGGGAAGAAGAGGCCGATGAGGAGCCCGAGGGCGGCTCCGAACACCGCCGACACTCCGCCGAGGGTCGGGGAGAGGGAATTGGCGGTGAGCAGCCGTTCGTCGGGAACGACTTTGGGCAGACCCGCCGACAATGCGGCGAGGAGGAACCGGTTCACCGAGAGGGTGAGCAGGGCGAGTACGTATACGCCGGTGGTGATCCCTTCGGTGGCCATGATGAAGGCGATGACGACGGTGAGGATCGTCCGGGCGAGGTTGCCATACAACAGCACTTGGCGCCGTCGCCACCGATCGAGGAACGGCCCGGCGAAGGGCCCAACGATCGTGAACGGAAGCAGCAGGATCGCGAACGCGCCGGCAACCGCGCTCGCCGTTGCGAGGTTCTGCGGCGAGAAGAAGAACAGGGTCGCAAGCCCGATCTGGAACATCCCATCGCCGCACTGCGATACGAGCCGGACCGTGAACAGTTTCCGGAATCCCGCGAGGCGCACGAGTCCCCGCAGATCGGCGACGACGCCGGAGCCACCGGTTTCGCGGGGAGCGGCGGGTGGGATGGAGGGGTCTGACATGAACTTCCGCTTAACTGGATGAATCATGACGAGACTAGCGCGTTGCCATCCCGGCGCCGCACCGCTCGCGGGCCGAAGGGAGCGCCCGAGGCCTTCCGGGGTGTGCGAGTGCGCCACACTCGCGGAAAGGGTTTTGTGAAAGAACGGTGCGATTTCGCGCACGTTCCATTGAATTCACAGGTTGGGCAGCCATACTGAACACCGCGAATGCATCTGGCCCCGCTCATTGGAAGGCTCATCGTGCCGAAGGATTCCCGATCTTCCCGGAGACCGTTTGACGAGATCGTCTCCGGGAAACGCGCGACGCCGCCCGCACGCGAATCTGTGAAGAATCGCGGCGCGAAGGAGGGTCAGAAGCGCGAGCCGGGGCCGCCGTCCACAACCGAGGGTTCGAAAGCCGCCGGCGCCCAACCTTCTGGGTATCGGGGGCGGCGCTACCAGGAGCCGAACCGCTTCTGGAACTATCCCCGGCCGAATAAGGGGCCGGTCGCACGCTGGCTGCCGAGTTGGCGCTTCCTCCTCGCCTCGATCCTAGGGATCGGGATCTTGGGGATCGGCGTCTTCATCGCCGCTTACCTGCTCATCGACGTACCCGAGCCCGAGGACGTCGCGACAGCGGAGAGCACCACCGTCTACTACGCCGACGGGGAGACGGAGATGGGCCAATTCGCGGATATCCGACGCCATATCATCGACACGAGCGAACTTCCTGACCACGTCGGGAATGCGATCGTCGCCTCCGAGGATCGCCGCTTCTACTCCAACGCCGGGGTGGACCCCGTCGGGATCGTCCGCGCATTCGTCAACAACATCACGGGCGGAAAGCGGCAGGGGGGATCAACGATCACCCAGCAGTACGTGGAGCGGTACTACACCGGGGACAACCTCGGCTATCGAGGGAAGTTCAAGGAAGCCATCCTCGCCCTGAAGATCGACCGGCAGCAGTCCAAGGAACAGATCCTTGCCAACTACATGAACACGATCTATTTCGGCCGGGGAGCCAATGGGATCGAACAGGCGGCCATCGAGTACTTCGACAAGCCGGCGGCCGAACTCACCGTCTCGGAGTCCGCGATGCTCGCCGGCATCATCCCGTCGCCGTCCAATTGGGATCCCGCGGTCTCGCCGGAGTTCGCCGAACAGCGCTGGAACCGGACCCTTGATCTCATGGTCACCTCCGGGTTCCTCACCCAGGCGGAACGCGATGAGCAAGAGTTTCCTGAGGTGAAGGACCCGGGTCGGGAAGACACGTTCCAAGGTCCGCAGGGCTATCTGCTTCGAACCGTGAGCAGCGAACTCGTCAATCAGGCGGGCTTCGAAGAGGAGGACATCAAAACCGGCGGCTATCGGATCGTCACGACGATCGACCATCGCCTGCAGGAGGCGGCGATCGATGCCGCCGAGAGCCTCCCCGAGGATCGCTCCCCGAACCTGCGGGTCGGGTTGCTCTCCCTCGATAACGAGACGGGCGGAATTCGGGCGATGTACGGCGGGGAGGACTATCTGGAGAACAGTGTCAACGCCGCGACCCAAGCAATCGCGCAGGGGGGATCCACGTTCAAGGTCTTCACGCTCGCGGCCGCGCTGGAGTCCGGCGTGGACCTCGGGGAGACGTTCCCCTCCTACTCGCCCATGGACATCAATGGGTGGCAGGTGCAGAACTACGACCGCAGCAATCGCGGCCGGATCAACCTCCTGACCGCGACGCAGCATTCGGTCAACACCACGTACGCGCTCCTCAACTCCGAGATCGGTTCCGATAAGACGAAGGAGATGGCGATCCGGTTGGGCCTGCCCGAGGACACCAAGGGGCTTGAGGATGACCCTGCGAACGTTCTCGGGTCGGCCTCGCCCCACGTGATCGATACCGCCCACGCGTTCTCCACGATCGCCAACGGTGGAAACCGGACCACTCCGCACATCGTTGACTTTGTGGAAACACCCGACGGGGCGAAGTCCTACACCGGGCCGACAACCTCCGAAGAGGTGCTTGAGCCGCAAGTGGCCGCGGACGTCACCTACGCGATGACTCAGGTGGTGCAAGGCGGTACCGGGAATACCGCGAACGCTCTGGGCCGGCCCGTCGCGGGTAAGACCGGTTCCTCGAGTTGGTACAAGTCTGCGTGGTTCGCCGGTTTCGTGCCCCAGCTCACCACCGCGGTCGCGCTTTTCCAGCCGAGCGAGGACGGCAAGAACGAGGAGACCCTCAGCCCGATCGGTGGGGTGGAACCCGTGGCGGGCGGCACGTGGCCGACGACGGTATGGACCCAGTTCATGCTCGAAGCGGTGAAGGACCTGCCCGTAGAGGAGTTCCCCGCCCACTCGACCATCACCGCGCCCAGACCGACCTACACCCCGGCTCCGACCCAAAGGCCCACCGAAGAGGAATCTGAGGAGCCGGAGGAGGAGGAACCGAGCGAAGAGCCGAGTGAAGAGCCGTCGGAGGAGCCGAGCGAAGAGCCGACGGAGGAGCCAACCGACGACCCCGACGAATCCGAGGAGCCAGAGGAGCCGAGCGAACCTGGCGACTCCGACGAGAGCGGCGGCTCCTCGTCGTCTAACCCATCGGGACCACCCGAATCGACGGGACCGCCTGAGCAGAGGCCCGGAAATTCCCGCGGCAGGTTAGGTCGGTCACAAGGATCTGCGCCACCGGACCGCGTGCGGTACCCTTGGCTAGTCCCTCATGGGACGCATTGACCCTCCTGTCACGGAAAGGCCGTGACCGAATGAGTCCGAAGGAGGTGGGTTTACACATGCGTAAATATGAACTCATGGTCATCTTCGACCCCGAGATCGACGAGCGCGCAGTGGCCCCCGCAATGGATAAGTTCCTTACCGTCGTGAAAGAAGGAAAAGGAACCGTCGACAGCGTCGACGTGTGGGGATCGCGCCGTTTGGCTTACGAGATCAACAAGCGCACCGAAGGGGTGTACGTCGTCGCTGAGATGACGGCGAGCCCCGACCAGGCACAGGAAGTCGATCGCCAGCTCGGCCTCGCTGAATCTGTGCTGCGCACCAAACTCATCCGCAAAGACGCGTAAGCGTCGCCCGACCAGTTTTGGAGTGACATGGCAGGCGAAACAATCATTACAGTCGTTGGGAACCTCACCGCGGATCCCGAACTTCGGTTCACGCCGGCCGGTGCCGCAGTAGCGAACTTCACGGTCGCTTCTACTCCGCGGAACTTCGACCGCCAGACCAACGAGTGGCGGGATGGGGAAACTCTCTTCCTGCGCTGCTCGATCTGGCGCGACGCTGCCGAGAACGTTGCCGAATCCCTCACCAAGGGGATGCGAGTCATCGTTCAGGGCAGGCTCGTGCAGCGGTCGTTCGAAACCCGCGAGGGCGAACGCCGCACCGTAGTGGAGCTCCAGGTTGATGAGATTGGCCCGTCCATGCGGTACGCCACCGCACAGGTCACCCGCGCCAGCCGTGGCGGTGGGAACTTCGGTGGCGGAGGCGGAAACTTTGGAGGTGGCGGCGGCAACTTCGGTGGCGGCGGCGACGTCCAAGGTGGTGGCGGATTCGATGGGGGGTCCTACGGAGGCGGCCAGCCCGGCTCCGATAGTGACGACCCGTGGGGTAGCGGTGGCCAAAGCTTTGGCTCCAATCCCCCGTTCTAAGTAACAGCCTCCTCGCGCGGCGGCACTGAGCAGCGCGCGAGTTCGATCAAGGAGAAGGATATGGCGAAGGGAAGCTCCCGTAAGCCAATCGTCAAGAAGGTCAAGCCGGTAAAGCGGACTGCCTTCGAAGGCGAGATTGACTACAAGGAAACTGCGGTTCTGCGCAAGTTCATTTCTGACCGCGGCAAGATCCGTGCCCGCCGGGTCACCGGCGTCACCGTTCAGGAACAGCGCAAGATCGCCCGCGCAATCAAGAACGCTCGCGAGATGGCGCTCCTGCCGTACTCGAGCTCGAACCGGTAAGGGGGAGGATCATGGCAAGCAAACTTATCCTCACCCACGAAGTCACCGGGCTCGGCGCAGCCGGCGAAGTCGTCGAGGTCAAGGACGGCTACGCGCGCAACTACCTGCTTCCCCGGGGCCTTGCTACCCCGTGGACCAAGGGTGCGCAGCGCCAGATCGACCAGATGACCGCTGCTCGGCGCAAGCGTGAGATCGCAACGATTGAAGACGCGCACGCCGTACGCGACCAACTCGCGAACCTCACCGCCGTTGTTGCGGTGCGTTCCAGTGACGCGGGCCGGCTCTTCGGTGCGGTCAAGACCTCAGACATCGCCGAGGCCGTTGTGGCCGCCGGTGGTCCCCAGCTCGACCGCCGCAAGATCGAGGTCGGTAACACGATCAAGTCGCTCGGCGAGCACAAGGTCTCGGTGCGTCTGCACGAGAACGTCTC
>DATGUB010000147.1:0-16626 GCA_035301585.1 Beutenbergiaceae bacterium | reverse complement strand
TCGCCTACGTCCGGCACCGAACCGACATCATCGTCATCATGGTCACCGTGTTCGTCGTCTCCGCGCTCGGGATGAACTTCCAATTGACCTCCGCCGTGATGGCCCGGGAGGTGTTCGGGAGGGGCGCCGGGGAGTACGGGCTGCTCGGTTCGGTCATGGCGATCGGCTCGCTTGCCGGGGCGCTCGCCGCCGCGCGGCGGAACCGCCCGCGGGTGCGCCTCGTGCTCGGCGCCGCGTTCGGTTTCGGGGTCTCCTCCGGGCTGATGGCGATCATGCCGAGTTTCTGGGCGTTCTCCGCGATGTCGATCCTCGTGGGCTTCTTCACCCTCACGATGATCACCGCGGCGAACACGACGATCCAGCTCGGTACGGACCCGACGGTGCGCGGCCGCGTGATGAGCCTGTACCTCATGGTGTTCTTCGGTTCGAACCCCGTGGGCGCCCCGGTGGTCGGCTGGATCGCGGAGAATTGGGGTGCGCGCTGGTCGATCGGCGTGGGCGCGATCGCTTCCATCCTCATCTCCGTCGTCGCGATCCTGTGGGTGAAGCGCCACTGGCAGGTGGAGGTGACCTACTCGCTGCGCAGCAAACCGCACGTGATCCTCACCCACCCCGAGGAGCGGGCGGCGAGGGAGCAGGCGCAGCTCGAGGTGGCCGCGCAGCAGAGCACGAATCGAGCCGCCTAGCGGCGCTCGCCGCCGGGCGCCGTACTAGAGGCGCTCGACGACGTATTCGATGCAGGCGATGAGCGCGCGGACGTCCTCCGGCGCGACCGAGGGGAAGGTTCCTACCCGGATCTGGTTCCGCCCGAGTTTGCGATACGGTTCCACGTCGACCACGCCGTTCGCCCGGAGCGCCGCGGTGATCTTGCCGGCATCGAGGGCATCATCGAAGTCGATGGTCGCGACGACGGGCGAGCGGTGCGCCGGTGCTACCCACGGGGCCGCGTAGGAGGATTCCTCCGCCCAGGAGTATAGGATCCGGGAACTGTCCGCGCTGCGTGCGGCCGCGAACTCCAGCCCGCCGTTCTCTGCGAACCACTGCAGCTGGCTGCGAATGAGCAGGAGCGTGGAGATTGACGGGGTGTTCAGGGTCTGGTTCTGCCGTGAATTGGCGAGGGCCATCGAGAGCGAGAGGGACGCCGGGGTCCACCGGCTCGCGAGCTCCTCGATCCGCGCGATCGCTGCGGGAGAGACGAAACTCAGCCACAGGCCACCTTCTGACCCGAATGCCTTTTGGGGGGAGAAATAATAGGCGTCGACCTCCGCGAGGTCGATATCGACCCCGCCCGCGGCCGAGGTGCCATCGACGACCATGAGCGCGCCGCGGGCTGCTCCCTCCACCCGCGTCACCGGGTTGAGCACGCCGGTGGAGGTCTCGTTGTGCACCCACGCGTACGTGTCGATGAGTGCGCTCGCGGCCGGCACCGCGGAGGTTCCCGGCGGCCCGGAGATCACCTCGGGTTCTTCCAACCAGGGGGCCTGCCTCGCCGCGGCCGCGAACTTTGCCCCGAACTCTCCGGACTCAGCGAACTGCGCGTGGCGGTGAATGAGGTGGAAGGTCGCGGCATCCCAGAACAGGCTCGCCCCGCCGTTACCGAGGATCACCTCGTAACCATCGGGGGCGGAGAAGAGCTCCAGAAGAAGTGAACGAACCTCACCCACGAGTTCCTTCACCGGTGGCTGCCGGTGGGACGTGCCGAGCACGCGCGGGTTCGCCGCGGCCAGGGCCTGTACCTGGTCCGCGCGCACGCGGGTGGGGCCCGAACCGAACCGGGCATCAGCGGGTAGGAGGTGCGGGGGAATCGTGATGTTCATCGGCGGAGCTTCTCCAGAAGGCGAGAGTGTTCAGAAACAATGGTGGCGCTCCACCCGGCAGTCTTCCCGCAGGCGAACATCGCGGTGAGCATCCGCGGCGGCACCCCGGCGAAGGTGAATAGGTGGGTCACCCACAAGGTGGTGAGTAGCTGCTCGGTGGAGAAGCGGGGGTGGGTGTAATGGGCGATCTCGGCGGCGTGGGCAGCGACGAGCGTATGGTCGCTGCCCACCTCCCGCGATACCTCTTCCAGCGCTTCAACCTGGGGGCTCGCGTGCGGTGAGGAGTTCCTCGCAAATCCCCACTGTCGGCGAAACTCCCGAACCTGTGCCCCGCCGGGTGACGTAGTGAGAACCTCGGCGAGCCGGGCCGCAGCGCCCGCCCCGAGCGGCCCGGAGCTCGCGGCGACGGCGGCGGAGAGACAGGCCGCGATGTCCGCCCCCGTCGCGGCGGTCCGCCGGGCCACCTCCAGCGAGGGGCAGCGGGGGGCGGCCGCGATGGCGACCCAGCCGGCGTTGATCGCCCGCACCCGACGCTCATCGGCTTCGCCGCGCCAGCGGGTGAGGAAACGGCGGGCGATACCGCTGACCTGATCGACGACCCAATCGGGAACCGCAGGCACCTCCGGTCCGCGCGCTGACTGCGCGAGGAAGGACAGCGCCATCACCGATGCCCGGGCGAGTGAGGCGCGGGCGGAGGCGGGTGACGTCGTCGGCAATGACGTGAATCCCCAGACGGGGGCGAGGCCCGCGAGGGCGGATTGCATGTCGACCCGGTGGTCGCCGGTGCGGATCGGCAGCGGGAACGCCTCGGCCGGTGGCAGCGGGGAGCCGACCTCGCCGTCGACGAGGAGTGCCCACACCGATTCAAAATTCCAGGCCCGGATCGCTTCTTCCACGGCGAGGCCGCGGTACGAGTGGGCACCCGAGGGGCCCGCCCCATCCGAAACGTGTTCAATCCCGCCCATGGCTCGATTCTAGATGCGCAGGGAGGGCACCGATGACCGGGGGTGTCCTCGGCGAACGAGGTGGGCCGGCAGCGTAATTCCCGCGTGGGGGAAAGGGGAAGGAAGTAAGGTGGATGGACAACTATGGGGAGGGTTCGTGAGCGATCTCATCGACACCACTGAGATGTACCTCAAGACGGTGTTTGAACTTATCGAAGAGGGCATCCCACCGATGCGTGCCCGGATTGCTGAACGGCTCGGGCATTCGGGGCCGACGGTCTCGCAGACGGTGGCGAGGTTGGAGCGTGATGGCCTCATGGTCGTCACGAGCGATCGGCACCTGCAGCTCACGGAGGAGGGCATGTCTCGCGCCACCCAGGTGATGCGCAAACACCGACTTGCCGAACGCCTCCTCACTGACGTGATCGGGCTCGAGTGGCCGTTCGTGCATGACGAGGCCTGCCGTTGGGAGCACGTGATGAGCGACAACGTCGAACAGCGTCTCGTCACGCTGCTCGGCGAACCTCAACACGACCCCTACGGCAACCCGATCCCCGCCCTCTCGCAATTGGGGGTGGGTGCGCCACCGGAGATCGCGGTTGTGCCGCTGACCGAGTTCCTCGCAACGCAGCCACCCGGTGAGGGAGAGTCGTTCGATGTCCGCCTCGAGCGCATCGGTGAACCCCTGCAGGTGGATACGTTGCTCCTCCAGGAGTTCCTCGATGCGAGCATCGCCCCACCGACCCCCGTGAAGGTCTCGCGGGCTGGGGCGGACGTGCTTCTCAGCGCCGATGACGCCCATGGCGAAGTGGCGCTACCCGCCGAGATGGGGAAGCACCTTTTCGTCCGGAAGCCCTGACCGACACGCCTGTGAGCGGATTCACACGTGTGGATAAGTGGCCTTCGCCACGTCGCGCTACCCTTCGCTTTTGGCATTCTGGCGCGGAAAGATGCACTGGTGGCGCGTCGCGGGGAGGGTGTGAAGTTAGTTCGGGTAACCGGTTTGAGACCTCTCCGTGATCAGAACGTGACATTCGCAGAAAAACTCAGGTACCGTTATCTCAGTTCGGCTGCACCAAGGAGCAGCAGAGCCGCGTTCTTGAACGCCAAACCTCGCCATTCAAGAACGCCATTACGACCCGATGGCGAGGGCGGAGGAACCACCTTCGATCCGCGAGGATCTTGGGGTGAAGCCTCGACTACGAGGCAAAGTGTTCTCCCACTTGAACCCGACAGCTCACTTCGCAGGCGAAACTAGGAGAGGTAAATCTTTGTCACAACGCACTACCGGCGGTAGGTACCGCGCAGACCGCCGCCCCGTGACGCCACTGACGACCCTTGGTGAGTACGTAACCGGCCCGATCGGCCGCCGCGCCGCCGCAGCAGCCGCAAGTACCGGCATCATCTTCACGATGACCGCCGCGGGCAGCATCGCCAGCCCGACCGCTGGCACCGCGACTCTCGCCAAAGACTCGAATGACCGTTCGGTCGACTCCAGCGACAACCTCACCTCCGGCCCGACGGTGTCGGTTGAGGAAGACGCCAAGTGGTCGTTCGTGAGCGCGGCGAGCGGTTCCTCCGCAACGCCCCCGCCTCCGCCCCCGGAGCCTGTGGCGACGACGACAACGGCGCAGAGCCGCGAGGTTTCCCCTTCGCGCACCGGCACCCGCGATGCGGCTCCCGCAGAGGCGTCGACGGAGTCGGCACCCGCCGAGGAGGAAGTATCTTCGGCACCCGCCAGCGGCACCGGCGCAGCGATCGTGGCTGAGGCTCGCAAGTACGTCGGCACCCCCTACAAGCACGGCGGCACGACCCCCGGGGCCTTCGACTGCTCCGGATTCACGAGCTACGTCTTCTCGAAGTTCGGCGTTTCGCTTCCGCCCTCCTCCGGTGCCCAGCGCGGAGCCGGCCGGATCGTCTCGGCCTCCGAGGCCCGCCCAGGAGACCTCGTGTGGTGGCCGGGGCACGTCGGGATCTACACCGGCAACGGTAATCACATCGCGGCGCGGAACCCGAGCACTCCGCTCTACGAGAGCAAGCTCTTCCGTGGCGGAGCCACCTACATCCGGGTGATCGACTAACACGTCACCAGCAAGAAACCGGCCCTCGGGCCGGTTTTTTTGCTGCCTGCGGACCTCGCTACCGCGTGCCCCTCTCGCGTGCACGTGGCCAGCAGTCGGGCCGGTGGGCACGCGCCGGGAGGAGCGAATCCCGCCCCTGGGTAACGAATGCGGTTTTCCCTTCGTGAAGTGGTGCACATCGGGCCGGGGATGTAGGACAATAAGGTAAAGGACAACCCAAACAGTGGCGGTGAAAAGGTCATGACACGTGAAGAAGTCGTGTTGGTTGGGGTTGACGGCTCTGCCGCCAGCCTAGGGGCACTGGAGTGGGCGGCCGCGTTCTCGGAACGCACCGGATGGCGGCTGCACATCGTCTGCGCATACGCCTTACCCACGTTCGCGGCGGCGAGCATGGATGGTGGGTATGCCACCCTCGATGATCAGGCGATCCGAGATGGTGCCCAAGCCGTACTCGACGAGGCGACCGCTCGCCTCGAGGGTCGAGGTCTCACGGTGACGACCGCCCTGGAGACCGGTGACCCCGCCGGCGTGCTCGTAGAGCTATCGAAGAAGGTGTGCCTATCCGTCGTCGGCACCCGCGGCCAGTCGGGCTTCGCCGAGCGACTCCTGGGGACCGTGTCCTCCGCGCTGCCCGCCCACGCGCACTCACCCGTCGTCGTCGTACCCCACAAGGAAGGCGCGACCCTGCGCCTGCCGGTGCAGCGCCTCGTCGTCGGTGTTGATGGCTCGGACTCCGCGAAGATCGCCCTCACCCGGGCGATCGAACACGCGGAGCTGTGGGACGCAGAGCTCACCGCCGTGGTTGGCCTGCCGATCGGTTCGGGGGCAGGCATGCTCGGGTGGCTACCTGCCGCCGTCGACTCCGAAGCGTTGCTCGCCGACGCCAAGGAAGGGCTCGACGTCGCAGTGAACCAGGCGCTGGTGGGCCACGAGGGCGTGACGGTGCGTCGACACGCCCTCGACGGTTCCGGCGCGGCGCTGCTGTCGGAGTTCTCCACGGCGGTCGACCTCGTCGTCGTCGGTACCCGCGGGCGGGGCGGCTTCGCCGGGATGCTGCTCGGCTCCACCTCGCAGGCGGTGCTGCACCACTCGGTGTGCCCCGTGCTCGTCATCCCCAGCCGGCTCAAGGACGAGGACCTGCCCAGCCTCGCCCCCTGGCACACGGAGTGACCGGCAAGCCTTCTTGCTAGCCCCGCCCCGGTCAGTCGAGGAAGCCGTTATCTTCCAACCAGAGCCCGGCGATATCCTCCGGGGACTTCTGGTCCGATTGACTCTGGACGTTCATTCCCACGAGGGCATCGGCGCTGAGGGCCTCGCTGACCGGGTTGATCACCGGGGCGAGGTCGTCAGCCATCTCTGCGGTGACGAGGGGGACGACGTGTGAGGCGAGGAAGAGACCTTCCGGATCGGCGAGCGGCACCAGTTGGAGGGTCTGGATCCGGGGATCGGCGGTGAACACGTTGGCGAGGTCGACCGTGCCCGCCTCGAGCTCCTCCACCGTTGTTTCACCGGTGGCGTTGAATTCCACCTCGACCCCGTACACGCTCTCCAGGCCCTCGGGCCCGTAGGGGCGCTCGGCGAGTTCGGGAGGGCCGCCGAGGGTGAGTTCCTCGTCAAGTTCGGCGAGGTCGCCGATGCTGGAGAGATCGTGCTCGTCGGCGAACTCCTTGGTCACCGTCACCGAATCCTGGTCACTGGCCTCGGCCTGATCGAGCACAGCGAGGTTGTCCGGGAGCGCCTGCTGGAGCTCTTCGTACACGTCCTCTTCCGTGCGTGCCTCCGTGTCGGGATCGTAGAACTGCAGGAGGTTCCCGGTGTATTCCGGGAAGATCGAGATGTCCCCGGCCTCGATCGAGGGCATGTACGCGTCGCGTTGACCGATGGAGAACTGCCGCTCCACGTCAAACCCGGCGTGCTCCAACGCCTGGGCGTAGATCTCCGCGATGATCTCGTTCGAGTAGTAATCCTGAGACCCCACCGTTACCGAACCGGCCTCCTGGGTCTCCTCACCACCGGCATCTTCGGTTTCTGGATCGAGCGGGTCGGAAGCCGAGCACGCCGCGAGCATCAGCGCCGCGGCCCCGAGGGCGGGAAGGTGACGAATTTTCATTACTTTTCTCTCCTTCTGGCGGTGGTAGCCACCGATTGGGACAAACCTCTGGGATGCACCCCGCGTTGGGCGAGGGCGAACACCCCATCGAGAATCAGTGCGAGGGCGGTGACGAGCAGCGCGCCCCCAAGAACCATGTCGAACCTGCGCAGCGGGATGCCCGCGATGATGTATTGGCCGAGCCCCCCCAAACCAACATACGCCCCGATCGTCACCGTTGCGATGACCTGCAGCACTGCGGAGCGGATCCCGGCCACGAGCAGCGGCATGCTCAGCGGCACCTCGGTGCGGATGAGGATCTGCCACTCCGTCATTCCCATCGCCCGGGAGGCGTCGACGACGTCACGAGGCACTGCCGCTACCCCCGAGTAGGCTCCGGAGAGGACGGCGGCGAAGGCGAGCAGGGCGTAGGTGAGCACCGCTGCCTCGGGTTTGCGGGTGACGCCGATGACGAGCACGAGAAGGACGAGCAGCCCGAACGATGGGATCGCCCGGCCCGCGCCCGAGAGCGCGACGACGGCATCCTTGCCCTTGCCCGTGTGCCCGATCCACCACCCGATCGGGATGGCCACGAGCGAGGCGAGGAGGACGGACAGGAAGGTGTAGAGCACGTGCTCGCCGACGGCCCACGGGATCGAGGAACCCCCGGCATAGGGGTTCTCGGAGAACATCCACGCGAACGCGTCGGCGATGAGGTTCAAGCCTTCGCCTCCGCTTCCACCCGCGCCCAGGGCAGGAGCACCCGGCCTGCGAGCACTAACAGGAGGTCAATGATCACGGTGATGAGTACGACGGCGGCGATCCCCGCGAGCACTTCCGGGATGATCCGGCGCTGGAGGCCGTTGGTGAACAGGTACCCGAGGTTGGTCACCCCCACGAGGATCCCCACGGTTGCGAGCGCGACTGTCGAGGCCGCCGTCACCCGCAGCCCGGCAAGGATCACCGGACCCGCGAGGGGCAGCTCCACCCGCCACACCCGCTTGAAACGCCCGTAACCCATCGCCGTCGCGGCGAGCCGGACGTCGTCGTCCACCGAGGCGAGACCATCGACTACGGTGCGAACGAGCAGCGCCACCGCGTACAGCGTGAGCGCGACGATGAGGTTGATCTCCACGTACGGCGCGACCCCGAGCGCGGCGGGGAGCATCGTCAGCATGGCGAGGGAGGGGATGGTGTACAGCAGGCCGGTGGTGACGACGATGGGGGAACGCAGCGCCTTGAGGCGCCACGCGAGCCACCCCAGGGGGATGGACGCCGCGAATCCGATCGCGAGGGGGATGAGGCTGTGGCGAACGTGCACCCACGACAGGGAGCCGATGAGATCGAGGTTTCCCAGGATCCAGGTCATCGCGCCAACGTTCCGTGGGTGCGCCCGAGGTGGTCGACGACGACGGTGCCGCGGCTGGTGTCTTTCAAGTGGAACTCGCGGGTGCCATTATCGAGGCCGACGAACTGGGCGACGAATTCATCCGCCGGGGACTCGATGATCTCGCTGGCGGTGCCCACCTGGGCGATCTGGGCGCCCTCACGCAGGATGACGATCTGATCGCCCAGGAGGAACGCTTCGTTGACGTCGTGGGTGACGAACACGATCGTCTTACCGATCCGATCCTGCAGCCGCAGCAGTTCCGTTTGCAGTTCGGCGCGAACGATCGGATCGACGGCGCCGAAGGGTTCGTCCATGAGGAGGATGTTCGGATCGGCGGCGAGTGCGCGCGCCACCCCCACCCGCTGTTGCTGGCCGCCGGAGAGCTGCCCGGGGAACCGCCGCACGATCGAGGGGTCGAGGCCCACCTTCTCCAGCAGTCGCGGCACCGCCGCCAGGGCCTCCTTCTTCGGCGTTCCCTGCAGGATCGGCACGGTGGCGATGTTCGCGGCGATCGTCTGGTGGGGCAGGAGGCCAGAACTCTGCATCACGTATCCGATCCGGCGGCGAAGCGTGACCGGTTCCTGGTCGGCGATGTCTTCGCCGTCGATCGTGATGTCGCCGCTCGTGGGATCGACCATCCGGTTGATCATCCTCAGCAGGGTGGTCTTTCCACACCCCGAGGACCCGACGAAAACGGTCGTTCGCCGGGGTGGGACCTGGAGAGAAAAGTTTTTCACCGCGTCGACGGCGTCGAAGGTTTTCGTTACGTTCTGAAATTCGATCACGTGGCCCCCTGGGCTAGCTGTGCTAGGTTCCAGTACCTTTCGACGTCGGCAGAGACTTGGGTACGAACTCTACAGTGGCGAAGCGCCACCGGCACACCGGTTCCCGCAGAGACCGGAATGTTGTAGTGACTTTGTGATCTTTTCGCCTACCCGCCGGGCGTGGCGCGGCGCGTGAAGTGGCTGACGAGCGTGGGCAGGATGCGGAGCATCTCGTCCCGAGTGGCCCCCTGAACGTCGTCGGTGTGCGAGAGCATGGCTTCCTCGATGGCGTGCTCGTGCATGAGGGTGAGGAAGGTGGTGGCATCGCTGGGCGCGAGGGTGAACTCCACCGAGAACGTGCGAGCTGCGGTCATGAGGACGTCGGCGAGCTGGGCCTGGAACTCCTGCTTGTGCGCGAGGTATTGGGGCGCGATGTCAGGATCGCGCAGGGCGAGCAGCTCGAACTCTCGGGAGATCAGCTCCCAGCGTCGGTCATCGGGAAGAGCGGTGAAGATCCGCACGAGGAGAGCAGAGACTTGCTGATCCAAGGTCCCGCTCGCTTCGAAGTCGGTGAATTCCTCGATCACGGTCCGCACGATCCCTAATCGGATCGACCACTCGCGGTCGGCGAGGGCGAAGAACAGTTCATTCTTGGATTCGAAGTTGGAGTAGAACGCGCCCCGCGTGAAACCCGCCGCCTCGGCGACCGCCTCGATCGAGGTCGCGTGCACGCCCTCGTCGGCGAACAGTTCGTAGGCGGCGTCCATGAGTCGCTCGCGGGTCTGTTGCCGTTTCCGGCTCGTTGCCGGGTGGGAGTTGGTCATCTCCGCTCCAAAGTACAACTGCTGTGGTCAAGCGCACCGCCGCGGCCGGTCGGCGCGTATTGTCATCTTCCAGGGCCAAGCATACACTTCTGTATCGGATACAGATCTGTATCGAATTGCGACCGTCGAACCGAAAGCCGCACGTCCGTGTCTTCTTCCCTCTACTCCCTTGGCCGCTGGGCCGCCCAGCAGCGGCGATGGGTTTTCGCCGCGTGGTTGGCCCTCCTGGCGCTGCTCGGCGGCGTCACCGTTCTCACCGGCGGTGAACTCGACGACGGCGTATCCATCCCGGGTACAGAATCGCAAGAAGCGCTCGATACTCTGGGCGCGACCTTCCCGGAGATCTCCGGCGCGTCAGCGCAGGTCCTCGCGGTCGCCCCCGAAGGCCAGACGGTTCACGATCCACACTTCCAGGAAGCGGTGGAATCGGCGGTGGAGCAGCTCGTCGATACCGACCACGTGATGCAGACCCTTTCTCCCTACGACACCGAGCTCGCGAGCGGAATGGTCTCCGAGGACGAGCAGGCGGCGCTCATCCAGGTTCAGATGGATGAGGGGCTCACCGAGGTTCCCGATTCCGCGATGGACGAGATTCGGGCGATCACGGATGATCTCGACGGGGCGCTCCCCGAGGGGTCGCACGCCTCCTACGGCGGAGAGCTGTTCGGAAACGCCCTACCGGAGCTCTCGGTGACCGAGGCGCTCGGGGTGGTGATCGCCCTCGTCGTGCTCGTGCTGACGCTCGGGAGCCTCATCGCCGCCGGGATGCCGCTGCTCAACGCGCTCGCCGGGGTGGGCGTTTCGACCCTGCTCATCTTCATCGTCGCGGCCCTCGCGCCGATCAACTCGACCACGCCGATGCTCGCGCTCATGCTCGGGCTCGCCGTGGGGATCGACTATGCGCTGTTCATCGTCGCCCGCCACCAGGACCAGCTTCGCCACGGCATGGAGGTGGAGGAGTCGATCGGCCGCGCGCTCGCGACCGCGGGCTCGGCGGTGGTCTTCGCCGGCCTGACCGTGATGATCGCTCTCCTCGGCCTGGGAGTTGCGGGCATCCCCTTCCTCACCACGATGGGCGTGGCCGCCGCCGCTGCCGTGGGGGTGGCGGTGCTCGTCTCGCTCACCCTCATCCCTGCGCTGCTCGCCTCCGCGGGCGAACGGCTCCGCAAGGCCCCGCGCAAGTCGCGCCGCAGCCCCCGCGCGAAAGAAGACACGGCAGGGGGCAACTCTGGCCGTTCCGATCGGTTCTTCCGCGGTTGGGTGCGGGCGGCGACCCGCTGGCCGGTGGTGACGATCGTCGTCGTCCTCGCCGGTGTGATCGCAGTCGCCGCACCGGCCCTGCACCTCAGGCTCGCCCTGCCCGATGCGGCCTCCCTGCCGGAGGACGACCCCGCCCGGGTGACCTATGAACTCGTCGAAGAGCATTTCGGAGAGGGCTTCAACGGCCCGCTCATCGTCACCGGTTCGATCCTCACCAGCACCGACCCGCTCGGGCTCATGGACGATCTCTCGAGCGAGATCGAGGCACTCGAGGGCGTGGACGAGGTGCTCATGGCCACCCCGAACCCGACCGCTGACACCGGCATCATCCAAGTCGTTCCCGAAGGCGCACCGGATTCGCAGGAGACGAAGGACCTCGTGCACGAACTTCGCGCGATGCACGATCGGATCGAAGCAGAATACAACTTCGACCTCTCCGTCACCGGCTTCACCGCGATCGGCATCGACGTCTCGGAAAAACTCGGTGCCGCGCTGTTGCCGTTCGGGATCGTCGTCGCCGGGCTCTCCCTCGTTCTGTTGACGATGGTGTTCCGCTCGATCGCGGTGCCGATCAAAGCGACGGTGGGTTACCTGCTGTCGGTCGCCGCCGCGTTCGGGGCCGTTGCGCTCGTGTTCGAGGACGGGGTCCTCGCCGGTGCCCTCGGAGTCGCCCGACTCGGACCGGTGTTGAGTTTCATGCCCATCGTCGTGATGGGCGTGCTGTTCGGGCTCGCGATGGACTATCAGGTCTTCCTCGTCACCCGCATGCGCGAGGACTACGTCCACTCCGGCAGAGCGCGGGAGTCGATCGAGACCGGGTTCGTCGGCGCGGCGAAGGTCGTCACCGCTGCCGCGGTCATCATGGTCGCCGTGTTCGTCGCCTTCGTTCCCGAAGGGGATGCGAACATCAAACCCATCGCGCTCGGGCTCGCCGTCGGGGTGTTCGTCGACGCGTTCCTCGTGCGGATGACCCTCGTGCCCGCGGTCCTCGCGCTCCTGGGGGAGAAGGCATGGTGGATCCCCGCCTGGCTCGATCGGCGCATGCCCTCGTTCGATGTGGAAGGGGAAGGCATCGCCCACGAGCTCGCCCTCGCCGACTGGCCCTCACCCGAGAACACCGATGCCGTCGTCGCCCAGGGCCTCGCCTCGAGCGAGCCGGGCGTGTTCACCGGCGTCGACCTCGCCATCCCCCGGGGCCAGACCACGGCGATCACCGCGGAATCACCTGAGCAACTCACGGAGCTGCTCCTCACCGTCGCCGGGCGGCGCGTGCCAGGCAGCGGACGACTGAAGACCTGCGGCTTCGTCGTGCCCGAACGCGCGAGCGCTGTCCGCCGCAGGGTCGCGTACGTGCATATTGTCGACGACGAACCACACCCGGGCCGGTCCTCGGTCCTCGAGGCGGTACTCGCCGAAGAACCCGAAATCCTCATTCTCGACGGCGCCGACGACCTGGGCGCCGCCGCTGCCGCGAGCCTGCAACGCGTGCTGGAGAACGCGCAGGTCCCCACGGTCATCGTGGGAACCGTGACCGGGCGCGCGGAGCAGATCGTGCAACAGACCGCATTGGCAGGTGTACTCGTATGACTCCCACCACTTCCCTGCGCCGTCCCCGCCGGATCCTGACTCTCCTCATCGCTCTCGTGGTGCCCCTCCTCGTCGCGGCGGCCTTCACCACGACCCTCGCCCATCCCGGGCGCCACGCCGAGGAAGTGGTTGCCGCCGTCGTCAACAATGACGAACCGGTCGAACTCGAAGGGCAGACCGTGCCGCTGGGCCGCCAACTCGCGGCCGCGCTCGCCGAAGGCAAGGGCCTGGGCGAGGGCGAAGTGGAGAACTACGAGTGGGTGATGACGAACGAGGACCTCGCCCGCGAGGGGCTTGATTCGGGCGAATACGGCGCGGTCGTCACGATCCCGCCGGAGTTCTCTGCCGCGGCGACCTCGACGGCCGAGGAGGACGCCGACCCGCGGCAAGCCCTGATCGAGGTGACGACCTCGCCGCGGGCCCGGCTCGTCGACGATGCGGTCACGCACACGATCGTCCGCGCGGCGATGGGTTCGGTCGGTAACGACCTCACCGGCTCGTACCTGGAAAATATTTTCGTCGGCTTCAACACTCTCGGCGAGGAGTTGGGGGACGCCGCGGAGGGGGCGCAGTCGCTCGCCCAGGGGGCGCGTGACCTCGCGGGTGGTGCCGGCGAACTTGCCGGAGGCAGCGAACAGCTCTCCGATGGGGTGGAAGAACTCGCGGCGGGTACCGGTGAACTCGCCGGCGGGGCAAGTGAGCTCGCCGACGGCACCCACGAGCTCGCGGGTGGGACCGGAGAACTGTCCGCCGGTGCCTCCGAACTCGCCGGTGGGCTCAACGAACTGGCGTCGGGCAGCCGGGAGCTTTCAGGAGGAACGAGCGAGCTCGCCAGCGGGGTGAGCGGGCTTCGAGCCGGGACGAAAGAACTGAGCACCGGGGCGAGCGCGCTCTCCGCGGGTGCCTCCGAACTCGAGGGCGGGTCCCAGGAACTCGCAGGGGGAGTGGAGGAGTTGTCAGCGGGGCTGGGAGAGCTCTCCGGGGGAGCACAAGAGCTCGCCGGCGGGCTCGATGAGCTCAATAACGCCGTCGACGTCGTGCCCGAGCACCTGGATCAAATAGAGGAAGGCATCGTTGCCGGGGCCAGCGAGGTCCGGGACTTCGCCGACCGTCTCGGCGGCGCGAGCGGAACGGTGCAGGAGATCATCGACGCGGTATGCGCGGCCGATCCCGAGGGGGAGGCGTGCGCGGCGCTCCAAGAGCACGTCGGCAATTCAGAAGATCTCCAGCAGTTCCTTCAGGACGCGTCCGAGCAGTTGCACGCCCTCGCCGACTCCATGGAGGACTTCACCGGCGATGAGGGCGGTCTGGGGGAGATCCAGCAACTGTTCACCGGGATCAACGAGCTCGCCCGCGGCGCGGACGAACTCGCCGCCGGTCTGGAACAGGCCCACGACGCGTCGGGCGAACTCGGCGGCGGCGCACGCGACCTCGCGCAAGGTAACGCCGAGCTAGCCGAGGGCCTCGCCGGGCTTTCCAGCGGGGCGAGCGAACTGGACAGCGGAGTCGGGGAACTCCAATCCGGCGCGGTGGAACTCGACCGGGGCACCACGCAGATCGCCTCGGCCAGCGGCGCCGCTGCCGGTGGGGCAGATGAACTTGCCGGCGGGGCGAGCGAACTCGCCTCAGGCACCCGGGGCCTCGCCCAGGGAGCGGACGAACTCGCCGCGGGAACGAATGAGCTCTCCGCCGGAGCCGGCGCGCTCGTCGATGGCGCGGACGAGCTCAGTTCCGGAACTGAGGAGTTGGCCGGCGGGGCGGATGAACTCGCTGGCGGCACCGGGGAGCTCGCCGACGGGCTCGACGAGGCTACCCAGGAGATTCCGCACTACCCCGATGGCGAGCGCGAGACCCTCGCCGACGTCCTCGCCGATCCCGTGGCGCTTTCCGACCCCGGTGGGGTGGGATTCACCTGGCTCGCGTCCTTTGCGATGGTCGCGCTCTGGGCCGGGGGGTTGTGGCTGCTCGGGGTTTACCCCGCCGTCGCTGCGGGCGCGCGCACGAGCACGCGGTCCGCGACCGCGCTGACGTTCCGATCGATGAAGGTTCCCGCGCTCATCGCGGCGGCGCAAGGGTTCGGCGTGACGATCATCGCGGCGGTGTTCACGGACCTTGCGGCCTCGGTCGGGCTCGGGCTGGGAATGCTCGCCGCTCTCGCATCGGTCGTGTTCATGGCCGTGCAGCGCGGATTGGTGGCGGCCTTCGGTCGGGTCGGGATCGTGCTCACCGTTCTCATCGCCGCCTTTGCCGTCGCGACGGCGTTGACCTCCGCCATGCCTGCCTTCGCCCCTGCCGTAGTTTCCTGGCTCCCGATCGGCCCGGCAATCTCGGCAACCCAGGGGCTGGAGGCATCCATTTCCGGTATCGCCGGGCCCATCCTCGGGCTCCTGGCGTGGGGAGCGGCCGGAGTCATCGCCGTCATCTTCGCAACCCGGCGAGCGCAATCGCGGTGATCGCGAGGCGCCCGCCGGTGCGAAGCGGCCCGGAGGTTAGTCGAACGCGTCCTTCACGTCATCGACGGCCTGCTTGGCTTTGGCCTTCGCCTGGTCCACGAGGCCCTCGGCCTGCATGGAATCATTGTCCGTTGCGTCGCCGATCTTCTCCTTGGCCTTGCCTTTGAGGTCCTCGGCGCCGTGCTTCATCTTGTCAAAGCTCATGCATATCCTCCTGAGACGTGAAGTAGTCGAACAAAACCCGTCGACTCGGGAAGACCCAAGGTAGAACCGAGTGCGCATTGCGCGCAACAGCCGCCATCAGAACGTGGAACGCATCGTCTCATCGGCGCTCGCCGCGGCGTCGGTACCCTGTCAGGATGAGCAAGATCAGTCGCTTTTCCTGGGATGCACCGGTGTGGCTAACGATTGAGGGCTTAGCCGTGGTGGGGCTTGCCATTGCCCTGTATCGGAAGGCTGAAGAATACCTCACGAAGGATTCGGTGCTCTTATTAGTCGCGTTAGGGGCGATTGGCGCCGTCGTGGCCATGATCGGAATCGTCAAGGGGGTGAAGAACGGTTGGGAGCGCGAGCCGCGCAGGTGACTGCGCCTATAGTCCACTGGCGTGTTGGGCTCACCTCAGAACACCACCACACCCACCGGCTACTCCACGGATCCGGCATTATCGAGGCTCGCGTTAGTAACCCTGACTTTCGCGAATGGTTCACCCCGATTGCGAGGGTTACAAGGGGAAGGATGCGCTGATAACAGACTTTGGTGGATCGCTGAGGAAGAATGCTGTCGGTGCCTCGGGCCACTCTTCGAGGACGTGCCCTACTCCAGGGATGACGATAGAGAGGACCTGGGCGATGAGGCCGATACCGGTAGCGAGAATCGGTGGGATTCCGAGCTAATGCAGATTAGCGTCAGCGAGCCCCTCGCGCTCGCGCGGATTGTTTACCTGGGCGAGGTCCGCGGTGATCAAGAGGGCGATGTCCCGTTCCCCGAGGGCTAGGAAGATGTCCTTGCCCTCGATCCCGAACAGACCCATCTCCCCGAAGTGGCGAAACCGGACGGCTTACTTCCGGTACGTGTTTGCTAGGGGCGTTACAAGGTCAGGGGAGAGGTTCTCGTCTACGGCGACTTCCCTCATGCAACTGCCTCGACACGGGCGTTGAACTCAACTGCGTCGCGAGCTGCTTCTGGGGAAACTGCCGGGTAGTAGTCGGGAACGTCCTCGGGAAACACTGTCTTGTTGTCGACCAGGCGGGCGATAAGATCGTAAGGGACCCGGGTTTTAGAGATCGTTGGCCAGCCGCTCATGCGGGTAGGGCGAAGCTCGAGATGCGCGCTGGGGCGCCCGAGCTCGGGAACTGGAGTCTCCTTGAAGTTGGAGAACGCGGCGAGCATATCCTCGAAACTGAAGATCGTCGGTTG
>DATGUB010000146.1:0-19672 GCA_035301585.1 Beutenbergiaceae bacterium | reverse complement strand
CCCGGACCCATCCCGAACCCGGAAGCTAAGCCCTTGAGCGCCGATGGTACTGCACACGGTAGTGTGTGGGAGAGTAGGACACCGCCGGACACCAACCACACAAACAGGGTGGGGAGACCAACACGGACTCCCCACCCTTTTGTAATATATGGGAAGTGACACTTTAAAAGGGGACGCAATGGACGAGAATCGGGATAACTCACCTCGCCGTCGAGAAGAACGACCGTCCACCCCCAGAACCGGGCGCGCCGGCAACCAGCGCACGGGAGATCGCCACGGGCGGCGCCGGCCGGAGAGTGAACGCTCGGGAACCCGGCCGAGTCGGCCCCCGCAGGATCAACGCCAACGGGCGCCGTATGTCCCGGCCGATGTGGATTATTACGACCTGGACCGGGATGTCCGTGCCCGGCTTCGAACGCTGTCGAAGGAGAACGCCGAACGAGTCGGTAAGCACCTCATCCTTGCGGGTGAACTGCTCGATACCGACCCCGAGCTCGCATACGAACACGCGCAAGCCGCAGTGAGGCGTGCGGGCCGCGTCGACGTCGTGCGCGAGGCGGCAGCGCTCACCGCCTACGCAATCGGCAACTATGCAGAAGCGCTGCGCGAGTTCCGGACGGTGCGCCGGCTCTCGGGAATCGACCTTCACCGCGCGGCGGAGGCCGACTGCGAGCGGGGCCTGGGAAGGCCCGAGCGCGCACTGGACGTCATCTCTGAGGCTCCGAAGAACCTTCCCCCCATCCAACGCGCGGAACTGGCGATCGTCGAAGCAGGCGCGCGCCGGGACCTTGGTCAACACGAGATGGCACTCATCATCATCGAAGATGCACCGAGGACCGCACAGACCCGTGAGCGTCTCGATAGTGTCCGTGCCGACATCCTCACCGAACTCGGGCGGGAGGCGGAGGCGAAGAAGATCCGCGATACGCTGCCAGAGCCAGAGGTGGACGAAATCGAGTACGAAGATCTTGACATCCGGGCTGACTACGAGCCCGAACCGCGAAGTGAGAGAATCTAAGGCCCCGATGCTCAACCGTGAATCCCCATTCAACTCCTGCGATGAACCTCTGAGCACCTGCGTCGACGGTGTGCTCTTCGACCTCGACGGAGTGGTGTACCGCGGAAAGCGCGCGGTCGAGCACGCCGTTGAGGAGATCAATGCCCTGCAGGTTCCACACGGGTATGTGACGAACAACGCGAGCCGCCCGCCCTCGGACGTAGCGGCGCACCTGACCGAGCTCGGGATCAACGCCACCGAGGAGGAGATCACTACCTCTGCGCAAGCCGCGGCAGGCCTCGTCGAATCGACGTACGGAACGGAGATCAAGGTGCTCGCCGTCGGTGGGGAGGGCCTGCGAACCGCGCTGACGGAGCGGGGGCTCACGCTCGTATCGAGCGCGGACGATTCCCCTGACGTCGTCGTACAGGGAACCTCGAGTACGCTCACGTGGGCAGACCTCGCTGAAGGGGTGTATGCGATCAACCGGGGCGCGGACTACCTCGCCACCAACCTCGACTCCACGATGCCCACCGAGCGTGGCATGGGCCCCGGCAACGGCGCGATGGTACAAGCGGTGGCTCACGCAACCGGCGTCTTCCCCCGCCGCGCCGCTGGGAAACCGGACCCGCAGATCTTCCGTCACGCGGCCCAGCGCGCGCAGATGCAGGACGCCGTCGTCGTCGGCGACCGGTTGGACACCGACATCTCCGGAGCCCGCGAGGCCGGGATGGCAGCGATGCTCGTCCTGACCGGAGTAGCTTCCGCTAACGACTTGCTCCTCAGCGACCCCGACGAGCGGCCTACGCTCCTGGGCTACGACCTGCGCGACCTCCACCGACCCCACCCCCGGGTGCACGCGCGTGAGGCGGGCTGGGCCTGCCGCGAGGCGTACGCCGTCGTCGAGGACGGAAACCTCACGGTAACCGAGAACGAGCGCCGGGCGACCTTAAGCGGCGGCGGGGAAGCGGTGACGATCAGCCTCGATGCCCTCCGGGCGGCTTGCGCCGCGGCCTGGTCGGCCGAAGTAGAACTCACCTGCGATCGAGAAATTCACATTAGCGGGTGAGTTCAGCACAAACGGCTCTCGTGGCGATACCGTTGAGTTGGCCGCAGCTGTAAGGAGCTACACCGTGAAAGATAAGATCCCTACGCCGAACGACCTGAGTTCTCAAGGTGAACCCGCGTCCGAGGCTGCGATCGACGAGGCGATTCACCGAATAGAACACCTCACCTCGGAACCGATCGCGGAACACGTAGCGGCCTTTGAACACGCCCACCGGGTGCTCCAGGAGCACTTGAGCGAGGCCGCGGATGGCTAAACGACTTCGACTCGACGCGGAACTCGTGCGCCGAAGTCTCGCCCGCTCACGCCAGCATGCCTCCGAGCTCATCGCCGCGGGCCGCGTGAGCGTCGACGGCGCCCGCGCAGCCAAGCCGGCGACGCAAGTGCTCACCTCCCAAGCCGTCACCGTCGCCGAGGACGTGGATGATCCCGAATACGCGAGCCGCGGCGGATTCAAGCTCGCCGGAGCACTCGCGGCACTCGGTGACGCCGTGCCCATCCTCACCGGGCGGCGAGCGCTCGATGCCGGTGCCTCGACGGGCGGGTTCACCGACGTGCTCCTGCGGTCCGGGGTCGCCCAGATCTACGCCGTCGACGTCGGCTACGGTCAGCTCCTCTGGCGCCTCCAAAACGACCCCCGAGTGAACGTTATGGACCGAACGAACGCGAGGTATCTCGCTCCGGACGACTTTCCCCAGCCCCCGGACCTCGTCGTCTCCGATCTCTCCTTCATCTCCCTCACGCTGGTTCTCCCGGCGCTCGCGCGGGTAGCTGCCCCCGAAGCCGACTATTTGCTCATGGTCAAACCACAATTCGAAGTGGGCAAAGAACGGCTTCGCACCGGGGGCGTCGTGCGCGACCCAGACCTTCACGCCGAGGCCATCACCGGGGTGCTCGAGTGCGCCGCCTCAGTGGGGCTCGGCACGCACGCCGTGGTCGCCTCGCCGCTGCCCGGTCCCGCGGGGAACGTCGAATACTTCGTGCACCTGAGCGCCGCGGGGAGTCTCGACAACGTTGATGACCTCATCGCCGCCGCAATCGCGACCGGACCAGCAGGGAAGGATTCATGAGCAGACGCGTCCTCATTCTCACCCACCCCACCCGCGTCGAAGCCGGGCAGATGGCGGATCACGTCGCGGTGGAGCTTCTCAAAAGGGGATTGGAGCCGGTCACCGAGATCGATGACGGCGAGTTCGAGCTCGCGATGGTCCTCGGCGGTGACGGCTCGATCCTGCACGCCGCGGAGACCACCCTCGAACGGGGCATCCCCATCGTCGGGGTGAACATGGGCCACGTCGGGTTCCTCGCCGAAGGCGAAGTGGAGCACATCTCCGACGTCGTGCGCCGGGCAGCGGAACGGGATTACGAGGTGGAAGAGCGGATGACGTTGGAGGTCACCGTGGAACACCCAGAATCGGGACGAGTCGAACGCGGGTGGGCGCTGAACGAGGCGACCGTGGAGAAGGTGGAACGCTCGCGCATGATCGACGTCGCCATCGGCATCGATGGCCTCGGGGTCTCCTCCTTCGGCTGCGACGCGGTCGTCATGTCCACCCCGACCGGCTCGACCGCGTATGCCTTCTCCGGCGGCGGCCCCGTGGTGTGGCCGGACGTCGAGGCGCTGCTACTCGTACCCATCAGCGCGCACGCCCTGTTCGCCCGCCCCATGGTGGTCGGCCCGGACTCCGTCCTCGCGGTGGAAATCCTCCACCGCTCATCGGCGGCCGGGGAGGTGTGGTGCGACGGTCGGCGCGTCCTGGACGCACCGCTCGGCTCGCACATCGAGGTGCGCAAGGGCACGAAACCCGTCCGCCTCGCCCGCCTCAATCCCGGGCCCTTCACCGACCGACTCGTGCGCAAATTCAACCTCCCGGTAACCGGGTGGCGCGGGGGGCCCGAGAAACGATGATCGAAGATCTGCAACTGGAGAACCTCGGGGTCATCCTCGAGGCACGGATCGACCTCGCTCCTGGCCTGACGGCGATCACCGGGGAGACCGGAGCGGGTAAGACGATGCTCATAACCGGCCTCAACCTCATTCTCGGCGGCAAAGCGGACGCAGGGGCGGTACGTGCCGGCGCCGACAGCGCCGTCGCGGAGAGCCGCATCATTCCTCCCGCGGGCCACCCTGCCCTCGCCGTCGCAGCCGACGCGGGGGCGGTTCTCGACGACGATGCCCTCCTCGTCGTCCGAACGATCGTTTCCGGCCGCTCACGGGCCTATCTCGGGGGGCGCTCGGTGCCGCAGGCGATCCTAGCCGAGGTGGCTGCGGAACTCGTGACGGTGCATGGGCAGTCCGACCAGATCCGGCTGCGCTCAGCGGCGCATCAACGGGCGGCCCTGGACGAGTTCGCAGGCGAGGAGCACCAACACCACCTCGCCGCGCTCGCCTCCGCCTACCGCGAGGTGGTCCGGGCCGAGGAGGAGCTGCAGGACTGGGATGCCCAAGCCGAGCACCGGGAACGGGACGTCCTCGCCCTCACCCGAGCTCTCGAACGTATCGACGCGGCCGAAGTCGAGCCCGGGCAACAGGCTGCGCTGCGGGAGGAATCCGAACGGCTGAGCAACGTCGAGGAACTGCGGATCGCGGCCGGGACCGCACATGAAGCCCTCAGTGGCGACTTCGAGAGCGGCGCCCCAGGAATCGCGGAACTGCTCGAAGCGGCCCGCAGCGCGCTCGACGCCGCCCGAGGCTTCGACCCTCAGTTAGGGCAGTGGGCCGATCAGCTCACCGAGGCTGGTCATGTGCTCAGCGACCTCGGAGTCGAGCTCTCCTCCTATGGCACGAACCTCGAAGCCGACCCGGCCCGGCTCGAGGACGTGCACGCCCGGCGCGCGCTGCTGGCCGAACTCTCCCGGGACTACGCAGGGGAGGGGGCACAGGACCCGGATGCGGCAGTGCTCGCCTACGCCGAGCGCGCCCGCGCCCGGCTCGCGGAGCTCACCGAGCCGGGGCAGGGCCGGGAGCGGCTCGAGGCGAACCTCGACCGGGCCCGTGCCGAACTCACCCGACTCGCCGAGACCGTCAGCGCCACCCGGGCCGCTGCGGCCGAAGAACTCGAAGACGCGGTCAACAGCGAACTCGCCGAACTCGCGATGGCGGGCGCCACCGTCTACGTCACGCTCACGCCCACCGGGGAAATCACCTCCACGGGTGCCGAGGACATCGAGTTCGAAATGGTCGCCAACCGAGGCGGCGCGCGCCGGCCGCTCGCAAAAGGCGCCTCGGGCGGGGAACTCTCCCGGGTGATGCTCGCGCTGGAAGTGGCCCTGGCCGCCCGCAAATCCGGCCCCCTTCCCACCTTCGTCTTTGACGAGATCGACGCGGGCGTGGGAGGCAAAGCAGCGGTGGCGATTGGGCGCCGGCTCGCGGATCTTGCCCGCCACACCCAGGTGATCGTCGTCACCCACCTTGCTCAGGTCGCCGCGTTCGCCGACACGCACGTCGTCGTCACCAAGACGACCACGGACGGCACCGATGCGGTGACGAACAGCAATATCACCGCGGTCGCGGGTGATGACCGGGTCGGTGAGCTGGCGCGGATGCTTTCGGGCGACCCGAACTCGGATGTGGCGCGCGCCCACGCCGCTGAGCTACTTTCGCGCCGGGTCGTGGCACGATAGTCGCGATGAGACTTCCATTTCGATCAGCGAGCGGGACGGACGCGACCGACGAACACCGGGTTCGGGTGGACGCGTCCACCAAGACGCTCACCAAGCGCCTGCAGCCCGGTGAAATCGCGATCATCGACCACGTCGACATCGACCGGGTGAGCGCGGAGGCCCTCGTGGCGAAGAAGCCGCGGGCGGTGCTCAACGCCGCGAAGTCCACCTCCGGGAGATACCCCAACCTCGGCCCCGCGATTCTCCTCGACGCGGGCATCCCACTCATCGACGACCTCGGTTCGCAGATCATGGCGATCACCGAGGGTGCGCAAGTGCGCATCGACGGCGCAACGGTGTACGACATCGATGGCACCGCGATCGCGGAGGGCGTGGAACAGACGCCCGAGATCGTTGAGCAAGCGATGGCCTCCGCCCGCGAAGGGTTGTCGGTGCAGATGGAGGCCTTCGCGGCGAACACGATGGAGTACTTGCGCAAAGAACGCGACCTCCTCCTCGACGGGTTAGGCGTCCCCGAGGTGAAAACCTCGATGAACGGGCGGCACGTGCTCATCGTCGTGCGCGGCTACCACTACAAGGAGGACCTCGCGATGCTGCGCTCCTACGTCCGCGAATACCGCCCCCTCCTCATCGGGGTGGATGGCGGCGCCGACGCGATCCTGGAAGCGGGCTTCAAGTTGGACATGATCGTGGGGGACATGGACTCGGTCTCCGACCGGGCACTCACCTCCGGGGCAGAGATCGTCGTCCACGGCTATCGTGACGGCCGCGCCCCAGGCAAGGAACGGGTGGAGCGCCTCGGGGTGGAGTACACGGTGTTCCCCGCGACCGGCACGAGTGAGGACGTCGCGATGCTCCTCGCAGACGACAAGGGCGCGGAACTCATCGTCGCGGTCGGCACCCACGAGACCCTCATCGAATTCCTCGACAAGGGCCGGGCCGGGATGGCCTCCACCTTCCTCACCCGGCTGCGGGTGGGCGGCAAACTCATCGACGCCAAGGGAGTCTCCCGGCTCTACCGGCACCGCATCTCCAACTGGACCCTGGTGCTCCTCATCCTCTCCGGCATCGCCGCGCTCATTGCCGCGATGGCCGCCACCCCCGCCGGTCAGGCATTCTTCGGCATCGCCGCAGCCCGTATCGACAACTTTTTCAACTGGGTCTCCAACCTGTTCTCGGCCCTGTTCTAGTGAGGTCCTCGTGATCGATTTTCGTTACCACATCGTCTCCCTCATCTCCGTGTTCCTCGCCCTCGCCGTGGGCATCGTGCTCGGGGCTGGGCCGCTGCGCGATTACATCGCCGAATCACTCTCGGGGCAGGTGGAGCAACTCCGCGAGGAGAAGGAGGACCTGCGCGAGGAGCTCGACAAGAACCAAGACGCGTTGAACAACACGAACGCGTTCATCACCGGAGCCTCCAACGCCCTCATCGAAGACGTGCTGCCGTCCTACACGGTGAGCCTGGTCGCGCTTCCCGGGGTCGATTCGGGCACGATCAACGCCATCGGTGACACCCTCACCACCGCCGGCGCGAGCGTCCTCAACATCGTCGAGGTGAGCGAGGACTTCACCGACCCGGCCAAGCGGCCCTTCCGCTCCGGCATCGCGGGGAACGTCAGCGCCTACATGGATCCCGAACCCGCCGACGACGCGAGCGCCGAATCGGTCATCGGGGCCGCCCTCGACCAGGCCCTGTCCGACTACGACCCGGCCGATCCCCAGGAACCGTCGGAGGACGCCGCCTCGATCATGGACCTCCTGCGCTCCTCAGACCTGCTGAGTGTGGACGGCGACGTGCTGCCGACCCTTCTCACCGTCGTCATCGCCTCCGACTCCGCCGCATCCGACGAAGTACGAGCAGCCGAACTCGGCCTGGTCAAGGGCACCTCCAGCTCCCGCACCCTCGTCGCTGGCACAGACGCCGAAGGGACGCTCATCAGCCTCATCCGAGCCGATTCCGACGCAGCGGAGACCTACACGACGACCGACAGTATCGCTACCACCGCCGGAGAAATCCTCGTACCCCGGGCACTGGCCGTCATCGTCTCCGGCGAACAGGGTAGTTTCGGATTCGCCGGCGGCGCGGACGCGGTGTTCCCACCCGAGGTGGAGATCAGCGCGCCCGACCCGATCGAGCCCGAGGACGCGGATGATGAAGCAGAAGCCGACGAGGACGAAGCAGACCCGGACGCCGCCGGCGTGGCCGAGGGGCCCGTCGGTGCTGAGGTGCTGGTGTGAAGGCTCGGGGGCTGCAACGGCTAGTCTTCTCTGCGGCGCTCACCGGCGCCGCCCAAGAATCGCTGCTGAAACTCACCGCCGGCCGGGCGGCGTGGGAGCGGCAGAACTTCCGCGGCAACACCGTCAGCCTCGCGGGCGGGGTCGCCGCCGCGGCGGCCGCTGTGATAGGCGCGGCGAGGCTGCCGGCCCCGTTGCGGGCGCCTGCCGTGCTCGTGAGCGGGGTCGCCGCGGCGACCGGATGCGCGGACGACTTCGCGGCCGAACCCGGCGCGGCGAAAGGTCTGAAGGGGCACCTGAAGGCGCTGGCGCGTGGGGAACTGACCACCGGCGCGGTAAAACTGCTCGGCATCTCCGGTGCCGCCGTCCTCGGCGGCGGGATGGTCGCCCGTGGGCGCGCGGGCGGAAAGGCGAGTGTCGCCCTCGACGCGCTCACCTCCGGCGCGCTCATCGCCGGCACAGCTAACCTCGTCAATCTTTTCGACCTCCGCCCCGGCCGCGCCGTGAAGGTCTGCATCGCCCTCGCCGCCGGGATCGCAGCCGATCCTCGCAACCACGGCGGGCGCGCCCTCGCGCACACGGCCGCCGGGGTCGCTCTCGGCGCGGCGCCCCGCGATCTGAACGAAACCACGATGCTCGGGGACGTCGGTGCGAACGCGCTCGGCGCGCTCCTCGGCGTCGCGCTCGCGAGCCACCCGCGCGGGCGCACTCGCGCCGGTGCGCTCGCCGCCGTGACCGGGCTGATCCTCGCCTCGGAAAAGGTGAGCTTCTCCAAGGTGATCGAGAGCCGTCCCGCCCTTGCGCGGCTGGACGCCTGGGGCCGCAAACCGTGATGAACAAACGAGTTCTCGCCGGGGTTGCAGGCGCGGCGGGAATGATCGCCATCCTCACCGTCGTCTCCCGGATGATGGGCTTCGGCCGCTGGCTCGTGCAGGCCTGGGCGCTCGGCTCTTCGGCGACCGCGAACGCCTACGCCTCCGCGAACACCATCCCCAACGTCCTGTATGAGGTGGTTGCTGGTGGAGCCCTTGCCGGGGCGGTCGTGCCCCTCCTCGCGGCGCCGCTGGCGAAGAAACTGCGCGATGACGTCAACGACATCGCCTCTGCGCTCCTCACCTGGACGATCATCATCCTCATCCCGGTGGGCGCGCTGCTTGCGATCTTCGCACGGCCGATCGCGCTGCTGTTCCCCGTCTCGGTGGGCTCCGACGCGCAGACCCAGGTCGACCTCGCAACGATGTTCCTCATCGTGTTCTCCCCCCAGGTCGTGTTGTACGGGATCGGGGTGGTGCTCACCGGAGTGCTGCAAGCCCAAAAACGTTTCCTCGCGCCCGTGCTGGCCCCGATCGCCTCGACGGTCGTCGTCATCGTGAGCTACTTCGTGTTCGGGCTGCTCGCCGACGGGCTGCAGGATTCCCCTGCGCAGCTCTCCGACGCCTCCCTCGCGTGGCTCGCGTGGGGAACGACCGCAGGCGTCGCCGCGCTCAGCCTGCCGTTGCTCATCCCCGTGCGCCGCAGCGGGGTACGGCTCCGGCCCCGCCTCCGGTTTCCCGAAGGGGTCGCGGTCCGGGCACGATCGCTCGCGCTCGCGGGTATCGGCTCCCTCCTCGCCCAACAGATCTCGGTGCTCGCGATCGTGTGGATCTCCCGCGGCTACGGGGTGGACGGCACGATCAACGTGTTCCAATACGCCCAAGCGGTGTACATGCTGCCCTACGCCGTCCTCGTCGTGCCTATCGCAACCGTGTTCTTCCCCCGGATCGCGGAACTCGCTGACACTCGCCGAGGGATCGTGTTCGAACGAACCGTGGACGAATCCACCCGGGTCGTGCTCGTCGCCTCGCTCATGGCGGTCGCCTCCGTCGCCGCGGTCGCGCCGTCGGTCCAGCGACTGTTCGAGATTCGCGATCCCATGCCCGGGCTCGCCGACGGCCTGACGTGGATGGCCCCCGGTCTCATCGGGTTCTCGCTCATCTTTCACGGCTCGCGGGTGCTCTACTCGGCCGGGCGTCAACGCCCGGCCGTCATCGCCACCGCCGCCGGGTGGCTCAGCCTCGTCGCGGTCGCCCTCGTCGCGGTCAACCTGCTCTATCCGGGGGAGGGTGCCTCGCGGGAGGAATATCAGACGACGGCGCTCGTCGGCCTGGGCATCGGCCACATCATCGGAATGACGATCGCGGCCGGGGGCATGCTATGGGCGATCAGCCGCCTGATCACCCACCGGCGCCTGATGACGCAGACCCTCCTCACCGCGACGATCGCGGCCGGCGGCTCGATCGCAGGAGCGGTGGCCGGACGGTGGTGCGTGAGCCTCATCCTCGGCGCGTCGCCCGGTCCCGTCGCAACGATCGGGGCGGCGCTACTCGGCGGGATCGTAGCGGTGACCATCGTCGCGGTGCCGACGGTCGCCCTCGACCGCTCGCTACTGCGTGCGCTCAACCGCCGCCACGCGGCACCGATCAGTAACGTCGAGGAGTAGGCACGCCGCGCGCCCCTCACCTTCGCAGGGGAGTCCAGCCGGGCGGAAGCAAGCCGCCGAGGTGTGCGCGCCGGTCGTCGGCCCGTTGCGACCAGCCCTGCCCCGCGTGCGCGCCTGGCGCCCCGACGGGCCCTTGGCACAACCGGAACCCGACATCGTCAAGGCTCGTTTCGGGCATGCTGCCACGGCGCACGGATGCGCGAACGCTCCAATGTTTGTCCGCCCAGCCGCCTCCGCGAAGGACCCGGTAGTCGGCGTAACGCGCCGGATCGGCATAGTCCCAGCACCATTCCCACACGTTGCCCAGCATGTCGAAGACTCCGAAAGGGTTGGGCTGCTTGAGACCCACCTGCTGGGCGCGGTCCACCGCGTCCTCGTCCGTCCACGCGACGTCTGCCAAGGGCCCGTATCGCGGGCCTGCCGTTCCGGCGCGGCAGGCGAACTCCCACTCCGCCTCGCTAGGTAGGCGGTACCCGTCCGCGCTCACGTCCCAGGAGACCCCGGAGTCGTCCAGGCGATACGCAGGGGTCAGACCTTCCGCTCGGGAGAGGAGATTGCAGCAGCGCACCGCCGCCCACCAGGAGACCGAATGCGCCGGAGCGTGACCGTCATCCCCATTCGGAACGGGAACGCCGAGAACCTTCGAATACAGCTCCCACGTCACCTGCACCGCAGCGATCTTGAAGCTCTGGAGCCACGCGACTCGTGACGTGCCGGCGCGTGCATCGCGCACCGTAACGGAACCGCCGGGTATGGGGAGCAGCTGCGGCACGGGGAGGGGCATGGAGATCAACCTACCGGGTTGCCCCGGGGAGGGAACGGCGTTTCCTAGGAGGGGACTCAGGAGGAGAGTAGTTCGGTGTAGTGCCGTTCGAGGTTTCGGGCCACTGCTTCCTCATCAGGAAGCTCTGCAGCGCGCGCCCGCGCGCGGGCGCTCCACTCACGCCGGGTCGCGGGGTCACTGAGCTCGCGGATAGCGCTCGCGAACTCGTCAGCTGCGGCCGGGGAGGCGGGATCCACGAGGATACCGGCGCCCGCGACGAGTTCCGGAATCCCCCCGACTTTGCTCGCAATGATCGGGAGCCCAGCGGCGAGCGCCTCCTGCACGACGAGCGCCCGGGCTTCCCAGTGGCTCGTGAGGAGGTAACAATCCGCGGCGCTCATCAGGGCGCTGACATCGCTGCGCGGTCCGAGGAAGCTCACCCGAGCCGCACCGAGGTCGGTACGTGCAAGCCGCTCGGTGAGTTCGGTCTGTACGCCGGCATCGGCCGCCCCCGCGATGACAATATGGAGAGGTAGATCGGTGAGCCGTTCGGCGACGTCGATAAGCAGCTCATAGTTCTTCTGCGGCGCGACCCGCCCCACCATGAGGGCGAGCATCGCTTTGCCGGGGAACCCGTCCAGCAATTCCCGGCGCAACCCCTCGCTCTCCGCCGGCGTCACCGCCGCCGGTGCGGGGGCGGCGACAGGGGCGAAATCCACTCGCGTCCCGCCCACAGCGCGGGCGCGCTCAGCCAAATCCTCACTCGCGCCCAGCGTCAGGTCGGCCCGGCGGGCGATGAACGACTCCACCGCATGTTCCAGTCTCTGTTTGATCCCGCGGCCGCTCGCCTGGTTGTGCCAGCTCACGACCACCGGAACGGGGGAGCGGCGCGCGGCGAGGAGGGAGAGCAACCCCGCACGGAAGCCGTGCGCATGGATGATGTCAGGGGCGAAGTGGTGGATGCGGCGCCGCAGTTCCCGGATCGAGGTCACGTCACGGGGGTGCAGTTGGGTGCTCATCGCGCACGCAATAGCTGTGACGTTCGGTACCTGGTCGAGGTCGAAATGGTTGAGGGTCGAGGCTGGGGCGAGAACCGCTACCGTGTGAGTTTTGGCGAGATCTCGCGCTAACGCTCGGACGTGGGTTCCCACCCCGCCGGTGGAGGTCCCAAGAATTTGAAGAATCCGCACCTTACTAGGCTATCGGCACAAGGCGTGGTGGGGAGAAACTCAGCAGTAGGGCTATAAGAATCAGGGGCGGGCTGATAAAGTAAAAGTCCGTGGTGATCTCTTCTCGCCCTGATGGGCACAACGTTCCGCGGCACATCTTCGTCACCGGGGGAGTGGCCTCCTCCCTCGGCAAAGGACTCACGGCATCCAGCCTCGGGCAGCTGCTCGGCGCACGCGGCCTGCGGGTGACGATGCAGAAGCTCGATCCGTACATCAACGTCGATCCGGGCACGATGAACCCGTTCCAACATGGGGAGGTGTTCGTCACCGACGACGGCGCGGAGACCGACCTCGACATCGGCCACTACGAGCGCTTCCTCGATACCAACCTGTCCGCGGACGCCAACGTCACCACCGGAGTGATCTACTCGACCGTCATCGCCAAGGAGCGGCGCGGCGATTACAAGGGGATCACCGTGCAGGTGATCCCGCACATCACTGACGAGATCAAATCGCGCATGCGCGCTCAGGCGCACGTGGAGGACCCGCCAGACGTCATCATCACCGAAATCGGCGGCACGGTCGGGGACATCGAGTCCCAGCCCTTCCTCGAAGCCGCCCGGCAGGTCCGCCAGGACCTCGGGCGTGAGAACGTGTTCTTCGTCCACGTCTCGCTCGTTCCCTACCTCGGTCCGTCGGGTGAACTGAAGACCAAACCCACCCAACACTCCGTTGCCACCCTGCGCAGCATCGGTATCCAACCCGACGCGATCGTTCTCCGCGCCGACCGGGAGCTTCCCGAATCGCTCAATCGCAAGATCGCGAATATGTGCGACGTCGACTACGACGCCGTCATCCCCTGCGTGGACGCCCCCTCCATCTATCAGATCCCCAAAGTGCTGCACACCGAAGGGCTCGATGCCTACGCGATCCGCCGCCTGGACCTGCCGTTCCGGGACGTCAATTGGACGACGTGGAATACCGTTCTCGACCGGGTGGAGAACCCGGCCGACGAGGTGGAGATCGCGCTCGTCGGCAAGTTCGTCGACCTGCCCGATGCGTACCTATCGGTGTCCGAGGCGCTCCGCGCCGGGGGCTTCGCCCACGATGCGAAGGTGAACATCCGATGGGTTCCCGCCGATAGCTGCGCAAGCCTGGACGGGGCGAAGAAGGCACTCGCGGGCGTCGACGGGATCCTCATCCCCGGTGGATTCGGGATCCACGGCATCGACGGTCTACTCGGCGCGATTCGCTTCGCCCGCGAGAACAAGATCCCCGCGCTGGGGATCTGCCTAGGGATGCAATCGATGGTCGTGGAGTTCGCGCGTAACAGCGTTGGCATCCCCGCCGCCGCCTCAACCGAGTTCGCCCCCGCCACCGACGAGCCAGTCGTGGCGATCCCGACCGAAGACGGCGCACCTCGCAACGCGATGCGACTCGGTGCCTACGAGGCTACCCTCGTGCCGGAAACCATTGTCGGCCGGGCATACGCGACGGGATCGGTGAGCGAACGCCACCGCCACTGGTACGAGATCAACAACGACTACCGGGACCGGCTGGAGGAAGCGGGGATGAAGATCTCCGGGACCTCCCCGGACGGGGAGCTCGTCGAGTTCGTCGAACTCGACGAGGAGACCCACCCCTTCTTCGTCGGCACCCAGGCACACCCCGAGTACAAGTCCCGCCCCACCCGGCCCCATCCGTTGTTCGTCGGGCTCATCGGTGCCGCGCTGGAAAGCCAGCGGGCCACCCGGCTCGTCGAAGTTCCGGTGCGGAACCGATGACGCTACCCAGGCTCCGCGACGAGCTTGCCCGCCTTCCCACCCCCCGCAGCGAGCGGGTCTACGAGGGGCGGGTGTGGAACATCCGCTCCGATGACGTCGACCTCGGCGACAGCGGCGTCGTCACCCGCGAATTCATGGAACACACCGGCGCGGTGGCCATCCTCGCCTTGAACGAGGCCGGTGAAGTGCTGTTGTTGCGCCAGTACCGACACCCGGTGCAGAGCTACCTGTGGGAACTTCCCGCCGGTTTGCTCGATATCCCGGGTGAGCCGTGGCTCACTGCGGCCCGGCGGGAGTTCGCGGAAGAGGCGGACCTCGAAGCACAGACGTGGCATACCCTCGTCGACATCTACACCTCACCGGGCGGTTCGGATGAATTCATCCGGATCTATCTCGCCCGCAACCTCCGCTCGGTTCCACTTGAGCAGCGGCACGTCCGCGAGGCCGAAGAGGCTGATCTCGTGCCGGTCTGGGTCCCGTTGGGCGAGGCCGTCCAGCGGGTGTTCGCCGGCGACCTGCACAACTCGCCCGCCGCTCTAGGAATCCTTGCTGCCCACGCGGCTCGCGAGCAGGAGTGGGCTAATCTGCGCCCGGCTGATGCTGAATTCGACCGTAAAGTGGCTCGAGGGCAGGGCGCGGGGAGCTGACAGAGGGCACTCGCGGGCGCAGTTGCAGGAGCGCGTAGGTGACGGCGAGGATGAATAACGCCGATCCGAGTAGGTGGGCGAGGACGACACCTTCGGGCAGACCCGTGAAGTACTGCCAATACCCGAGCCCGGCCTGCATCGCGAGAATAACGAGCACGAGCAGGGCGCCGCGGGCGGCCGGGCGGTACCGGATGTCCGTCTTCGCCCGGCTGTATACGACGAACAGGTACACGGCGAATGCCGCGAGGAACACCCACATCGCGGTCGCGTGGGCGCGAGTGATCCAGAGCGGGTCGACGGCGAACCGGTAGCCCGCTTCCTTATCGCCGGAATGCGGGCCCGAGCCGGTGACGACCATTCCGAGCGTGACGGTGACCGCCGCCAACACTCCCAGCGCCACCGAAAGCGACAGCAGCGGCGGGGTCGCGAGCTTGATCACCTCGCCATCCCCGGAGCGCCACCTCATCCATAACCAGGTCGAGGTCCAGACCAGGGCAGCGGAGAACAGGAAGTGGGAACCGACGATCGCCGGGTGCAGCGCGGTGAGCACCGTGATCCCGCCCACCCCGGCCTGTGCGAGCACTCCGATCGCCGGGGCGGCTGCGAGCCAACGGAATCCCCGGGAGCGGGTCTCGCGTTGGCGCCAGACGAGGAAGAACACCGCGATAGCGACGAGTACGACGACCGCAGACAAGACCCTGTTGCTGAATTCGATATACGGGTGGATCGAAAAGGCCTCGTGGCGCACGGGCGTGAAGCTGCCCGGCTCACACAGCGGCCATGTGGAGCATCCCAGCCCAGAGGCGGTCAACCGGACGGCGCCACCGGTAACGATGATGAGGATTTGAAGAACGAGGTTCGTAGTGATCGCTACCGACGTGATTTTGGAGGAACTCACGGTTCAATCATCTCATGTTCTCGGAGGGGTAAGCACCCTTACGCCCAGCGGAAAAACCGCATCGTCAGGCCCGAAAGCGTGACCATCCAGCCCGTGAGCACCACGATCGCCACCCCGTCGACCGTTCCGGCCGTGAGGGCTTGGCGCAGCGCGTCCCCGAGCGCCCCCGAGGGGAGCCAGGAGGTCCATGCGGGCCCGGGCAGGATGGAGCCGCCCCCAACCATGAGAAGCACCCACAGAATGTTCGCCGCGGCGAGGACCGCCTCGGCCCGAAGCGTCCCGGCGAGCAGGAGCCCGAGGGCGGTGAACGCGCCCGTGCCCAGGAGCATGAGACCCGCGGTGATGAAAATCCCCAGAGGGGCCGGTTCCCAGCCCAGTGCAATGGCGATCGCGCCCAGCACGATCACCTGCACCACTTGCATCCCCACGACCCCGAGAACTTTCCCACCGAGAAGGCCGCCTCGACCGAGGGGAGTGGTGGCAAACATGCGCAGCGCACCAGCGCGACGCTCAAATCCGGTGGCGATGGCCTGCCCCGTGAAAGCACTTGACATGACCGCGAGGGTGAACACCCCGGGGGTGATGACCTGCACCCGGTCGGCGGCGTCAACAGTGATGAGGGTCGAGGTCGAGAGGAAGACGAGGATCATCGAGGGCAGAATCAGGCTGAGGAGCAGCTGTTCACCGTTGCGCAGCGTCACGCGCAACTCGTAGCCCGCGTGCGAGAAGATGCGCCGCGAGGGCGGGGCGGGGAGTTGGTGAGGGGTCACTGCAGTGTCCTTCCCGTGAGGTCGAGGAAGACGTCCTCCAGTGAGCGGCGGGAGACCGTGAGCCCGCGGCGTCCCGCCCAGTCCTGGAGTTCGAGGAAATCTGCGTTACCCAACGTTCCTGATACTTTCACCGAGGTCGTCGCCGCGGCGGGCGCGGCTTCGAGACTGACGAGGTCCGCGACGGTGCCGTGGGCGAGGATCCGGCCTGAATCCATGATGTAGACCTCGTCGGCGAGGTGTTCCACCTCATCCATCAGATGCGAGGTGAGGATGATCGTCGTCCCACGGGCGCGAACGTCGTCAATGATCTGCCATACGTCGCGGCGCGCGGCCGGGTCCAGACCAGCGGAGGGTTCGTCGAGGAACACCACATCAGGGCGGCCCACGAGCGCGATCCCCATTGCGAGGCGTTGGCGCATCCCGCCCGACAAGTGACGCACTTGGGTCTTCGCGAACGACGTGAGCTGCAGTCGCTCGCTGAGTTCCGCGACGTTCTCCGGCCGGGCGTACATCCGGGAGACGTGGCGGAGCAGTTCCCCCGCCCGGGCGGCGGCGGGTAATCCGCCGTCTTGAATCATCACCCCGACCCGAGGCCGGAGCCTGGACGCATCGCGGATCGGGTCAAGACCAAGCACCCGCACCGTTCCCGAATCTGCGCGCTGGAGCCCCTCACAGATCTCCAGCATCGTCGTCTTACCTGCACCATTGGGGCCGAGAACCGCGGTGACCTGCCCGGATCGAGCCGAGAAGTCGACCCCTGCGAGTGCCTGGGTGTGACCGAACCGCCGGCGGACATCGGTGAGTTCAACACTTGAAGAGGAGTGCACGCCCGCAACTCTACGTGGTCGGCCAAGGAGCGGTGAGCGAAAGGTAAGGCGAATCACAGGCCCGGTGGCGGCGGCACAAATCCGCGACAAACGCCGAGGGCGCTGAGACTGAGGTAAGGCTCACCTTCCTTGCGGATACTGATTAGAGCAACAAGAATGTTAGTTAATTCCTGTAGCGCATTGGGCGCGGCGTCGATGAGAGGGAACGGAGGTGGCTAAATGACCCAGGAACCCTCCACTCTAGAATTCGACGACACCGAAGCGGGCACCCGGATGCGAGTGCTCAGCCTCATCGTTGAATTGGGGCCCATCACCGCCGCCGACCTCGCCGAACAGCTCGACCTCACCTCCGCGGCAGTGCGCCGCCACCTGGCGACCTTGGAATCCGAGGATCGCATCCGGGTGCAGGAGGAGATCGCCGGCGCGAAACGCGGCCGGGGCCGACCGGCGAAGCGGTACATCGCCGCGCCCGAAGCCCATCCGGGTCTGGGCAACGAGTACGCCGACGCTGCGCTCGCGGCGCTGAATCAGTTGCGCCAGGCGCTCGGGCCGGACGCCATCCACATGTTCGCCTCCGGGCGGGCCGAGGAGCTCCGTGAGAAATACGCACCCGTCGTGGAAAAGGCGGGTGATGACCTCGAAGCCCGAGCGCAAGCGCTCGTAGCGGCGCTGTCTGAGGATGGCTATGCAGCGACCCTGCGCCCGATGCCCGGAGGGGTGGCCGTGCAACTCTGCCAAGGTCACTGCCCCGTGCTACAGATAGCCAAGGAACACCCCGAGCTGTGCGAAGAGGAGACTCGTCTCTTCTCCGACCTGCTCGGAGTGCACGTTCAACGCCTCGCCACCTTGGCGGGCGGCGAACACGTGTGCACAACTCATATCCCGGTGAAGATCCCAACTTTTAAGGACGCATAAATGAGCACCGAGACTCAGCCGATGACTCAGGATGAAATCCTTGCGTCGATCGGCAAATACGAATACGGCTGGCATGACGAAGACATCCACGGCGCGAACGCCGAACGTGGGTTGTCCGAAGCCGTGGTTCGCAACATTTCTGAAATGAAGGACGAATCGGAGTGGATGCTCCGCCAGCGTCTCAAGGCGCTGCGGTTGTTCGACCGCAAGCCCCTTCCGACGTGGGGAGCGGACGTGTCCACGATTGATTTCGACAACATCAAATACTTCGTCCGCAGTACTGAGGAACAAGCAACGTCGTGGGAAGACCTCCCGGAGGAGATCAAGAACACCTATGACCGGCTCGGTATCCCCGAGGCGGAGAAGCAGCGTCTCGTTGCCGGTGTCGCGGCGCAGTACGAATCCGAAGTTGTCTATCACCAGATCAACGAGGAGCTCGAGCGCCAGGGCGTCATCTTCATGGACACCGACACCGCGCTGCGTGAGCACCCGGAGTTCTTCGAGGAGTACTTCGGCACGGTCATTCCGGCCGGTGACAACAAGTTCGCCGCCCTCAACACGGCCGTGTGGTCGGGTGGGTCGTTCGTGTACGTCCCGCCCGGGGTCCACGTGGAGATCCCGCTGCAGGCCTACTTCCGGATCAACACCGAGAACATGGGGCAGTTCGAGCGCACGCTCATCATCGCCGACGAAGGCTCCTCGGTTCACTACGTCGAGGGCTGCACCGCCCCGATCTATAAGTCGGACTCGCTGCACTCGGCCGTCGTGGAAATCATCGTGAAGAAGGACGCCAAGGTCCGCTACACGACGATCCAGAACTGGTCGAACAACGTGTACAACCTCGTGACCAAGCGCACGACCGTCGAACAGGGCGGAACGATGGAGTGGGTCGATGCGAACATCGGCTCCAAGGTCACGATGAAGTACCCGGCCGTCTACCTCACGGGTGAGCACGCGCACGGGGAAACGCTCTCGATCGCCTTCGCCGGTGCGGACCAGCACCAGGACACGGGCTCGAAGATGGTGCACATGGCGCCGAACACGTCCTCGAACATCGTGTCGAAGTCGGTGGCGCGCAGTGGTGGGCGTTCCTCCTACCGCGGCCTCATCCAGGTGCTCGAAGGAGCGAACCGGTCGAAGTCGGCGGTGCTGTGTGACGCGCTGCTCGTCGACCAGATCTCCCGCTCAGACACCTACCCCTACACCGACGTCCGCGTCGACGACGTCGAGATGGTTCACGAAGCAACCGTTTCGAAGGTGAGCGCCGACCAGCTGTTCTACCTCATGTCACGCGGGCTTGATGAGTTCGAAGCTTACGCAATGATCGTGCGCGGATTCGTGGAGCCGATCTCACGCGAACTGCCGATGGAATACGCCATCGAACTCAACCGACTCATTGAACTGCAGATGGAAGGGGCCGTCGGCTGATGTCGACCCAAACTGAAACACTGAGCACCGATCACTCGCAGGCGGAGGTGGACGGCGCGCACTCCCACGG
>DATGUB010000145.1:0-14761 GCA_035301585.1 Beutenbergiaceae bacterium | reverse complement strand
ACCACCTTCGAAGACTTTTTCGCAGCCGCGTCGCTCAACCCGAACGCAGCGAAAATCACCGGAGTCATCTGTGGAGTGCGAGTTGAAGAGGTGGCGGACCCCTTGATGCGGCAGATCCGCTACCTCGACAAACTCGTGGATGAACTCGCGCGGGGCAAGTCCCTGGCGAAGGTGCTTCGCGAGGGATAAGCGCCAGCCGGGCCCGGCGCGGCAGCCAGCAGCCTAGTCTTTGCTGGGGTAGGAGAGGTACTTGCCATCGAAGGTGACGACGATCCGGTCACCTGCCGGGTCCTCGCGCCGGGAGACATCGATGTTGAAATCGATGGCGCTCATGATGCCGTCGCCGAAGTCTTCGTGGATCGCTTCCTTGATCGCCGAGCCGTAGACGGCGAGCGCTTCGGTGAACCGATAGATCGTCGGGTCATGCGCCATCTCCCCAAGGCCGCCGCGGTACGGCTGCCGTTGTAGCGCCCGCACCGTTTCCTCATCGAGATCGAGGAGCTCCCCTACCCGGGTGGCTGCCGCTTCAGGCACGGGATGATTTCCCAGCAGCGCGGAAATGGTCCACTCCCGCGGCCGGTCGATCGCCTCGGCGATCTCCGCCCACGTCAGGCCCGCGCGTTCCTTGGCGTCCCGGATCGTTTCCGCAGCTCGGTCTTTGGCAGCATTAGCAGACACATTTCCTCCTAAAAGCGGTGGCGAAGTTGCCACCTCCAAACCTATCGAAGGTGACGCAGCGAGCAAAAACGTCAGCACCGCTCGCGGGGAAGGGACGCGGGCAGAAGCAGCCAGTGGATACCATGGGGGAATGGAGACTCGCCCATCGGCAGCGCCGTTCCGGCTGGGGATCGCCGAGGGCGTGATCCCACGTAAATGGGTGCGCCGATGGGGCGAACGGGTGCCGCAGGTTCCCCTCGATGTCGTCGCCCTCCCCGCTTCGGGCGGGGAAGCACAGGTCCGGGCGGGTGCGGTGCACGCCGGTCTCGTCCGCCTCCCGGTCGCGCCGGGGGAGGTGCCCGTGCACGCGATCCCGTTGTACGAAGAGGAACCGGTCGTCGTCGTGCCCACCGATCACTTCCTGTGCGCGGCAGAGCGCGTGCAGGCGGAGGACTTCGCCGAGGAAGTTGTGCTTCGCCCCCTCGACGGCGTTCATTGGCCCATCGAGCGCGGCAGGCCGCCGCTAGAGCAGCCACGGGACGCCGAAGGAGCGGTCCAACTCGTTGCGGCGGGGGCCGGCGTGCTCGTCGTGCCCAAATCGATCGCGCGGCTGCACCATCGAAAGGACCTCACCTATCGGGAGGTCACCGATCTGCCGGTGACCCCGGTCGGGTTGGTGTGGCCGGTCGAGGGGGCCCACGCGCTCATCGAGGAGCTCATCGGAATCGTCCGCGGCCGAACGCCCCGCTCCACCCGGGGCGTTGCCGCCGAGCCGCCCCGGAGGAAGAACGCGGCCGAGAAGGCCGCTGCCAGGCGAGAATACCTCGCGAACAAACGGGGCAGCCAGCAGCGGCGCCCGCCCCGGAAGCGGACGCGCTAGCAGCGGGGCGGTAGCGGTTATGCCGGCGCATTCGGAAGCGCCTGATGCGTTGAGATCGCGAGCCGGTTCCACACGTTGATCACGGAGATCGCCATGAGCACGTGCACGAGCGATTCCGAATCGAACTCTCCCGCCGCCTGGTTCCACACCTGCTCGGGAACGCCAGCCTCGCTGATGAGGGTGACTGCTTCGGTCAGGGCGAGCGCAGCCTGCTCCCGCGGCGTGAAGAAATCCGGGGCTTCTCGCCATGCCGAGAGGATGTCCAACCGGCGTTGATCCTCACCCGCCTGGCGTGCATCGCGCAGGTGCATGTCCAAACAGAACGCACACCCGTTGAGCTGCGATGCGCGAATCTTGATGAGCTCGTACAAGCCGCGATCCAGGCCACTGTTCTTCGCGTAGCTCTCCATCGCCAGCACGGCATGGGTCGCTTTCGGGTCCGTTTGAAAAATGTTCAGCCGTTCCGCCATCTTCCTCTCCTCACTCTCGATCCCGTACGTTCCACACTTGCCCGGTCGGCGCGCGATGACAAGGGGGGAAGGTGGCGCCGTTATCATTCACGAATGAGCAAACGCGAGGATGACATCCCCCGGGAGCGCGGCGCCGCAGGAAACGAGCGACGCATCCACGCCTGGGCCGCGGCGTGGGGGTTGGCGGAAGGGACGTTCTTCTTCATCGTTCCGGACGTGTGGCTGAGCTGGGTCGCGCTGCGGAGGGCGCGCACTGCCCGCAAGGCGGTCCTCAGTGCCCTCGCGGGAGCACTCGTCGGTGGGGCGCTCGTTCACGGGTGGGCGCGCCGCGCGGAGGCGGACGCGACTCGCGCGTGGCTGCTTCGAGTACCGGCGATCACTCCGGAAATGATTGCGGAGGTCGAAGCCGGACTTGAGCGAGGGATGCACACGATGGTGCTGGGTCCGCTGCGGGGGATCCCATACAAGATCTACGCCCGCACCGCCGGCACCCGGGGCGAATCCCTGGGCGCCTTCCTTTCCTGGTCGGTCCCCGCGCGTCTTCCCCGGTTCCTGCTGCTTCCCGCCGCGACCCAGGCATTCACGACGGCAGGGCGCAAACTGCTCGGCGGTGCGCATCCCCGCCTGGAACAGGCGATGCACCTGCTCGCGTGGGGCGCGTTCTATACGTGGTACTTCAGGCACACGGGCGTCTTCGCCAGCAAGCGGGGGCGGCGTCGGCGCCGCTGAAGCTACTGCAGCCGGCCGATAGGTTCGACGGGCGGAGGTGCGTCGTCGGGAGAGGCCTCCACCGTGTCGATCCCCCGCGCGGCCCCCGTGAGGCGTTCGACCGCCTCACCGAACTGGGCTCGGAGGGCCGAAACCGCTGCGTCAGCGTCTCCGGCGGCGAGGGCGGAGAGGAGGTCCCGGTACGTCGGCGAAACTGAGCGCCGAACGGTGTAGCCGCTGGGGTGGCTGAAGGTCGCGATCCGGGTTTCGATGACGAGGGTCGCCATGTACCCCGAGAGGCGCAGGCTGCCCGCCTCGTCAACAAGGGCCTGGTGGAAGGCGAGGTCGGCGTTCCCGATCGCCCGAGCGTCCTCGCCCCTACTCGCCTCCTCAAGGTCCTTCAGCATCGTCTCGAGCGCAGCAATGACCGCGGGGTGAGGGTCGGCGGAAATGACGCGGATCGCTTCGCCTTCGACCGCGATGCGTGCCCGGTAGAGATCCCCCACGTGCGCCGGGTCGATCCGGGTCACGTGGAGGCCCCGGCCGGGTTGGGGGGTGAGGAGTCCCTCTTGCACGAGCCGCTGGGTGGCTTCGCGCAGCGGGCTGCGGCTCACCCCGAGCTGTGAGGCGATCTCGATCTCCACTATCGGCGCGCCCACGGGTAAAGCACCGGAAAAAATTGCGTTGCGTAACTCCACGGCAATGAGATCGACAGTGGATGGCCGTGCGACCCGGAACACGGAAGCTCGCGGGACCCGAGAGTGGGTCGTCATCTCATTCTCCTCCATCCCAACGTGGCTGTGAGCTGCGCAAATGCGGGGCTCCGAGGCGCCTTCGCCAAAAGCGGGCCCAACCTTTCGCGGGTTCCCGGGCGCGTACACACCATAACAATCCTGTATACAAACATACAATCTGCTAATCTGCCTGTACGAAAGTCTGGATTTGTGGATACTGTGGTCCATGGCCATCCACGGAATCGCCAAGATTTGGTCAACTTCCGTGAAGCAACCTAGAGAGGAACACAATGACTATGCGACGCAAAGCAAGTCTCGCGGCGGCGGCCGCGCTCGCGCTCGGACTCATGACCGCCTGTGGTGATTCCGGGGGTGAAGGTGGCGGCAACGGCGATACCGGTGCCGACGAGGGAATGAACACCCTCGAGCGAATCCAAGAAGAAGGCAAGGTCGTTCTCGCAGTTGCTGAGGAGCGCCCCTACTCCTGGATCGAGGACGGCGAAGGCACGGGCGCGACCGTAGACATGCACCGAGAGATCTTCGGCAACCTGGGCGTCGACGAGGTCGAGGTGGTCGAGGTCGATTGGAACGCCCTGATTCCGGGCCTCAACGCGGAGCGCTACGACGCGGTCAGTGCCGGGATGTCGATCCTTCCGGAGCGGTGCGCAGAAGCGGCGTTCTCGGACCCGGAGATCATGTACACCACCACGCTGATGGTTCCTGAAGGAAACCCGAAGAACCTTTCCGACCTCGACTCCGTGGTGCAGGCCGGAGATGACGTGCACCTCGCCGTCCTCGCCGGTGGAATCGAAGACGGCTACGCCGACTCCTTGGGCATCGATGACACCACCAAGGTGGACAACGCTCAAGACGGAATGGACGTCGTCGCCAGCGGCCGTGCGGACGCGTTCGCGATGACCGCGATCTCGCTCAACTGGATGGTCGACAACAACCCGGATTCCGGTGTGGAGACGACGGAAGCATTCCAGGCCGTCATTGACGGTGAGCCCGACGTCGGCGCCGGTTCCACCGTGTTCCGCAAGGCAGACACCGAGCTCCTCGATGCGTACAACGAAGAGCTCGCCAAGATCACCGGTGACGTCGACAAGTACATGGAAATCGTCGGCGACTACGGCTTCACCGAGGAGAACCTTCCTCCTGAAGACCTCACCACTGAGGAACTCTGCACCGAGTAAGATCACTAGTTTCCTAGTCTCATGCAAGACAAACTCGACGCGTTAGAAGCGGCGCTGCCCAACATCACCAGTGGCTTCATGATCACCATGAAGCTCACGTTGGGCGGCGCGCTTCTCGCCCTTGTACTCGCCATCATCCTGGGCCTGCTCGCCCGGATGAAGAACATCCTCATCAGGGGAACCGCCCGGTTCATCATCGAGTTCTTCCGAGGGACCTCCCTCGTCGTGCAGCTGTTCTGGGCGTATTATGTCCTGCCCATCCTGCTCGACATCAAACTCGATTCCATGCTCGTGGGGATACTCGCGCTCGGATTCAACTATGGTGCCTACGCCGCTGAAGTGGTGCGCGGATCGATCAACTCGGTGCCGACGGGCCAGTGGGAAGCAACCCAGGCGCTGAGCCTGGGCCGGTACAAGCGCATCTTCCGAGTGATCTTTCCCCAAGCATGGGCATTGATGTTGCCATCGCTGGCCAACCTTCTCATCCAACTCCTCAAGGGAACCGCGGCGGTCTTCTTCATCGGCATGAACGACCTCATGTGGGCGACGGACAAGCTCCGGATCAGCGCCGGTACCTTCTTCGCCTACACGGTCGGGCTGCTGCTGTACTTCGGTATCGCCTACGTTCTCACGCTAGTTATGAACGCTCTTGAAGTTCGCGCCAAACACCGCCTCGGCCAAGGCCAGTCGCTCAAGGATCTCCTGAGCTTCAAGAAGGTCGGGACCTCTCGAGAGGCAGGTGTGGCATGACCGACGACGATGTGTTCTGGCAGTGGTGGCGCGTCTGGGACGTCCTTCCGGACCTGCTCAGCGCATTCCTGAAAGTCACCCTCGTCGTAACGATCGTGGGCTCGGCGCTCGCGGCGGTGATCGGCCTGATCATCGCGATCATCCGCTATCTCGCCCCGAAACCGATCACGATGTTGGTGACGTTCTTCGTCAACCTCGTGCGGATGACGCCGATCATCGTGCAGCTCGCGTTCGCCTACTACATGTTCACCGAGACCTCTCGGATGACGATCGCGATCACGATCTTCGGTATCCACTACGCCACCTATATGGCTGAGGTGTATCGGGCAGGAATCGATGCCGTGCCCAAGGGCCAGTGGGAAGCGACCACGGCGCTATCGATGCCGGCGACGCGCACCTGGTTCGCCGTCGTCATCCCGCAAGCGCTGCGGTCGACGATCCCGGCGCTCGGGAACTACGTCATCTCTATGTTCAAGGACACCCCGTTCCTGTTCGTCATCTCGCTGACCGAGTTGGTTCGAGCCGCGCAAACCTACGGCGGTTCGCACTTCCGCTACACGGAAGCGATCACGCTGGCAGGAATCATCTTCCTCCTCGCTTCCTACCCCACGTCCCTCCTTATCGCTCGATTGGAAAAGCGCCTTGTCTACGCATCTTGACCCTCAGCCCGCCCCGAGCCCGGCGGCAGGAAATGGCACCCCAGCGATTTTGTTCGAGGACGTCGAAAAGCGTTTCGGCGATCATGTGGTCCTCAACGATCTCAACTTTTCCGTGAATAAGGGTGACCGCGTTACCCTCATCGGCCCCTCCGGCTCGGGAAAGACGACGATCCTGCGCCTCGTGATGACGTTGGAAGAGGCCAACGCTGGGTACATCTACATCAATGGCCAGCCGCTCACCCACGAGAATCGAAATGGCCGCCGGGTGGAACTCAAGGAGAGACACAGGAACGAGATGCGCAAACGCATCGGGATGGTGTTTCAGCAGTTCAACCTCTTCCCGAACATGACCGTGATGGAGAACCTCATCGAGGCTCCCGTGCACGCGCTGAAGATGTCGAAGAAGGACGCGACCGATAAGGCGATGGACCTGCTGGAGAAGGTCGGCTTGCCGGACAAAGCGAACGCCCACCCACTCGAACTCTCCGGTGGGCAGCAGCAGCGGGTCGCCACGGCCCGGGCGCTCGCGATGGACCCGGAGATCCTCCTCCTCGATGAGGTGACCTCGGCACTCGACCCGGAGATCGTCGGCGAGGTTCTGGAGATCCTCCGTGACGTCGCCCGAGACACCGATATCACCATGCTCATCGTCACCCACGAGATGCAGTTCGCCAAGGACGTCTCCAACCGGGTGATGATGTTCGATAGCGGGCGCATCCTCGAGGAAGGCCACCCGGAGAAGATCTTCACCAACCCGGATCACGAACGTACGAAGAACTTCCTCTCTGCGGTGCTCGGCTGAGCCCTGCCATATCCGCAGCGATGAACGCGATCGCGCTCCTGCCCGCCCCTGGGTGTGCGAGCGTGATCGCGTTTTCGTCTGCCTAGGATTCACGGTGCGTAACGGAGCGGAACCAATCGCATCAAACTTTGCGTCCTGTTGATCGCGGGGCTGATTGCTGGTCAGTGTCTGAGAGAGTGGCTAGGGTCAGGGCATGGAGGATCTGGAGCGCACGGTTGCGCAGCTCAGCGCGGTATTGTCCCCCGGCGGCGCGGGCGGTCCCGGCGCCGCCACGGGGCTCGTCAGCGGAGATCCGGGCGCACAGGTGCGCCGAGTGCTCTTCGCAACGAGCCTCACCGACTACGTCGTCGACGAGGCGATCGCGGCGGGAGTCGAGCTCCTCGTCGTCCTCATGGGGCCGAGCCATATCGATCTCGTGGGCGCCCACGGGCGGCTCCTGCGCCGCCTCATCCGCGCTGATATAGCTCTCTACAACGCTCGCCACGCGGCGGACAATCTGATTTCTCGGGCGATCTCCGAACTCCTCGGCATCGAGCCGTGCCGCCCGCTCATCTCCGAACCTGCCGCGCAATACGCGATGCTCATCGCTTATACCCCGGAGGAGAACGCGGAGCCGCTACGGCAGGCGCTCGCCTCGGCCGGGGCGGGGGCGATGGGTGAGTACACCGGCTGCGCCTGGTCCGTCACGGGAATGGGAGAGTTCACTCCGCAGGCGGGCGCTGATCCGACGATCGGTGAGGTGGGCGCCCATGAGCAGGTGAGTGAGCGGCGTCTGGAAATGGTCGTGCCCCTGAACGCGATCGCGCCCGTCACCGAGGCGCTGCGCAGCGCCCACCCCTACGAGGAGCCCGCCTTTTCCTTCGTCGCCGTCCACTCCGCGCCGGGCAGAAGCGGCCGGGGCCGGGTCGGGGACCTCCCACACGCAACGACGCTTGCGGGCCTCGCGCGCCGGCTCGGCCAGGAACTTCCCGCCTCGCCGATCCGAACGACCGGCGAGGAAGGCGACCACGACCGACTCGCCGTGGCCGCCGGAGCAGACGACGAGGCCATCTTCGCAGCGGCACGCGCGGGGGCGCACGTGTTCGTGAGCGCGGACATCAGTGCCGATCTGCTCGAGGCCGCTCACGCGGTGAACCTCGCCCTCATCGACGTGCCCCGCGCGCAGCTTTCCTGGCCAGCCCTGCCCATTCTCGCGCGCGAGCTGGCCGCGGCGACGAATGGAGAGCTGGAAACCATCGTGTCCACCTCCTTCACCGCCTCGTGGAAGCCCACCTGATGTGGGTGCCGTAGCCCGCTCGCGGTTCACCGACGCCGAGACCGGCGGCGCCGTCAGGCTGGAACTGCTGAGCATTGACGGGCGCGAGTTCGCGATGCTGCGCCAGATCTCCTACGAGGCTCCGGGCTACGCCGAACCGTTCATCGTGCCGGCAGACGTCGCCGCATTCCGCACCGACCTTGCATCCGTTCCCAGCGTGTTCACCTGGCTCGTCCCGCGCAGCGGCGTGTTCCTCCCTGCCGCGGTGCTCCATGACGGGCTCGTGCATGAGGGTGAATATCTGGGCCCGTGCATTGACCGGGTGGAGGCCGATCGGATCTTCCGACGGGCGATGGAGTATCTCGGCACGGGAAAAGTGCGCTCCTGGCTCATGTGGGCGGCGGTGACGATGGCCACGATGTGGCAGATGCCCACGCAGCGGTGGTACTGGCGCAGCGTCCTCATCGGCTTACTCGCTGCCGTCGCGATGATCGGCGGGCTCGCGACGGCAGATTTGCTCGGTGTGTGGGACGTCGTGCCATGGATCCCCGAGTCCTCGCTCGGGTTGGAACTCGTCGGCGGCGCCGCAGGGGCGTTTGTCATTCCTGCCCTGCTCGCCCTCAGTTGGCGCCGCTTCGCCGGCGCAGGCATCATCGTCGGGGTCGCGCTCGCGTTCCTCCTCCACGTCACCGTCGTCATCGCGATGATCTACGCCTTGTACTGGGTCGTCGAGCGGATCGTCAGTGGCGCTCCCGACTAGTGGGTGTATACCAACAGAGGGGAAGGGTGGGAAAAACTCGCGAATTGCCTCCATTAATGTATACAGTGGGGGGTAGTCGATGAAGCAAAGGAGCACAATGCGTGCGAGCGATCGGGCCTATCGGGCTCTTCTGGAGGAGATCCAGCACGGCATCCTCGCGCCCGGGACCGTGCTCGCGGAGGTCGAGCAGTCGACTCGGCTCGGGGTCTCTCGGACGCCCCTGCGCGAAGCGATCGGGCGGCTCGTCGCGGACGGGCTAGTGGTCCAGCAATCCCCGCGGGTGACCGTCGTCTCCGCGATCGACGCGGAAGATATCCGGCAACTCTTCGAGGTCCGGCACGGCCTGGAGGCCACCGCCGCCCGGCTCGCGGCCCGGCGCGGGGCCGCAGCGGTATTCGACGGACTCGCCCAGCGGTTCGACTCGATCGACACCGCCGCCGACGCCGACGAGTACTACGACCTCATCGCTCGGTTCGACGCAGCGGTCGACAACGCGGCGGCGAACAGCTACCTGACGTCGGCGCTGCGCACCGTACGCACCCACCTGATGCGCGTCCGCCGCCTCGCGCGAGATAAACCTGAACGGCTCGCGGTGTCCGCCCGGGAGCATCACCTCATCGCCGCGACCATCGCTGCCGGTGACGGCGATATGGCCGCGCATGCAACGCACGTACACCTCCACAACGCACTAGTGAGCATTCTCGCGTCGCTCGACGATGGGCGCTCGCGCCGAGTAAAAGGAGCATCATGACGGAAATATACAAAGGCCTCGCCGGCGTAACGGTCGATCACACCGCGATATCGAAGGTGAACCCGGAGACGAACTCGCTGCTATACCGCGGGTATCCGGTGCAGGAACTTGCGGCGACCCAACCGTTTGAAGCGGTCGCGTACCTGCTGTGGCACGGGGAGCTTCCCACGCCGGAGCAGCTCGCGGAGTTCCGTGCGCGTGAGCGCGAGCACCGCGAACTGCAGCCGGAAGTCAAAGCCGCTATCGACCTCATACCCCTCGAGGCCCACCCGATGGATGAGGTCCGCACCGCGCTCAGCGTCATGGGTGCTCGCGAACTCGCCGGCAAGGGGTCGGTGCTCGATGCTTCCGGCTCAGCCGAAGACAACCTGGAACGTTCGGTCCGAATGTTCGCTGCGCTGCCCGCGATCGTTGCGTACGGGCAGCGCCGGCGCCGCGGAGACCAACCGGTCGAGGCCCGCGACGATCTCGACTATGCAGCGAACTTCCTGTACATGACGTTCGGCGAGGAGCAAGGCGATGTCGTCGTCGACGCATTCAACCGGTCGATGATCCTCTACGCCGAGCACTCCTTCAACGCCTCGACCTTCACCGCCCGCGTGATCACCTCCACACTGTCGGACATCTACTCCGCGATCACCGGCGCGATCGGCGCCCTCAAGGGGCCCCTGCACGGCGGGGCCAACGAAGCGGTACTCCACGTCTTCGATGAGATCGGCACTGCCGAGAACGTCAAACCCTGGCTCGATGCCGCGCTCGCGGAGAAGCGCAAGATCATGGGTTTCGGTCACCGGGTCTACAAGCGCGGGGACTCCCGGGTGCCAACGATGAAGAAGGCCCTCGATTCCCTCGTCGAGCACTACGCCCGCGACGACGTCGCAAACATGTACCGCACCTTAGAAGAGGAATTTATTTCTCGAAAAGGGATCTACCCCAACCTTGATTACCCGGCGGGACCCGCGTACAACCTCATGGGCTTCGACACCCCGACCTTCACCCCACTATTCGTCGCCTCCCGGATCACCGGGTGGACGGCGCACGTTCTCGAGCAACAGGCCTCGAACGCCCTCATCCGCCCGCTCTCGGAGTACAACGGCCCGGACGAGCGCCACATCGAGGGGTACGTGCCCGACGAAGCGGACCGGGAGGCGCTCGAGCGCCCGGAGGAGTCAGCCGGATAGGGAGCGCACGCATGGTGAACGAGCCGGCCGTGGAGGAGGTCGCGGAGGGCATCTGGGCGGTTCCGATGGGACTGCCGGGCACCTTCCCCGGCGGATCGATGTCCCTGAGTTGGTCGTACGTGGTCAACGACTTTTCCGGCGGGTTGCACCTGCTCGATCCCGGCTGGGACCTTCCGGAAAACCTCGCCCGGTGGGAGGGGTTCCTCACCGGCCAGGGAAGGACCTGGAGCGAGGTCGCCACCGTGACGGCCTCTCACCTGCACCGAGATCACCTCGGGCTTGCCGGTGAGTTCCAACGGCGCTCGGGCGCGAGGCTCGTCATGCACGAACACGAAGCGCGGGCCGCCGGTGACGCGGGCCAGGCGCAACGCGAGGGGCGGGAATTCGAGGTCAACCAGCTCACCCGAAGCTACACGCTGATGACGCAGGAGCGCCTCGAGGAATTCGGCGTGCCCGAGCACCGGCAGGAAGAACTCCGGGCCATCCCTCCCGTGATGCCGTTTCCTCAGCCGCAGATCAGAATTGTCGACGGCGAAGCGCTGCCCATCCCCGGACGTTCAATCATTGCTCACTGGACGCCGGGTCACACCGGCGGGCATCTCTGCCTCGTCGAAGAGGCGACCGGCGTGATCTTCACGGGCGATCACGTCCTCCCCGGGATTAACAGCGGGATCGGTCTGGGTGGGCAGTCGCCCACCAACCCGATCGCGGACTACCTCCGCAGCCTCGACCGGGTCTCCGAATTCGATTCCTACCTCGCCGCCCCGGGCCACGGGCAACGGTTCCGAGGGCTCGCCCGGCGCGCGCAGAAGCTCGCCTCCCACCACCGTCACCGTTCCCAGGAGGTCGGTGCGGCAATGCCGATGAGCGACACGGTCTGGGAGATCGCCACCCGGATCAGGTGGAGTGACGGTTTCGAAAACCTGCAGGGCTACAAACTCGGCTCCGCGTTGTCGCAAGTTTCCATGCATATGGAGTACGTGCGGGGCGGGGGAGCGGAGTAGGCGCGGGACGGCGTGAAACACCGCCCCGCGCCGCCGCGGCTCGGGCTACTTGCCTAACACGCGTGCGCGCCCGGCCTCCAACCGCGCCACCGGCACCCGGTAGGGGGAGCAGGAGACGTAATCGAGTTCGGCGTCGTGGAAGAACCGGATCGACTCCGGATCCCCGCCGTGCTCCCCACATACCCCCATCGTGAGCGCGGGTTTCGTTGAGCGACCACCAGCGACGCCCGCGCGGACAAGTTCGCCCACGCCGTCGCCGTCGATCGTTTCGAACGGCGAGATCGTGAGCACGCCGTTCTGCAGGTACATCGGGAAGAAGGACGACTCGACGTCGTCCCGCGAGAACCCCCAGGTGGTCTGGGTGAGGTCGTTCGTTCCGAAGGAGAAGAAATCGGCCTCCTCCGCGATCCGGTGGGCGGTGAGCGCGGCGCGGGGGAGTTCGATCATGCAGCCCACGGGGATCGAACGCTCGCCGAGCACCTCATCCATGATCTCCTCGGCCATGTCCCGAACAATCTGCAGTTCGCGGATGGAGCCGACCAGGGGGACCATGATCTCCGGCTCCGGGTGCTTGCCTTGTTCGCGCAGGACCTGGGTCGCCTCGATGATGGCGCGGATCTGGGCCCGGTAGAGCCCTTCCATCTTCAACCCCAGGCGCACTCCGCGAAGTCCTAGCATTGGGTTCGCCTCGTGGATCTGCTGCAGTGCGGCGAGCACTCGTTCTGAGTCTGTGGTGTCTTCCCCGCGTTCCTTGGCGAGCGCCACGTCGACGGACGTCTCTACGAGGTCGGGGAGGAATTCGTGCAACGGCGGGTCGAGCAGCCGGATCGTCACGGGGAGGCCGTCCATCGCGTCGAGGAGTTCCACGAACGCATCCCGCTGGAGCGGGAGGAGCGCCTCGAGCGCAGCGTTCTCCTCCTCGGGCGTGCTCGCGAGGACGAGGGCCTCCACGTACGTGCGACGCTCACCCAGGAACTGGTGCTCGGTTCGGCACAGCCCGATCCCTTGGGCCCCGCGCTCGCGGGCGCGGGCGGCGTCCTGACCGGTATCGGCGTTTGCTCGTACCGCCATCCGCCGCGTGGCATCCGCGTGGGTGAGGAGCCGGTCTACGGAGGTGACGAGTTCGGCGATGTCGTCGTTCGCCGCGACCTCCAACGCGGCCTCGAGCCCCTCGGCGATGTAGACCGAGGTGGCGGAGTCGACGACGTCCACCTCGCCGGCGAACACCTCACCGGTGGTGCCGTCGATCGCGATGATCTCCCCCTCGGTCAGGGTGTGCTCCCCAACGCGCACGGTGCGGGCCTGGTAGTCGACGTCGAGTTCCTCGGCCCCGACGACGGCGCAGGTGCCCATGCCGCGGGCGACGACCGCGGCGTGCGAGGTGCGCCCACCGCGCGCGGTGAGGATCCCCTTGGAGGCGAGCATCCCCGGCAAGTCATCGGGGTTCGTCTCCCTGCGTACGAGGATGACGTCGGCGCCCTCTTCCTGCCGGGCGATCGCGTGAGCATTATCGAAGGCAATCTCGCCAACGGCCGCGCCGGGGGAGGCCCCCATCCCCGTGGTGAGGCGGATGGCGTTCTGATCGTTCGCGAATTGGGGGAACAACAGCTGCGAGAGTTGGCCGCCGTTCACCCGCACGAGCGCTTCATCCATCGTGATGAGGCTCTCGTCAACGAGCTGGGTGGCGATCCGGAACGCCGCCGATGCCGTGCGTTTACCCACCCGGGTCTGCAGCAGCCAGAGCTTCCCACGTTCGATCGTGAACTCGATATCGCACAGATCCCGGTAGTGGGTCTCCAGGCGGCGCATCGCGTGGATGAGCTCACCGTAACTCTTCGGGTCGCGCTCTTTGAGATCGTTCAGGTGCAGCGGGGTGCGGATTCCTGCGACGACGTCTTCACCCTGGGCGTTGGGCAGGTAGTCACCGTAAATTCCGGAGTGGCCCGAGGAAGGGTCGCGGGTGAAGGCGACGCCGGTGCCGGACGTCTCGCCCATGTTCCCAAACACCATCGCTTGAATGTTGACGGCGGTGCCCAGGTCGTGTGGGATCCGTTCGCGCCGACGGTAGAGCTGGGCGCGCTCGCTGTTCCAGGATCCGAACACCGCTTCGATCGCGAGGTCGAGCTGCTCGCGCGGGTGCTGGGGAAACTCCCGGTCGCATTCGCGCTGCACGATGCCCTTGTAGGTGTCCACGAGCTCCTTGAGCGCCGTGACGTCGAGGTCGACATCGGCGCTGATACCGCGATCCCGTTTGATCGCTTCGAAAGCTTCGGTGAACGGTTCCGGTGAAGCGCCGAGTACGGTCTCGGCGAACATCGCGATGAGCCTGCGGTAGGAGTCCCACGCGAAGCGTTCATCGCCCGAGGATTCTGCGAGACCCTTGACGGCGGCGTCGTTGAGTCCGACGTTGAGAACCGTGTCCATCATCCCCGGCATCGAGTGCTGTGCACCGGAGCGTACCGAGACGAGCAGTGGGTCGTGGAAATCCCCCAACTGCCGGCGCATCTCATCCTCGATCGCCCGCAGCGCCGTCGTCACCTCTACCCGCAGCTGCGGCGGCAACGTCCCGTCGTGCAGATACGCGCGCGAGGCCTTGGTGGTGATGGTGAATCCCGGGGGGACCGGCAGTCCCAGATTTGTCATCTCCGCGAGGTTGGCACCTTTGCCGCCGAGAAGTTCTTTGAGGTCTTTGTTGCCCTCGTTGAAGGCGTATACGTACTGAGCCATGGGTGTCTCCGTCCTCGAAGGGCTGGCGGGTCGGCGCCAGGGGTTCCCTTACATAGGGATTTTGCCGGAGTTTTCGGCTCATAGCAGTAGCTGGGCGAGAGGGAACGGAGTCCGGATGTGACGAGTGAACAACTTGGGCGAAATTTAGTGGTGGGTTCGGGCGCGGATCCGAGGGGTCCTTCGCTGTCGAGGGGCGGCGGAGGGCGCGAGCATGGCGCGTGATTTCA
>DATGUB010000144.1:0-5121 GCA_035301585.1 Beutenbergiaceae bacterium | reverse complement strand
TCGAAGGAGACGACCTGCTCACGAAGGTCGACCCCGGCGCGCACCTTGTCGACGAACGGGATGAGGAAGTGCAGCCCGGCGTAGTACGTCGTCTGGTACCGCCCGAGCCGCTCGATGATGAGCGCGACCGCTTGCGGAACGACCCGGATCGATTTTTTCAGGGCAACGATGACGAACAGTACTGCGAGGATGAGCACTACTGTGAGGAAGACTCCCAGGGGGTTATCCACATTTTCTCCAGATGAAGGTTACGCGTGCGGAGGGGCCGGGCTACGGTAGCGCGGTCCCGTACGGGTCGGTTGAGGGGTGTTGATCCGTGGGGGCGACGACGGCGGTGGCCCCATCGATCCGGATGACCTCCACGGTAGCGCCAATGGGCAGGACGACGCCAGGGTCAGCCGATCTCGCCGTCCACACCTCTCCGTGGAGCTTCACCCGGCCGGCGCGCTGGGTGACGTCGGCGACGACGGTCGCGGTGCGGCCCACGTGCGCGGCGGCGCCCGTCGCCGCTTTCGGGGTGTGTGCTTCCAGACGGCGTTTGGCCAGCGGGCGGACGATGAACAGCAGGAGGCCGGCCACGGCGACGGCGACGAGCACCTGTGCCCACAGCGGCGCGCCCAGGGCACCGACGATCGCCCCGGCGAGGGCTCCCCCGCCGAGCATGAGGAACATCAGGTCGACCGTGAGCATCTCGATGACGCCCAGGGCGAGCGCGAGGCCCACCCACCATAACCAACCCATAATGTCGCTCCCGGAAGTTGCTGTGCCGATATTTTACCGTAACGCCCGGGCGGCGAAGCGCCCCTTGGAGCGGGTGACCATGAGGTCCACGCCGAAGGTCGTGGAGAGGTTCTGCGGGGTCATCACCTCCGCGATCGGGCCCGCCGCCACGATGCCCCCGTCACGAAGGAGGAGGGCGTGGGTGAAGCCGGGTGGGATCTCTTCCACGTGGTGGGTGATGAGGATGAGCACTGGGGAGGCCGGGTCACCGGCGAGTTCGTCGAGGGCGGCCACGAGTTCCTCACGGCCACCGAGGTCGAGGCCCGCCCCGGGTTCATCGAGGATGAGGATCTCCGGGTCGGTCATGAGCGATCGGGCGATCTGCACGCGTTTGCGTTCCCCCTCCGAGAGGGTGCCGAAGCGCCGGTCGGCGAACTGCTCCACCCCGAACGCGGCGAGGAGGTCGCGGGCCCGGGATTCATCGACGTCCTCATAGGACTCCCGCCACCGCCCGGTCATCCCGTACGCGGCGGTGAGGACGACGTCGAGCACCCGCTCCCCCAGGGGGATCCGGTCGGCGAGGCTGGAGGAGGAGATCCCGATCCTCGGGCGCAGTTCGAAGACGTCGACGGCGCCGAGGCGTTCGTCGAGGATCTGCACCGTTCCGGTGGTCGGGTGCAGATAGGCGGAGGCGAGTTGCATCATCGTGGTCTTGCCCGCGCCGTTGGGGCCGAGAATGACCCAACGCTGGCCATCGGCCACGGACCAGACCACCGAATCGAGGATGTTCTTATCGCCACGGCGCACCGTGACGTCGTCGAAGTGGAGGATGTCACCCATGGTTCCACCCTAACGGAGCCAGCCGGCGGCGATTACCGCGGCGCGCGGTGCGAGTGCGCGCAAAGCCGCGGAAAGCCATCAGAGCACACTCCGATAAATCTCTATCGTCCGCTGCGCGATCGCCTCCCAGGAGAAGCGCTCCTCGGCGCGCGTGCGCCCGGCCGCGCCCATGCGGGCCGCCGCCTGCGGGTCTGCGAGCACGCCGGTGAGGCCGGCGGCGAAATCGGCAACGAACTGTTCGGGGTCGGTGGGGGTGCCCGAGCCGTCGCCCACCTGGGTGAGGGGCACCAACGTGCCGGTCACGCCGTCGTCGACGACCTCCGGGATCCCGCCGGTGGCGGAGGCGACGACGGGCAGGCCCACGGCCATCGCCTCGAGGTTGACGATGCCCAGCGGCTCGTAGATCGAGGGGCAGGCGAACACGGTCGAGGCGGCGAGGAGGGCGATGAGTTCCTCGCGGGGAAGCATGTCGGGGATCCACAGCACCCCGGTGCGGGTTTCGCGCAGCTTCTCCACCAGGGCGGCCACCTCGGCGTACAGTTCCGGGGTGTCCGGGGCGCCGGCGCACAGGATGAGCTGCACGTCCTCGGGCAGTTGCGCCGCGGCGCGCAGGAGATAGGGCACGCCCTTCTGGCGGGTGATGCGGCCGACGAAGATGACGCTGCGACGCGAGCGGTCCACCCCGTGTGTGCGCGCCGCGGCCTCGATCTCCGGCTCCGGGGGTCGGTGCCAGGCCTCGACGTCGACCCCGTTGTGCACCACCTCCACCTTCCCGGGATCGATCTGGGGGTAGGCGCGTAGGATATCGGCTCGCATCCCCTCGCTGACGGCGATCACTCGTTCCGCTCCCTCGTAGGCGCTGCGTTCGGCCCAGGAGGAGACGGCGTACCCGCCGCCGAGTTGCTCTGCCTTCCACGGCCGCAGCGGCTCCAGGGAGTGGGCGGAGAGGATGTGGGGGATGTCGCCGAGCAGGCCGGCGAGGTGCCCGGCGAGGTTGGCGTACCACGTGTGGGAATGCACGAGGTCGGCGCGCACGTCCCCGGCCATGAGGAGGTCCACCCCGAGGGTGGCGAGCGCGGGGTTGGCACCGGCGAGCGCCGGGGGCGTGTCGTAGCCGGTCACCCCGGGTTCGGTTCGCGGCCCGTCGAAACAGCGCACACCCACCTCGATGTGGCCGCGCAGCACGCGCGCAAGTTCGTCCACGTGCACCCCCGCCCCGCCGTAGATGTGCGGGGGGTATTCTCGGGTGAGGAGTTCGACGCGCATGCCCCATATCGTCGCACGGATTGCTGCGGGGCGGGCGGAAGTATGCGCGCGGTCATTTCCGAACTTCCGAGCTGATTTGCTGGGCAAAGTCTCACCGCTGGCCATAAGGTCTGTTGTATGGCTGCACCTCGAGTTCTCGCGATCGTCCTTGCTGGTGGCGAAGGTAAACGCCTCATGCCCTTAACGGTGGAGCGCGCCAAACCTGCCGTGCCCTTCGGCGGGATCTACCGGCTCATCGATTTCGCGTTATCGAACGTCGTGAACTCGGGCTACCTGCGGGTGGTCGTTCTCACCCAGTACAAGTCCCACTCCCTGGACCGCCACATCGCGAAGACGTGGCGGATGTCCTCCCTGCTGGGCAACTACGTCGCCCCCGTCCCCGCGCAGCAGCGGGTGGGTAAGAACTGGTTCCTCGGTTCGGCGGACGCGATCTATCAGTCGCTCAACCTGCTCGACGACGAACGCCCGGACATCGTCGTCGTCATCGGCGCCGATCACGTGTACCGGATGGATTTCTCGCAGATGGTCGATGCGCACATCGAAAGCGGCGCGGAGGCGACGGTGGCGGGGATCCGCCAGCCCATCTCGCTCGCGGACCAGTTCGGGGTGATCGATGCCGACCCCGATGACCCGGGCAAGATCCGGGCGTTCCTGGAGAAGCCGAAGAACCCCGTCGGGCTCGCCGATTCCCCGAAGGAAGTGCTCGCCTCGATGGGGAACTACGTGTTCAACGCCGATGCGTTGCGGGAGGCGGTGACCCAGGATTCGGCCGATCCGAACTCCAAGCACGACATGGGCGGGGACATCGTCCCCCACTTCGTGACCAAGGGCGAGGCGGGCCTGTACGACTTCATCGACAACCACGTGCCCGGCGCGACCGACCGCGACCGGGACTACTGGCGGGACGTGGGGACCTTGGATGCCTACTACGACGCGAATCTCGACCTCATCGCCGTCGAACCCGTCTTCAACCTCTACAACGACCAGTGGCCGCTGCACACCGGGTACGTCGGGCTGCCGCCGGCGAAGTTCGTGCACTCCGTGGGCGACCGGATCGGCCGGGCGACCGATTCCATCATCTCCCCCGGCGTCGTCGTCTCCGGCGGGGAAGCCCGCAACTCCGTGCTCTCCCCCGACGTCCGGTTGAATTCGTGGTCGGAGGTGAGCGAATCTGTCCTCCTCGACGGCGTCCAGGTCGCCCGCCACGGCCGGGTGCACCGGGCGATCCTCGACAAGAACGTCGTCATCGAGGAGGGCGCGCGGGTGGGGTTCGACCGTGACCTCGACCGCGAGCGCGGGTTCGTCGTCACCGACTCCGGGCTCACGATCGTGCCCAAAGGCACCCGCATCACCGCCTGAGGGCCGCCCAGCGCGGGCGTTCGGCCGCGGGCGGGTTCGGGCCCGCGGTGATTGGGCTCTACGATGGGTTGTCATGCGCCGACTCATCGTCATGGACGTCGATTCCACATTCATCGCTCAGGAACAGATCGACCTTCTCGCCGCGCTCGCCGGCACGGGCGAGCAGGTTGCCGAGATCACCGAACGGGCGATGCGTGGGGAGCTCGATTTCGAGGCCTCCCTGCGCGCCCGGGTGGCCACGCTCGCCGGCCTCGCCGACACCGCCTTCGAGGAGGTGCGGGGGCAGGTCTCGTTCACTCCCGGCGCGTTGGAACTCCTCGAGCATTGCGCCGAGCGCGGGTGGCCCGTGGCGCTCGTCTCCGGCGGGTTCCACGAGATCATCGATCCCCTCATCGCGGACCTGCCGATCACCTACGTGCGGGCGAACCGGCTCGAGGTCGACGGCGGGCAGCTCACCGGGGAGGTCCGCGGGGAAGTGGTCGACCGCGCCGCCAAGGCGGCCTACCTGCACGAATTCGCGTCCGGCGAAGGGGTCGAACTCGCGGAAACGATCGCGATCGGGGACGGCGCCAACGACCTGGACATGCTCGCCGCGGCGGGGCTCGGGGTCGCGTTCCAAGCCAAGCCGATCGTCGCCTCCGAGGCGGATCTCGCGCTCGCCGGTCCGCGCCTCGATGAGGTGCTCGCGCACCTGTAGGCCCTGAACCTTCGCGGCCCCGGGGCGTATCATCGAAAGATGAAGGTAATGCCGAGACTGCGCCATACGTACGCCCAGGAGCTCTCCGAGCTCGTGGTGCCCTGGCCGGCGTCTGCGTTCCCGGAACCGCGCGCGGTGATCGTCAACGATCGCCTCGCCCGGGCGCTCGGGTTGGACCCGCTCCTGCTGCGCGAGGACCCCTCACTCATCCTCGGCGCGAAGGGGCCGCTCGCGCAGCG
>DATGUB010000143.1:0-5926 GCA_035301585.1 Beutenbergiaceae bacterium | reverse complement strand
TCGACCGGCACGCGGTTGCCGTTGTCGTCAACGCGGCCGGGGCCAACTGCGACGACTTCGCCTTCCTGCGGTTTTTCCTTCGCCGTGTCTGGGATAACCAGGCCGGACGCGGTGGTCTGCTCGGCTTCGAGCGTCTTGATGACGACCCGGTCTTCGAGCGGCTTAATGGAGACCGACACTGCGGACCTCACCTTCGTATTTTCCAATACTTAACGGACAGAAACGACTGTAGGGAGTTCGCCGATCGTCGTCGCGGGTGCCGATCTGCGCCTACAATCAAGACTTCAATCGAAGTACACGTCTAAATGTAGACACTCTTTAGCACTCGGTCAAGGCGAGTGCTAAGCCGGCGCGCTGCGGCGTTCCGCCGGGCGACACGGCCGTCCCGGGCCCGCCGAGTCGCCGGCTCAGGATGTGAGATCGCTTTCCTTCACCGTGGGCGCGCGATGTGCCCTGTTATGGTTCTTAGGTGTATCCGCACACCGGCCTAGAGGGCCGTTTCGTTCCGACCATGTGAATAGCCATGACTGATAGCTCCCTTGCCACGTACATCAGCGTCGATGTGTGGTCCGACATCGCCTGCCCGTGGTGCTACATCGGCAAACGCCGGATGGAGAAGGCGCTGGAGGAGTTCACCCACTCCGCCGGCGCCCCGAAGGTGAAGATCACCTACCACTCCTACGAGCTCTCCCCCGACACCCCGGTGGATTTCGACGGCACGGAGGTCGATTTCCTCGTCGCGCACAAGGGCATGCCGAAGGAGCAGGTGGCGCAGATGCTCGAGCAGGTCACGCAGGTCGCGGCGGCCGAGGGGCTGGAGTACAACTTCGATTCGCTCCAGCACACGAACACGATGCGCGCCCACGAACTGCTGCACTTCGCCAAGGCGCACGGCAAGCAGGCGGAGCTCAAGGAACGGCTGCTGCGGGCCTACTTCACCGAGGGCCGCCACGTGGGGGATCTCAACACCCTCGCGGAACTCGCCGCTGACGTCGGCCTCGACCGCACCGAGGCCCTCGCCGCGCTCACCACCCGGCGCCACTCCGCGGACGTGCAGGCCGATATCGCCCAATCCCACGGGTTCGGGGTGAACGGCGTGCCCTTCTACGTCATCGACGGCAAGTACGGGCTGTCCGGGGCGCAGGAACCGCACGTCTTCGTCTCCGCGCTCACGCAGGCGGCCACGGACCGCGATGCCCCGGCCGCGGCAGAAACCCCGCCCGATGCCTGAGGCGCCCGGCCCCGACTCACCCCGCCTGGTGATGATGGGCGACGACGGCGAGGCCTGCGTTGACGGCGTCTGTTCCGTTCCCGCGGGCCCGCCCGGGGCGGCAGCAGCCGCCGATGCGGTGCCCTCGCACGAGCCGGAGCGTTCGGCGCCTCCGCGAGGGGTGGCACACTAGAGGGCGTGAACGTACGAGGCCTTGATCTCCTCCTTTCCCCCGACGGGCGAAGATTCCTCGATTCCTTGCCGCCGTACGAGGAACAGCAGGCGCTCGCGCTCGGCTCGGCCCTTCGCAAACAGGGGATGGACGCCGACCTCGTGGCCGCTGCCCTCACCCAGTCCCGGCTGCGGGCGAAGGCGGGCGGGCCCGGCGGGAAGTTCGGCGAGTTCGCCGCGAACATGCTCTTCACCGTCGACGGACTGGAGCAGGCGACCCGGCTCGAGGTCGCCGCGCTGCACGCACGGCGGTATGCCCAGGCCGGAGCACGCCACGTGGCCGACCTCGGGTGCGGGATCGGGGGCGATTCCCTCGCCTTCGCCGCGCTCGGTCTCGCCGTGCTCGCCGCCGAGCAGGACGAATTGACGGCGAAGATCGCCGAGGAGAACCTCCGCCCCTTCCCCGAGGCGCAGGTGCGCGGCGGCGACGCGATGAGCATCGATCTCACCGCGAGCGGGGTTGATGCGGTGTTCATGGACCCCGCCCGGCGGACCCGGCGCGGCACCCGCGTGTTCGACCCCGCGGCCTACTCCCCGAACCTCGACGACGTGCTCGCCCTTCGCCACCGCTTCCCGCTCGGGGTGAAGGTCGGACCCGGCATCCCCTACACTGCGCTCCCCAGCGAGGCCCACGCTCAGTGGGTCTCCGTTGACGGCGCCGTCGTCGAGGCGGGGCTGTGGTTCGGACCGCTGAGCCCCGGCGCCGGCCGCAGCGCGCTCCTGCTCGGGCGCGACGAGGAGGGCCGGCGAACCACGCACCGGCTGGAATGGACGGGGGACGCCGATGCACCCGCCCCCGCGGCGCCGTCGGGACCCCTGAGTGCCTACCTGTACGAACCCGAGGCCGCGGTGATCCGCGCCGGGCTCGTTGCCCAGGTCGCGCGCGACCTCGATGGCAGGCTCGTGGACGACGGGATCGCGTATTTCACCTCAGACACCGCCACCGACTCCCCGTTCGTCACCGGGTATCGCGTGCTCGATGCCTTTGATTTCGGAGTGAAGCGGCTGCGGGCGTACCTGCGGGGGCGGAAGGTCGGGCGGGTGACGATCAAGAAGCGGGGCACCGCCGTCACCCCTGAGCAGCTGCGCCCGCAACTCAACCTCGCCGGGGAGGAGGAGGCGACGATCATCCTCACCCGGGTCGGCGGGCGGCAGCAGGTGATCGTCGTCGACCCGCTCTAACGCACCATCCGCTGCAGGTAGATGCCGCTCGCGGTGCGTGCCTCGCGTATCGACCCGGGGCCCTCGTCGAGGGTGAAGCCGGCTTTCGTGTAGAAACGGCGGGCGCGGGCGTTGTAGTTCGCGACCCAGGTCTGGCAGGGGGCGTCGCCGATGGAGATCTCCAGGAGGTTCGTCGCGGTGCCGCTGCCGTACTCGGATTCGCGCACGTAGAGTTTTTCCAGTTCCAGTGCCCGCACCTGCCCCGCCCCGGTCGCGATCGCGCGGGCGAGGCCCACAGTGGTGCCCTCCCGGTGGGCGATCCACACGCCCTCGGGCTCGCGGAGGATCGCCTCCCACTCGGCGAGGCCGTTGCGGCGGAGCGATTCGAAGGCCTCGGCGGGCACGTGCTCGGCGTACGCCTCCTGCCAACAGGCGAGGAGCAGGTGGTGGATGGTCTCGGCGTCGCCGCCGTGCGCTGGGCGGATTCGAGCTACGGTCATGGCTTCCATCGTAGAGCGCATACCGCGCCGGAATTATCCACCCCCTGAGCAGAATTCGTGGGGGCGGCCCACGCGCGGGCGATTCGATGCCACGATATTCCTGTGGCAATACCGTTTGCGGCCTCGAGCAGGTCCACTCTCGGCGTGGAGTGGGAGCTCGCGCTCGTCGATTCTGATTCCGGGGATCTGCGCCAAGTGGCGCAGACGATCCTCGACGCCCTCTCCCCCGATGGCAGCCCGCACCCAGCGATCCGCCAGGAGCTGCTCCTCAACACGGTCGAAGTGGTCTCGAAGGTGTGCGCGACCACGGCTGAGGCGATCGACGACCTGTCTGAGTCGGTCGAACTGCTGCGCACGCTCACCGACCCGCTGCGGGTCGACCTCATGTCGGCGGGCACCCACCCCTTCGCCCACTGGGGTTCGCAGAAGGTGTCGAATAAGTCGCGGTATGCCACCCTCATCGATCGGACCCAGTTCTGGGGCCGGCAGATGCTCATCTATGGCGTCCACGTGCACGTGGGGATCGAGGATCGCGAGAAGGTCTTCCCCATCCTCGGCGGCCTGCTCGCCTACTATCCGCACCTGCTCGCCCTGAGCGCCTCCTCCCCGTTCTGGGACGGGCGCGACACCGGTTACGCCTCCAACCGGGCGCTGTTGTTCCAGCAACTGCCCACCGCGGGCCTGCCCTACACCACCGTCGACTCCTGGGGCGCGTTCGAACGCTACGTCGCCGATATGCTCCACACCGGGGTCATCGACGAGGTGGACGAGGTGCGGTGGGACATCCGCCCTGCACCGCGCTTCGGCACGATCGAGATGAGGATCTTCGACGGCGTCACGAACGCGGGCGAACTCGCTTCCCTCGTTGCGCTCGCCCACTGCCTCGTCGAGTACCTCTCCCGGAAGATCGACGCGGGCGAGCCCCTGCCCGCGATCTCCCCGTGGTTCCTCTCGGAGAACAAGTGGCGCGCGGCGCGCTACGGGATGGAGGCGATCATCATCCTCGACGAATCGGGCACCGAGGAACTCGTCACCGGTGCCCTCGACCGGCTCGTTGCTGACCTTGGGCCGGTCGCCGCTGATCTCGGCTGCGAGCGCGAACTCGCCGGGGTGCGCGAGATCATCCGCCTCGGCGCCTCATACCAGCGCCAGCGGCAGGTGTTTGAGCGCGGCGGGTTCGAGGCGGTCGTCGCCCACCTCGTGGCCGAGTTCGCCGAGGGCCGCCCGCTGCCCGTCTCGTAGCACCCGCCCGCCTGTGCCGAGAACTTCATTGTGGTTGCTCGAGAACGACCTTGAGGTTGGGATCGCGCAGGAAAGCAACCCTAACCTCGTTCTCGGCGCAGTCTGAGGGCGGAAGGCGGAAGGCGGAGCGTGGAGGGCGGCCGGCGGTTACGAGTTCGCAAGCGTGTCTGCTGCCTCCTTCGCCTCGCCGACGTCCCCGTCGCTCACCGGACCGGAGTCCTTCGCCTGCTGCTGTTGATGCCGCAGCATCGCGATCACCCGGCCGCCTGCCTCTTCCAACCGTTCCCGCTTCAATTCGCCGGAACCCAGCGCCTCGACCAGCCCGTCTCGCGCCGCTGGCGCATCGGCGGGGGTGAGGAGCAGGTCCGCGCCCGCTTTCACCGCCCGCACTGCGATCTCTGCGGAACTACCGCCGAGCGCCCCCATGTCCAGCCCGTCGGTGATCGCGACGCCGGTGAATCCCAACTCGTCGCGCAGGTAGTCGTAGGCCGCCGGTGAGAGCGAGGCCGGTGCCCCCTCGTCCCAGGCGGTGACGTTGATGTGGCCGAGCATGACCATCGGCGCCCCGGCCTCGACGCCGGCGTGGAAGGGGATGAGGTCGCGGCCCTCGAGCTCCTCGGTACTCGCGCTCTGGGTGGGCAACGCCTCATGGGAGTCGACGCTCAGAGCCCCGTGCCCGGGAAAGTGTTTGATGCTCGCGAGCACCCCGGCCTCGGCGAACCCTTCCACCGCTGCCCGCACCGCGACAGCCGCCTCGTCGGGATCCGAGGACGGCGAACGGTCCCCTATCGCGGCATCCTCCGGGCCAGTCACGTCCGCCACCGGCGCGAAGTTCGTGGTGATTCCCGAGGCCCGCAGTTCCCGGCCCATCGCCGCCATCGCCTCTCGCACCACCGACTCTTCCGCGCCGCCCGCAGCCGCGAACGGGGGGAACGTCGTCCACGGGCCCGTGCGAGCCGAAAGCCGCTGCACGTTACCGCCCTCGTTGTCGACGGCGATCATCGCCGGCCAGTCTCGGCCCGCCGTCTCCGCCGCCTCCTGGGCAGCCGCGCCGACCTGCTGCACCTGGGCGAGTCCCTCGACGTTCGGGCCGAAGAGGAGCACCCCGCCGAGGTTCTCATCGGCGATGAGGCTCGCGGGGACATCCGCGCTCACCCCCTCGTAGCGCGCGACGATCACCAGACCGGCGAGTTCGCCGTCGTTGAGCGCGGCCGCGTCCTGGGTCGCCTCCTCGAGGTCCGTGCGGGTCGGACCCCATGCGAGTGGGGGAGGTTCGGGGTCGGCGGTCGGGGCGGGCGTGGTGGTGTCGGGTTCCGGCTCTTGCGGCTCGTCCGGGCCTCCTGGAGTGCCCGGGGTGCACGCGGCGCAAAAGAGTCCTGCGGCCACCGCGAGAACCGCAGGCAGGTGGTGGCGCATCGGGGCTTCCTTCACGACGAGGAGTGGTTTACTCCACCATCGTGAATGTTTTCGATGCGATCTGCCAGCCTTCACCATCATTGCTGCACATGACGTTGGTGACGGATCTCGCGCCGACGTTACCGATGATGTAGCTGAAATTCTCCGTCCAACTTGCGTTCTGCTT
>DATGUB010000142.1:0-24579 GCA_035301585.1 Beutenbergiaceae bacterium | reverse complement strand
CTCTGGAGTTGTATAGACCGTGGAGATCGCCCTAATTCGCCATGCACAGCCTGAGCGATGGGAGGGAGAAGGTCCCGCAGATCCACAACTGACGATGCAGGGCATCTCTCAAGCGCAGAACCTCGTCGATCATCTGACCGGGCCGAGCGCCCCGACATTTAAGAGCTTGTACAGCTCGACGATGACCCGCGCCGTCGAGACCGCGAGCCCCCTTGCCCGCAAACTCGGGTTGCCGCTTCACACCGATGCCGACCTCGTCGAGTACGATCACGGGCTGCCCTTCTACATCCCCACCGAGGACATCCAGGAGGAGTTCGAGGCGTACTGGGCCAACCTGCAACAGGGCCGGTACGCGGGGCACCACATCGATCTCAAGGCGTTTCAGCACCGGGTCGTCAACGCCGTCGACCGGGTCATCGATGCTCATGGTGAGGACGACCGGGTGGCGATCGTTTGCCACGGTGGAGTGATCAGCGCCTACCTCGCCTCAGTACTGGGCAACTCCCAGCCGTTGTTCTTCGAGCCGGAGTACACCTCTATCTCGCGCGTACACGTGTATCCGGGGGGACGGCGCCACGTGCTGTCTGCGAACGAAACTCCCCACCTGGGATTCTCGGGCTGGCAAAGCGCCCTGGTCTAGTTCGCTAGGTCAATCGTTGTAGGCCCCGTTCGTAACTAGTGGCGGGTCGACGGTGAGGACCGCACGCTCACCGTGGATGAATCGAATTCCGCTCGGGCGACTACTTATCGGGTGGGTGACCGGTTGGGGATCTCCCTGCCCGGCACGCCCTACCACGTCGAGGGGTAGACGCTTCCGGCCGGGTCGATGTTGAAGTTGTCCCGGAACACGTTCGTGGGGTCGTAACGCCGCTTCAGCGCTCGTAACCGGTTGAGGGTCGCCGGCGGGAACGCATCGCGCAGTTCCCGCTCTCCGCGCCCGGTTTCGAAGCTCACGTACAGCCCGGTGAAATGCGGGCGAAGCACGTCCCAATAGGGGTCGAGGCTGCGAGGCGCTCCCATCGCGAGGACCGAGAATCGGGCGTTGCGGTGGGCGAACGCGGTCGCGTCCGGGGCGACGTCCCCGGTAGCGCCACCAAGTGCGCGGATCTGGAAGAAGCCGGTCCGGCCGCTTCGCAGCAGCGCGGCTGCCGCTGCGGCGAATCCTTCGGTGAGAGTCTCGAGCAACCCGGATCGAGCGGTAGGTTCGCCCGCACCTTGGTGCCCCACGCGGGGGCCGGCCGCGACGAGCGCGTGATAGGGAACGACCATCGCGTTGTGCTGCAGCAGCCGCCCAGAATCGGCCAGCGGCCGGAGCCGGTCCAGAATTGTTTCCGGGTCTTCGGAATCGACGACGTTCATCGTGTGGGCGATGAGCTGTCCTCCCCGGGCCGCGCCGATGGTCAAGAAACTCGTCGTGTCACGCGGCGAGGCGTCGACGGCCGCGCCCCACCGGTGGAGGAACCGAGCCGGGTCGGCGCTGATATCGAAGGTGAACTGGCCCGCGCCGACGTTCGTCACCTGCGCGGCGTCGAATTCGAATTCCGCGACCACCCCGAAGTTGAACCCCGCCCCGCGCATTCCGAAGAACAGCTCGGGATTCTCCGTTTCGCTTGCCATGGTGACTTCGCCGTTCGCGAGGACCAGCGTGAGGGAGGTGATCCGGTCGATCGTCAGGCCGTGGGAGCGGGAGAGGAACCCGATCCCGCCCGCGGTGGCGAGTCCGCCCACCCCTACTCCGCCGGAATCGCCCGAACTCAGGGTGAGCCCATGGGGGGCGAGGGCTGCCGCGACGTCACCCCAACGCGCGCCGGGACCGATCCGTACGCGGGTGTTCTCGCCCACCTCGACCCCGCTCAGGTGGGCGAGGTCGACCACGATGCCGCCGTTGTTCGTCGAGCGGCCGGAGAACCCGTGCCCGCCCGATCGCACCGAGAGCGGCACGTCTTGCCGGGAGGCCCACCCGATCGCGCGTTGGACCTCGGCGGTGGTGGCCGGGCGCAGCACGAGCCCGGGATTACCGCTGCGGATGTAGGTGGACCGCACGGCGCTGAACCCCGGGTCTCCCGGTTCCACCGCCGTTGCCTCAAGCTCCGCAGGCACGGAATCGTAGTCGATCCCTGCGCGGCGCAGCCGTCGAACTTTCGCGGGCACGACCGGCCGGACCCGGGTTCCCCGCGCCCGGCGTTCGGCGGCGACCGCTTCCCGACACTCGCGGCTCCCGCGGGCGAAACCGACGAGGTCACGGTGGTCACCGACGGTCCAGATGAGGGTGTCCGCGCCGGCGTCGAGGGCGAGGGCGGCGGGCGCGTCCTCCCCGGTGAGGAACCGGATCCGGCGAACTTCACCGGGTTCACGTCCCCCGCGCGCCGTTTGCGCGTCGATCTCCCGCTGCGCGGCCAGGAGCGGCTGCGTGCCGGAGCTGAGGACCGCGCCGTCGCCGTGGCCGGCGATCTCCTTGGCGTTGGTGCCGGTGAAATGGAGGTGGACCGGTATCCGGTGGGCGGGCGCGGGGCCGCCCGGGGCGCCGGATAGCTGAACGCGTTCCCCAGACAAGTGCACGGGCGCGGACGGGTCCCACATTCGCGGCAGGAGGCGGACCACGTCCCTGAGCGCGGCAGGATCACTGCCGGTGAGGAGCAGTTCGAGCCGGCCAGCGGTGAGCAGGTCGAGGCTCGCGGCTGCCCGGGCGAGCACCGCCGGGTTACCTTCGCCGACGTCGATCCGCGCGAGGAGCCGCGCCGCCTTCGTCGCTCCGGCGAGCCAACTCATCGCCGTCCACGGATCGGATTCAGGGAGATCGACGGTGAGGATATCGGCGCCCGCCTCCTCCGCCGCCCGGGCAAGGGTAGCGAGCTCCGCGGAGTCGGAAGGGGCGAGCCTCGCCCCTAGCGTGAGGGGAAGGCCGTGGTCGAGGCTCACCCTCGTTCCGACGCGACGAGCTCACGTGCTGCCGGCGCGACTTCCTGACCAAACGTGGCGAGTTCCGTCGCGTCATCGGACCCTAGGATGAAGGTGCTCATGCCGAAGCCCAACGCGAGGTCGGCGATCTGTTCGGCCCACTGCGTCGGGGGTCCGGTGAGAAGGCCGTCGGTCTCCGCCTCGGTGAAGCGCCCATTGATGTTCAGGAGCCGACGGATGTCCCCCGGCTGCCGTCCGGCGCCCGAGGCCGCGTCGTCGATCCGGGCGTTGCTCGCGGCGAGCTCCTCGATATTCTTCAGATACCCGAGCGAAGGTAACCACCCGTCCGCCTTCTGCCCGACCATCCGCAGCATCCGCGGCTTGTACGCGCCCAACCAGATCTCCACGTCATGAGCGGGCGCGGGGCCGCGTTTCGCTCCGGCCACCTCGTGGTGATCGCCCTGGATATCCAGGCGCGCCGGATTACCGGTGTCCCACAGCCCGCGGATGATCTCTATCGCTTCTCCCAGTGCGGTGACCGATTCCCCCGGCGTGAGCCGCTCGGCACCCATGGCGACCATCGCGTCCCAGAACGCGCCCGCGCCGAGTCCGAGTTCCACCCGGCCGCGCGAGAGGCGGTCGAGGCTCGCGACGGCGCGGGCGATCACCCCGGGTTTGCGCAGGGGAAGGTTGAGGACGTTCGGGGCGAGCTTCACCCGTTCAGTACGTCCCGCGACGAAGCTCAGCAGGGTCCAGGAATCGAGGAAGGAGGGCTGATAGGGATGGTCTTGGAAGGTGACGAGATCAAGGCCGACGACCTCGGAGTGCTCGGCGAGAGCCACCACGCCTGCAGGATCGTGATTTGCCGGTGTGATGAAAGAGCCGAACTCCAGCTCGTGCCCGTAATCCGCCACGCTCATTCCCTTCGCCCGTGCTACTACGGTAAGCGCTCGTAGCTGGCGTGCGCCTGCAAAAACGGCGTTTAGTGATACAACGAACAGGGCAGACGCGGTCCGGGGAAGTATTCGGGAACAAAAATGGCGGGCCCGGGGCCCGCCATTGATAAGGAGCTCGAGTTTAACTCGCGAGCACGAGGCCGCCCTTGCCGAGCTTGGGCATCGTTCCTTCCAGGATCGCTTCGTCGATGAGCTGGGATGCTTTTTCCTCGTCGATGTCGAGCGCGAGGGCGAGCTCGGCGATCAGTGGGCCGACGGCGTCACGCAGCACGCCCATCTCCCCGTAGGAGACTCGATTCTCGTGGTTGCGGCGCATGATGTCGCGCACGAGCCCCGCGGTGGTGATGACGTCACCGGAGTTGAGTCGTTCGGTGTAGTCCTTGAACCGGCGCGACCACACCTTGTCGAAGGGACTGGACTCGCCGGTGAGGATCTCGAAGATTTCCTTGACGCCCTTGGAATCCATCAAGGGACGCACACCCATTTCGTCGGCGAGATCTACGGGCACGGCAACCGACATCTCGTCCTGGTGTGTCAGGAGCGTGAGGTACTGCTTCTTCTCTCCGCGCAGGGTGCGGGAGGAAATTTTCTTTACCGTAGCGGGACCGTGGTGAGGGTGGACAACAATCTGGCCTTTGATGAAATTCAACGAGGATCCCTTCAGTTTTCATGCGGTGCTACGCGGTTCAACACCTGCGCCGCGGGTTTTATTCCCGAGCCGCAAGCTCACCTACACCAGTGAGGATTTTCTCACATTTCGCGTTAGTTGTCCACGCTGGTAGCGCTCGCCTGCACGGTGGGGAGCGCCCGCAACTCCCGACGCATGATTTTCCCGGAACTCGACTTGGGGATCTGTTCCAAGAACTGCACCGCTCGGACCTTCTTGTACGGGGCGACGTGCGCACCGACGTGGGCGATCACCTCGGCTTCGGAAAGGGACACTTGTGGGGCTCGCACGACATACGCCTTCGGAATCTCCTGCCCATCCTCGTCGTGTACGCCGATGACTGCGGCGTCGGCGATGTCGGGATGGAGGAGAAGGATGGCTTCGAGTTCCGCCGGGGCGACTTGGTAGCCCTTGTATTTGATAAGTTCCTTCACCCGGTCGACGATCGAGAAGTACCCGCCGGCGTGGTAGACGGCGACGTCCCCGGTGTGCAGGAACCCGTCGGCGTCGATCGTTTCGCCGGTCTCCTGGGCACGGCCGAGGTAGCCGAGCATGATGTTCGGGCCGCGTACCCACAACTCCCCCGGCGCGGAGACTCCCTCGGGTCCGGCTTCGGTGATTTCGGTTCCGCTAGCAACGTCGATGAGTTTGGCTTCCTGGTTGGGGATGAGCACCCCGATCGAGCTCACGGGAATGTCCGTTGACTCGGGCGGGATGACGTGGGAGACCGGGCTCATTTCGGTCATTCCATACCCCTGCAGCATTCGGGCGTGCAGCCGCTGGGCGGCGGCCTCACCCGTCTCGCCGTCTAACGGCGCCGCGCCAGAGAGCATCGTGCGCACGGAGGAGATGTCGTAGTCGTCGACGATCGGATGTTTCGCGAGGGCGACGGCGATGGGTGGGGCGATGAAGATGTACGTGCACTCGAACCGTTGAATGGTCTCGAGGAAATCCACGAGGTCGAACCGGGGCATCGTCACGAGCCGTGCGCGTTGGCGTAGGGCAAGGTTGAGGAGCACGGTCATCCCGTAGATGTGAAAGAAGGGCAACACGGCGAGCACCCGGTCCTCGGGGGTGACGTCGATGATCGCCCGGGATTGTTCCACGTTCGCGACGAGGTTGCGGTGGGAGAGCATCACGCCTTTGGGTTCCCCGGCGGTTCCCGAGGAATAGGGCAGCACCGCGATGTGGGTGGCCGGATCGAATTCGACCTCGGGGGCCGGTTCACCGGCGCGGAGCAGTTCCCCCAAATCGGGGTGGCCTGCTGCGCCGTCGAGGACGATCAAACGCTCATCGGGGATCCCTACAGTTGCCGCCGCTTGGGCGGCCTGCGGCAGCAATGGGGAGACGGTGATGAGCCAGGTCGCCTGGGCGTCGCGCAGCTGCGTGGCAATCTCCGCCGCGGTGTAGAGGGAGTTGATCGTCGTGAGTGTCGCGCCGATCCGCAGGGCGCCGTGGAACACGGTGGCGAAGGCGGGCACGTTCGGGCACAGGACCCCAAGGACCGTTCCGACCTCGACCCCGCGGGCGGCGAGGGCCCCGCCGAACGCATCCACCTGGGCCCGCAACTGCCCGAAGGTGGTTTCTGCCCCGTCACCGGGATCGACGAGGGCAACCCGGTCCAGGTCCTCGGGCGTGAGGGTGCCGAAGAGGGATTCATAGATCGAAATGTTGGGGATTTCGACGTCGGGGTATGGGCTCGTGAACATCGTTGTTCTCCCTGAAGGTCGTGGTGCTCCTGAGTTTACTGGCCCGGGCCGGGGTTGTCGCGGGTTTGCGGGTCGGGTCGCACCGACGTGACGGCGTACGTGCGCAATCCCCCGGCTTCATTCACCACGACGTAGTCCTTCTCACCCTCCACGGCGGCGAGCACGACATCCCGATCCCAAGGCGCGTCCGTGTGTGTGACGAGGAAAAGGACGTGAGCTCCGGTCGCCTCCCGCACCTGCCGGGCGAGGCCTGCGTCGTCCGCGCCGACCAGCGTGATGGAGCGCCGCCGGACGGGAGGTTTGGCCGCGGATCTGCGCAGGTCGCTTCGCAGCGCCGGGGTATGGAGGCCTGCCGCGGCGAGTGCGGCGAGGAGCGCTCCGAGGGGATTCTTGGCCGTGCGCACCGATCCGAGGGTGAGTCCGGTGCCCACCGCATCGTGGAGCAGGTCGAAGGCGGCGACGATGAGGGAGATGAGTGCCGTTACGCCGCAGATCCCAAGAATCACGATGAGATACACTCGCCGGGCGCGTGAGTCTCCGCCCGGGCGCCTCGCCCGGCGCCGATGCAGCCACCACAGCGGAGCGCCGATGAGCAGGAGGGTGAGCGCGGCGAGGAGCGTGTTGCGGGAGGTTCCTTCGCTTCCCGGCACCGGGGTCAGTGCCTCGAGCGCGGCAACCACGAGGATCCCCGCGCCCGCGGCGGCCGCGCCCAGGCCTATCCCCGCCACGACGTGGCCGTACACGTCTCGCACGACGTGGTCGCCTGCCGGGTCGGGTGCCAAGAAGCTGCGGTGGTATCCCCAGAGGGTGAGGCCGGTGACGACGGCGGCGATGTGGGCGGGCCAATCCGTCCACGTGCCGGCGGCGGCGGGGTCACCGATGAGGTGGATGAGTCCGCGCCACACAAGTGCCCCGGCGCCCACGAGGGCGAGCACGAGCCCACCTGCGACGCCGAGCAGCACAACGTAGGTGTGCCAGGCGGAGCTCCGAGGCAGGCGCGCGGCCCGCCGCGGCCAATACAGCAGCCACGCGCCGCCCCCGGCGACGAGGAGCCCCGCGGCGGAGACGAGTTGGTACGGGCCTCCGGCAAGCAGCGGCGCGCCGCGGAACAGTTCGAGGGCCTCGGCAAGGAGCATGAACAGCCCGGCCGCGCCGAGCGCCAATCCGATCACGGAGCCGAGCAACTCGTGCACCGCTTTCGCGTGGGAGGGAAAAAGCACCAGCCAGTGCCCGGCCCACAGCCCGCCCCAGGCGATGACTCCCGCCGCGGCGACGGGGTCGATCCCCTCGCCGATGAGGAGCGCCGTGACCAGTGCGTGCATGCGGTCCGCGCCGAGGGCCAAGCCCGTGAGGGCGGCGGCGCCGAGGTATCCCGCATAGAGCAGGGAGTCGGCTTCGCGGGGTTCACGCGCATGGGAGCGGCGGGTCCACCACGCGAGTCCGGCCGCGAGGGGCAGGGCGAGGAAGGTGTAGGTGAGCGCTTGAGCGAGGGCGTAGGAGTGCTCCTGCCAGTGGGAGGGGATGTCGGCGCCGAAGGCCATGCTCAGGAGGCTCTCCACGCCGGTTGCCGCCGTAACGAAGAGCGCGTAGAGCACCGGGTATTGGAAGGCGCGGCGCACGCCGCTACCAGGCACGTCGCGAGTCCGGCGTGCCCCCGCGACGATGAGCCCGACCCCACCGATGAGGAGCACGATGAGCAGCAGGGCGACGATCATTGCGCGCCCTCCCCACAGACGTACACCGGCCAGGGTTCTCCGGTGATATGCCACTCCCCGTCGAGACGGCTCAACTCGAACGTCTCCTCGTGACTGACGTCATCGAGCACGCCCTCACCGACCCGGGTGATCCGCACCGTGACCCGAGTGGTCCCGCCCTCGAGACTCGAGTGCCGGTAGACCACCGCCGTGCGGCCCGGGTAATACGCGGCGCGAACGTCCTCGACGTCGCATCCCAGCCGCGGGTCGAGGAGGTCGACGGCGGTGCTGGGCTCGCCATCGACGAGCGCGGCGACGTACCGTTCCACGACCCCTTGTGGCGTGCCTGGGTCGAAGTGCGGATCGGGCTGGTTGCTCGTGACGATAGCCGCGCCCACAGCTGCGCCCACCACGGCGGCGGTCACCGCCCCGAGGCCGAGGTTCGCCCGCACGTTCATGAGGTAAGCATCCCGTAACTTCCCCACCTTGGATAGGGTCCCGCGCCCGCACGCCCGCCCCATTCGCCCGCCGGTGCGGGGCGCGCCTTCCGCGTTACACTCAAGAACGTGAGTGAGGAATACCTGCGGCGCGTCTGGCCCGCCCTGTTGGTCGCGCTCGTGAGCATCATCGCAGGTGGTTTACTCTCAGCGATCACCGCGCATGCCGCCACCCGATCGGCCAGTTGGGCGGCAGCCTACCTCGTGCTCGTCGCGGGTGTAGGAACCGGCGGGCTCGCGGCCGGCCGGGCCTTGCTGTCCTCCCCGTTTCCGCGCCCGGTCCGGGTCTGGGTGGAGTTCGTTCTCTGGTTCGCGGGCAATGCCCTCGTACTCGCCGGCACCTTGCTCCACCCGCGGTGGCTGGTGGATGTCGGCGGCGGGCTGCTCGTCGCCTCGCTCGCCTCCGTCGTTGCCGGGGTCCGCCGTGGCGCCGGCCCGGTCGCTGCTCGGCGGTTGTTCCTCACGCTCGTCACGGTGCTACTCATCAGCGTTCCGGTGGGGCTGCTCCTTTCCCATGTGCGGTGACGGGCCGCCGCGGCGATGAGTGGGCAGTCAGGCACTCCCGGGCCAATAGTGGCTATCCGGTAACGGCCGCGGCCCGAAAATCGCCTGCCCCACCCGCACGCACGTAGCGCCTTCCTCAATCGCAGTTTCGAAGTCGCCGCTCATCCCCATCGACAGCTCGCCGGGCCCCACGAGCCCCTCCTCACGGGCCTCATCACGTAGGTGTCGCAGCACCGCGAAGCACCTGCGCACTCGCTCGGTATCAGCGGAGAACACCGCGAGGGTCATCAGCCCCTGCACCTTGAGTGAGGAGTACGCCGGGAGTTCTTTCAGGAACGGCAGGGCTTCCTCGGGCGGCAGACCGTACTTAGATTCCTCCCCCGAGGTGTTCACTTGCACGTACACCCGCAGCTCTTTATTCGCTGACTGCAAGCGGCGGTCCAGGGCGGCAGCGGCACGGTGACGGTCGAGTGCTTGAAATTCGTGGGCGAAGGCAGCGACGTCTTTTGCCTTGTTCGTCTGCAGGTGCCCGATGAGCGACCACCGAACACCCAGATCGGCGAGGTTCTCCGCCTTCCGTTTCGCTTCTTGGACTTTGTTCTCCCCCAGGTCGAGGCAACCGGCAGCGACGGCGGAGCGGATTCGCTCCTCCGGCACCGTTTTCGAAACGGGTAGGAGCCGGATCCCACCGGGATCGCGCCCGACCCGGCGGGCAGCGTCGTCGATCCGGCGGTGGACGGCAGCGAGATTGGCCTCGATCCTCATGTGAGCACTTCCTAGATCCGAATGTAGGCGGCGCCTTCGTGCTGGGCGTTCGCGAGGGCGATCACCGCCGAGGGTACCGTGCCCACCCCGGGCCGGAGCCCATCGAGTGCGAGATCGTGTTGCCTCAACGCTCGCTCACACGCCCAGATGCTCACTCCGGCGCCCACGTCGATCGGCTCGGATCCGCTGAGTCCGATGATCGCCTCACCGTTGACGACGACCTGGACCCGCATAGGCTCGCGGGAGGTGATGAGTTCCGCGGCGGACAGCGCACGAGTAATGTTCGCGGGCCGATCCGATACGTGCAGGACAACGAGTCCAGCCATGTTTCACTCCTTCGTAGGGGTAGGCCGATCGTACTGGCCCACCGGCACCGCCTGCGCGAGGGCGATGAGCGTGAGGAGCTGCTTTCTCGCCATAGGCAGGTCGGCCCAGGCGAGCAGATAGCGCCGGATCCGGGCAAGGAAACTCGTGGCCGGGAGCCACATCGTGTACTGCAGCACCGAGGCCGTGCCGACCTCGTGCACGTCGTAGCGGATGACTACCTCCCCGAAGACGGCTCGCGGAACCCGGGAGGTCATCTTCGCTTCGACGTGGCGCTCGCCATAGCCGGTGACGGTGAATATGTACATGAGCGGATCGCCCGACTCGAGGTCGCGCAGGGCCGGATCGGGGCGGCGCGGGCTGCGTCGCCCGAAGTTATCGATCCAGTCATAGGAGTAGGGTGCTCGGCGCAATTGCGCGACCCACATCATCAGGGACCCCGGGTCCGCGCGGGTGACCGCTGTGCGCGTGATCGGCGGCCCGAGCTCGGCCGTGCGGGCAGGAACGCTCGCGCGCGGCGGTGCGCCCCAGTGCCAGGGGATCTGGGCGCGGGCGGCCGCGGTGCGCGTACTCATCGCCTCCTACCCTACTCGGGTGTCTTGCCGCCCCCGATCGCCGGTGCCCAGACGGCCGGATAGGTAGAAAGCCCCGCAGAATCTCGATGCTCACGATTAGACTGGCAGTCCACCGCAGGAAACCGGCGGGGAACGACTCCGTTGGATGCGGTGGGAACTCATCGTGAAGGAGATTCGTTCATGGCCCACAAAGACATCCCAAGCCGTGGTGATATCGACCTTTTGGCCGCGGTTCGCGAACCCAATTGCGTTTCCATTTACACTCCCGCGGGCCCGTTGCCCGAGGATGGGGAGCGGGCGCGGATCGAGTTGAAGAACCAGTTGCGCGAGGTCCTCGGGCAGCTGGAGTCCGCCCAGGTTGGTAAAGACATGCTTGAGCGGGTGAAGGAGTCGGTGGAAACGCTCCTTCAGGATGCTTTGTTCTGGCAGTACCAGTCGAACTCGCTGGCGGTGTTCATCTCGGAAGGCATGTTTGAAACCTATCGCCTTCCCAACCGGTTCACCGCGACCGTGGATATCGCGGATCGGTTCTATATCAAGCCGTTACTGCGCACGATCACGTTCCCGCAATCGGCGTATGTGCTCGCACTCGCGCAGAACTCCGTTCGGCTGGTGAAGGTTGCCGCAGACACTCCCGCGCGGGAACTACAACCGGCGGAGATGCCGGCTGATATCGATTCCTACCTCAACCTCGACCTCTCGGGCCGGGCCACTTTCGGCAAGGGCAGCGAAGACGGCGATCTTCGCGCTCAGCAGTACACCGCCGCCATCAACAAGGCGATCCTGCCGGTACTACGCCGGGAGAGACTCCCGTTGATCCTTGCCTCTGCTGATCCGTTGGCGAGTGCCTACCGGCGCACGAACTCCTATAAATTCCTCGCCCAGGAGACGATCTCGGGCAACCCCGAAAGTCTCTCCCCGGAGCAACTAGCCGAACGGGCCCGGCCGATCCTGGACGACCTGTACGCCCAGGAGATCGCCGAGGTGCGCGAGGACTTTCAGGCAAAAGCCGCGCAAGGCCTGGGCTCAACCGATCTCGCCCATATCGCCCGCGCCGCGGTGTACAACGCGATCGATGCCCTCATGGTCGACATTGACCAACGGATCCCCGGCTATGTGGATGAGACCACTGCCGAAGTGATCGAGTCCTCGCAGGACGACGCCTCGAACTACGGTGTAGGTGACGAGATTCTGCGCCGAACCCTCATCGTCAATGGCAAAGTGTACGCGGTGCGCGCCGACGACATGCCCAACGGTACGGCGTTGGCAGCTACGTTCCGCTTCCCCGTCTGAACCCGCGGCTGAGCCCGCGACCGACCGCCCCCCGGGCCCGGGGGCGGTTCTTCGTTCGAGCACCGGTTCTACCCCCGCTCCCCCAGACACCTGCCGGTGAACGCCGTAACAAGCACGAACAGCGACGTCACTGCGCCGAAAGCGGCGATCAGCGGTGTCTGCCAACTCGCGAGGGCGAAAGCCATGATGAACGCCCCGATCGTTCCCCGCACGATCCGGTTCAAAAGAGGGCCACGTCGGTTCCATTTGCACACCCACACACCATACCCCGCAGGGTATCGCCTCGACTGCGTCTGTTCCCACGCTCGAGGGGTCCGATCCGCTCGAGTACAAGCAGTTAGCCAAGCCTATCCTTGCTAGAAGCCGCGCCATTACTGGGGTTCAATGGGGTTATGAACCTCCTGCGCCGCTACCCACTCGTCCTTGCCACGATCGTCGTCGGGCTCCTGGTCGCCGGGCTCTACCTCGCCAATGTAGCGACGGCGGCGCGTTTCGCGGCGACCATCTACGTGCTCGGGATTATCGTGTGGGTGAGCGTGGGAATGGTCAAAGATATCCTCCGCGGGCATTGGGGGCTGGACATCCTCGCCGTCGTCGCGATGGCAGCCACCCTCGCCACCGGCGAGTACGCGGCGGCGCTCATCGTTGCCCTCATGCTCACCGGCGGGGAGGCGTTGGAGGATTACGCCGAGCAGCGGGCCCGCCGGGAACTCACCTCGCTCCTCGATCGGGCACCCGATATCGCCCACGTGCTCCCTTCTGCGCAGGGAGCTCCCGAGGATCGCCCGGCGGACGAAGTCCTCCCCGGCGACCTGCTTCTCATCCGCCCCGCAGAGACCGTGCCCGTCGACGTCGAGCTCGTGAGCTCATCCGCGGCCTTCGATACCTCCTCCCTCACCGGCGAGAGTCTGCCCGTGACCCTGAGCGCAGGCGCGGAGGTCCCCTCGGGGGCGGTCAACGGCACGGATGCCGTCACCGCCCGCGCCCTGCGACCGGCGTCAGAAAGTCAATACCAGCGCATCATCACCCTCGTCCACGCGGCTCAAGAATCGAAGGCGCCCATCGTGCGCCTCGCCGACCGGTTCGCGGTTCCGTTCACGGTTTTCTCCCTCGCGCTCGCCGGCATCGCCTGGTGGGTGTCGGGGAATCCGACGCGGTTCGCCGAAGTGCTCGTGCTCGCCACCCCGTGCCCGCTCCTCATCGCTGCCCCGGTCGCGTTCCTGGGCGGGCTCTCACAGTCGGCGAAGAACGGCGTCATCGTCAAGGGCGGTTCGGTGCTCGAAGCCCTCTCCCGGGTGAGGACCGCTGCGTTCGACAAGACGGGCACGCTCACCCAGGGCCGTCCCGAGCTCACGGACGTTCACCCTGCCGGGGATTTCACCGAGACGGACGTGCTCACCGCCGCCGCGGCGGCGGAGCAGTACTCCACGCACGTGTTCGCCTCCGGGATTCTCCGCGCCGCACGGGAACGGGGACTGGAGCTCTCCCCGGTCACCGACGCGAGCGAAATCGCGACGAACGGGGTGGAGGCCACAGTCGCGGGCACCCGGGTCCGAGTCGGAAAACTCTCGTTCATCACCGCCATCCTGGACGAATCCCAGCGGCCGGAACCCGCAGCCCTGCAGCCCGGCCACGCGGCCGCCTACGTCGCAATCGGCACAGCCTTCGCGGGCACCTTGATCCTTGCCGACCCGATTCGCCCGGAGGCGCCTGACGTCGTTCGCTGGCTCGCGGCCCGTGAAGTCCACCAAGCGGTGCTCACCGGGGATGGCGCAGCGACGGCGGCGGCGGTCGCGGGCGAGGTGGGAATCGCGGAGGTGCACAGCGAACTGCTCCCGGAGGATAAGGTGCGCCTGCTCTCGCAGTTTCCGCATCCGAGCCTCATGGTGGGTGATGGCGTCAACGACGCGCCCGTGCTCGCGGCGGCGGACGTCGGGATCGCGATGGGCGCCAAGGGCGCGACGGCCGCGGGCGAAGCGGCGGACGCCGTCATTCTGCACGACGACCTCGGCCGGGTCGTCGACACGGTTCATATCGCGAAGCACACCGTCTCGGTGGCCCTCACGGCGATCTGGATCGGGATCGGCCTATCGGTGGGGCTCATGGGCATAGCTGCGACGGGGGCGATCCCGGCCGTCATCGGCGCGCTCACCCAGGAGTTCGTCGACCTCGCGGCGATCCTGTACGCCCTGCGTGCACGCCGCGCCCGCCCGATCTTCCACCGATCCGGTCAGCGTTTGGCCGCTGGTCGCGGCGAGCTTGCGCGGGCCTGAGCCCCGCCCGGTTCGTTCCTCGAGTTCTCCGCCTGCCGCGTCGCGTGGGTCGGGGTGAAGAAGACGCTACCCACCATCATGATGACGGTGGTGACCATGACGACGAAGAACACCACGCCGTCGTCGAAACCATCGAGGTTCAGCCCGGCGGGGATCGAGTAGAACAACACGATCGTTACCAGGCCGCGTGGGGCGAAGAACAACTCCGGCAACACGTGGGCACGCAGGAAGACCCGAAGGTAGACGTACCGGGCGAGGAAGATCGCGGCAACAATGGCGCTGCCGACCGCGAGCACGCGCAGGTCGAACAGCGAACGCACGTCGATCATGTATCCGAACAACGTGAAGAACACGGTTCGGATGAGGAACGCGGCTTCGGAGGTCACCGACTTCACCGTTTCGGCGGCATTCTCCACGTTCTTGATTCCCAGCCGCCGGTGCAGCGGGTGGAGCTTTGGTTGCCGCCAGTTGTTGATGATGAGCCCGAAGATGAGCACCGTGAGGAGGGTGGGGATCTGCCAGATCTGCCCGACCGAGTACACGAGCAGCAGCACCGGCAGGATGAGGAACGCCTTGATGTTCACTTTCACGCGGGCCAGGAGGAAGAGCAGGATGATCGAAACGACCACCGAGAGCAGCAACGCCAAGGCGATGCTGCCGATGTTCAGGGCGATCATTCCCACCGAGAAGCCCTGACCGGCGACGAGGACGTTGAACAGCAGAATCCCAAAAATGTCAGAGAGCGCCGATTCGTAGGTGAGGAATTCGCGTTTGTCCTCGCTCAGGTAGGAGATCGAGGAGGCGACGATGGTGGAGGAGATCACCGCCAACGGGGCGGCGTAGACGAAGCTCAGCAGCCACCCTTGGGAGAAGGTGAGCTGAATGATCACCGCGATGAGCGCAACCGAAAGGCTGAGCACGAATGCAGCCGATCCGGTTGCCCGTCCGATCAATGGCAGTTTCTCCCGGTGGATATTGAGATCGAGGCCCGCCTCGAGAAGGATGAGAATGAGCCCCAACACCCCGAAGAATTGGATGAAGTCGAGGGGGATCTCCACGTAGCGTCCCGCTGCCGTCGTGATCTCCCGGATGCCGACCCCGAGCAGCAGCAGCATGAGCACCGTGGGGATTCGGGTGCGGGCGCTGAGGATCGAGAAGCCGTAGGAGACAATAACGAGTCCGCTCAGCGCCGTGATGGCGAGATAGACGTCGAATTCGACCATGTTCTTCCCCGATCGGTGGGAGGGATTTAAGTGATCCACCGTAACCAAGGCGAGCGGATCGACCAAACCTCTGTGCTGTGTGCCACCCCGGCGGTAATATTCGCGGGGAAGGTCCTCACGTGAGCGACGTGGGAAGTGGAGTCAGGTGGCTGGGGTCAGCGCGAATGTCATCCGCCTCCTTGGCGTGGCCACCCCGTTGTACCTGTCGATGGCCGCCGCCTCTGCGAGCGCGATGGTGAGTTCGGCGGCGTTAGGACGGTTCCATACCCTCGCGCTTGCGGCTTTCGCCGCGGCTAGCGCCGTCTACACCCCGGCGGTGTCAGCCGTCACGGGCGCGGTACGAGGCTCGATGCCGTTCATCGCGGAGGCACGGGAAGATGCCCAGCGGCTCCGGGGCGTCCTCACCCACGCGTTGTCGTTGGCGCTCGCACTCGGCGCGTTGGGGGCGGGCGCGGTGCTCTGCTTTCCCGTACTTGCCGCCGCGATCGGGATTCCCCGTGAGGTTCTCGCCTCTCTGGGTGCCTTGCCTGCCCTTCTCGCCGGTGCGCTCGCCGTCGCAGCCGTAAACGCCGTGGCGGTCTCGGCTCTCGTGAGCCTGCGCCGGCCCCGGCCCGTCCTCTACAGCGGGCTCGCCGCCGCGGCCACCTCCGCCGCCCTCGCGCTGCTCCTCGTACCCGGCGCGGGTCCCCTCCCCCCGTTGGGCGCGGCGGGGGCCGGGGCCGCGGTGCTCGGCTCGCAGGTCATCAGCGCGGCGATCGCGGGCGGCGGGCTGCGTGCCGAACTCGCCCGTCGACCCGGCGCTTCGCCAGGGGCGCGGCGCCGGCCCGAGATGCGCGAGGTCGCGCGCCAAGCGCGGGTGGGGGTGCCGATGGCCGGCACCGTGTTGGTGAAGTTCGGCGTTCTCGGGCTCGTCACACTCGCTGCCAGTCGCATCAGCGCGGCGGCGGGGGCGGCCCACAGCATCGCGACGACGTTGGTCGGGATCACCTTCGCCGTCGCCGTCGCGGTCGGCCAGGCGCTCATTCCCCTGCTCAGCACCCCGGACGCGACGGCCACGACCCAGCGCGCGGGGATGCGAGCGGCGCTCGGCATCACGACCGTCGCGCTGGTTCTTTTCGGAGCAGTGCTCATCTGCGCCGGCCGGCCCATCGCTGGGATGTTCAGCCGGGACCCGTCCGTGCTCGCGATCCTCACGCGGATCATGCCCATCGTCGCGGTCTCAATCGTTCTCGACGGCGCCCAGGCCGTGTTTGGGTTCGGCCTCACCGCGCTGAAACGCTCCTCGGTGAGCTTCACGATCTTCTCCCTCGTCTACGGGGCGCTTGCGCTCGTGAGCCTGCCCGCTTCGATGGCGTCTGGGATGAGCGGCTTGTGGGTGGCTATTGCGGGCGCGAATGCACTGGCGGCTATGGGCCAATGCCTCGCTTTCTCCCGCGCGGCGGTTCAGGTGAAGAAGTAGCGCACGAGGTGAAAGAAGACCGGCGCTGCGAAGGTGAGGGAGTCGAGGCGATCCATCACTCCCCCGTGCCCGGGTATCAGAGCGCCGAAGTCCTTGATGTCACGGTCACGTTTGATGGAGCTCATCACCAGGCCCCCGGCGAAGCCGAGCACGCACGAGATGAAGGCCATCACCCCCGCCTGCCATGGGGCGAACGGGGTGAGCCAGGCGAGCCCGCTGCCGAGCACGGTAGCGGTGAGCACGCCGCCGATGAAACCTTCCCAGGTCTTGTTCGGGCTCACCGAAGGTGCGATCGGGTGGCGGCCGAATAGCTTTCCCCAGATGTACTGCAGCACGTCGGAGCCTTGCACGACGATGACGAGGAATAGCAATAGTCTCCCGCCCGCTGCTCCCCCGGCGCCGAGTGGTGCCCCGTCGGCTGCCTCGCGGCCCTGTTCGATCGCGACGGGAAGGTGGAGCAAGGCAGGGTTGAAACTGAGCGCGAACACGCAGACCATGAGCGCCCACTGGGCGATCGCGGTGCGAGTGAGGAAGCCGGTGGTGCGCCCGGTGAGGGCGGCAGCGGCGGGGAGGAACAAGAACACGTAGACCGGGATGAACACCGAGTAGAACCCGTACCAGTGTTTCGTGAGGAGGGCATAGTGGATCACGGCGGCGCCGATCACCACCGCCGTCAGCACGCGCCTGCTCGGCATGGGCGCGAGGGTGAGAAACTCTCGAAGGGCGAGCAACGAGAGGACGGCGAACAGCAGGATCGCAGCCAGCTCTCCGAGTGCGAGCGAGCCGAAGAGGACGGCGATCATGATCCACCACGCGTAGATGCGTTGGCGCAGGTTCGTCAGTAGCTCCTCATGTTTCGGCGCGCGGAGCCGCCAACTGAGTAGCCACGCGATCACGGTGGCGAGGATGAGGACCACCCCGACTCCGCCAAGCAGCCGCAAGGCGGTGGCGTCGAGGAGCCCGACGGTGCTGGTCATCATCGCTCGTCCGGCCCGGAGGAGCGTAGGGCGCGTGTGATCCGCTTCAGCCGGGCGAGGATCGTCGCGAGCGATCCGAGCGCAATGATGGTGAGCGCGATAACGAACGCGATTCCGCGTTGGCTCCCCGGTTCGAAGATCGCGCCGATACAGGCGAGGAACAGGATCCACATCCGCGCGGGTTTCGCGGTGGGTCCGTCGAAGTGGTTGCCGACCCCTTGAGCGGCGCCGAGGGTGCGCACGTACGCCGTGCCGAGGGCGCTGCAGGCGGCGAGCCATCCGAGCAGCACCCCGAGATCGGTGCCCCGTTCGGTGATCACCAGCCCCGCGGTGGCGTAGCCGGCAGCGGCGAGGAGTGCGAGGTCGGCGAGCCGATCGGGTATCTCGTTGAACAGGTCCCCAGTGGGCTGGTGCAACCCTTTTTCTACCGCGAGCATCCCATCGAGCATGTTGAACAGTAGCCGCAGCGGGATGGTCAGGGCGGTCACGATCAGCAGCACGGGGCGGGTCGCCCCGAGGGCCGCGCCGCTGAGAACGAGTGTGACGCTTCCGATGATCGCGATGATGGCGGACGCGACGGAGACGTGGTTGGGGCGGATCCTCGCCCGGTATAGGAGGTCTGCCGCGCGCCTCGCCCACCGGGTCTGCCGCTGCGGGATGGTCCTGCGGTCACTGCCTTCTGCGTTCACGTTGATACTTTATCGGCCGCCGCCCTCGTTGCCCTCCATAACCGGCACCACTGCTCCGGCGTGAGATCTCGTGGGCGGTGTGTGAAGCGGATCCCCGCGCTCGCCACGAGTCTCTTCGCCGCGCGGGGCGGCAACCGAGTGACGCTGCCAAGGAGTTGTGGGAAGGTTCGGCCCCGGGAAGTGAATACCGCCCGGACGAACCGTTCATAACCCGCCCGATGGGTATGGGGGATGAGCGGTTCGGTCCGCCGTCTGATGCCGAGGATCCCGGCGTCTACTGACGGTACCGGCGAAAAGTGGTGCGCCGGAACCCGCCCGTGCAGCACGAACGTGAACCACGGCGCGGCTTGCCCCGTCATCATCGTTCCGCCTCCCACGCCCGCCCGTTTGCGGGCTACTTCCCACTGGATGAGAAGGATCGCCTCCCCCCAGGCCGGTTCGCGAAGCAACCGGCGCAGGATCGGCGTGGTGAGGTGGAACGGCAGGTTCCCGATGATCGTGTCCGCGGCGAGGCGGTACTCCAGCGCGTCGGCGCAGAGCACCTCCACGTGGGGCAGGCGGCGGCGGGCGCGGCGGACGTTGCCGGGGTCTATATCGATCGTCGTCAAGGGTCGGCCCAGTTCCGCGAGCCGGCGGGTGAGCAGCCCGGATCCGGTGCCGATCTCGAGGATCGAACCGGTGGTGCGGGCGGCGAGGGCACCGAGGTGCGTGAGGGTGGGGCGGTGGGTGAGCAGATTCTCGCCACGTTCGTGTGGTCCGCCCGGGAAAGTGGGGGGCATAGTGCGCTCCAAGTCGAAGGGAAATGACTTGTTCCTGGCGCGCGAACATCACCTGGGCCGACGGTTGAGTGCGAGCCCAGGCCTCCTAGCGCGCCGCTATGCGCGGTCGCGGTAGGTGAGTGTGCGCGCGGCTGCGAGCGCGGTGATGAGAGTGCCCATGGGCGTCACGGTAACAGCGCGTTCCGGGCCTGCCCAGCTATTTTCTCCCCGGACGGGCTATCCCGCGGGGTAGGCCCCTTCGCGGGCGCGTTTGATCTCCCGGTTGCGCACCACGAGCCATATGATTCCGCCGATCGTGAGCGGGAATGCGAAGAACCCCACGATCGCGCCGATGGCTATCGGGATGACCATCCCACCGAGCTTGTCACCGAAGTTTTCTCCGAAGAAGAAGTCGCCGCCGGTGTCGGTTTCACAAACGAGGTTCAGCTCAGTGTCGCCGGGTCCGGTGGTGATCACCAAGACCCGATTGCGGTTGTTCACCGTTACGTTCGCGCCCGGGGCCTCAATTTCTACCGGTTCGTCATGTTGGTTCTCCGCGTAGCACCGGACCTCGGAGGGACCGTCGAGGTAGATCCCGTACTCCATGTCCGCCTCGACGTCGAGCGTGTGCGGGGTTCCGGGTTCGAGCAGGACTTGCTCTTGACCCGCGGCCACCGCGCCACCGACACCAACGCCCGCCCCGATGAGGATGAGGATCACTGAGACGACTCCGCATGCGAGCCCGGCGATGAGCATCGCGAGCGGGCCCTTCCGACCGCGGGCCGGGGGTGCGGGTTGCGGTTGCGGCCCGCCGGGGACCGAACCGTACTGTTCAGGATATGGTTGCGGGCCGGGTTGATACGAAGGGTCGTTTCCTTCTGGTGGTGGGTAAGCAGAGGGCATGGGTCCCCTTCCATCGGTGACGAATCGCAACGTCCTAGTATCGCACAGGGCGCCCTGCTCACTCCCCCGCCTGAGTTCTATTTGCAGGGGCAACGACTCTCCGTGCTTCTCGGGTGAGCGCATCGCGCACGGCGGCGAGGGGCGGATGGGCGCCGGCGGTCGTGCGTGCGGCGGTAAAGATCGTTCGCCGCGGCGATCCGGGAAGGTCGATGAGCCGCACGCGCGGCTGCTCCCGCCCGTGCACGAGCCCCGGCAGAAGAGCAACGGCATTCCCCGATTCGATCAACCGGATGTGGGCCTGGAGATCGGCGGTCTCGTAGCGGACGTCGGGCTCGAAGCCGGCGCTCCGGCACGCCTGTTCCGCCCAGTGGCGAGAGGCGGCGGGGTGAGGTTCCATCACCCACGGCAACGAGGCGGTCTCGTCAATCGTGTGCACCCGGGCAAATGCTCCGTCCGCCGCCGAGGCCGGCGGTACGGCCAACTGGATCGGGTCGTTGAGCAGCCCGCGGCGGTCCAGCCCCTCAAAGTGCGCCGCAGCGTGGCCGGGGTATTGCTCGGCGACGACGAGGTCGAAGCCGCGCGCCCACGTTTCGTACAGCCCTAGCTCGGGCTCATATTGCACGACTTCGACGCGCAGGTGCGGGTAGGCCATCCGCAGGTTCCGCAGCGCCCCCGGCATGAGGGTGAGCACGGCCGTTTGAAACACCGCGACCCGCAGATCGCCGGAAATCGTCGTCTGCGACCGGGCGACCGCCGCCTCCGCCTGTTCCAAGGCGCCGAGCAACCGGCCGGTCTCCGCTACCAGCGCCTCGCCGGCCGCGGTGAGCTCCACGCTCCTGCCGGCCTTGCGCAGCAACGGTACTCCCGCCTCGCGTTCGAGCAGGGTGAGCTGCTGGGAGACCGCCGAGGGCGTGTAGTTCAAGGCGCGGGCGACGGCGGCGATCGTGCCCCGCGCCCGCAATTCCCACAGCAGCCGGAGCCGCTTCACATCCAGCACTCTCCGCCTCCACCATTAAGCGTTCCTAATTGATGACCTCCACTAAGAGTAACTGTTTCTTGGCTTCTGGGTGCCCTCCCCACTTGTAGCCTGGCCACAGCGCGGTCCGTTCCCGCGCCGGAGAGGTGAAGGATGAGTACCGACGTTCGCCCGCAGGATCTCGCCGAGGAGGCGGTCGCCCTCGTGCGCCGCTGGCTCACCGAAGCGAAGAACTATCCCGTTGATCCCGCGGCCGCTCGACTCGCCGGCGTTCTCCAGGACCCCCACGGCCTGGAGTTCACCGTCCGCTTCGTCGATGAAGTGGTCCGCCCCGAAGACCACCGGGCGGCGGCCAAGAAGCTTCGGGAACTCGGCGCTATCACTCCACAGTTCCTCGGCTGGCTCCGCTCGCTCGTCTCCCTGGGCGGCGCGGCCTCACGCCTCGCGCCCGGAGTGGTCGTTCCCATCGCGCGAAAAGCGCTGCGCCAGATGGTCTCCCACCTCATCATCGACGCCACCGACGCGAGACTCGGCAAAGCGATCGAGAAGATCAAGACCGATGACGTGCGCTTGAACCTGAACCTGCTCGGCGAATACATCCTCGGGGAGACCGAGGCCGAGCGGCGCCTCGCCGGCACCCACCGACTCCTCGAGCGCGACGACGTCGACTACGTCTCGATCAAGGTCTCCTCCACGGTCGCACCGCACAACCATTGGGCCTTCGACGAGGCGGTGGCTCACATGGAAGATCGGCTCGTGCCCCTGTTCGCCAAGGCCCGCGCCGCATCTCCGCGCAAGTTCATTAACCTCGACATGGAGGAATACCCCGACCTCGACCTCACCGTCGCCGTCTTCAAAGGGGTTCTCCAGCGCCCCGAGTTCCACGACCTCGAGGCCGGGATCGTGCTGCAGGCCTATCTTCCCGACGCGCTGGGAGTCATGATGGACCTACAAGCGTGGGCAGCCGACCGCGTCGCACGGGGTGGGGCGCCCATCAAGGTCCGGGTCGTCAAAGGGGCAAACCTGCCGATGGAGATCGTCGACGCTCGAATCCACGGCTGGCCGCTAGCGACGTGGGATTCCAAGCAAGGTTCAGACACCTCCTATAAAGCGGTGCTCGACTACGCCCTCACCCCCGAACGCGTGAAGAACGTTCGCATCGGCGTGGCAGGGCACAACCTGTTCGACCTCGCCCTCGCCTGGCTGCTCGCCCGGGCACGAGGGGTCGAGGAGGAGATGGACGTGGAGATGCTGCTCGGCATGGCGACCGGGCAGGCCGAGGCGGTGAAACGGGACGTGGGCTCGCTGCTGCTCTACACACCGGTCGTCCATCCCGGCGAGTTCGACGTCGCGATCGCCTACCTCATCCGGCGCCTGGAGGAAGGCGCCAGCCAGGAGAACTTCATGTCCGCCGTCTTCGATCTTGCCGACGACGAGACGTTGTTCGAACGGGAGAAGGAGCGTTTCCTTGGTTCCCTGTCACGATTGGCGGAGATCACTGGCGATGGTCGGCCTGAGAACTATCGGGTCCCCCCGCCCTCCCGGGGCCAGGACCGCCGCCGCACCGACGCGAACGCCGTGGCACCGCGCGCACACGAGATCGCCGCGGCGGGCTTCTCGAACCGGCCGAACACCGACCCCAACCTCGCCGGGAACCGCGAGTGGGGCCGGGAGATCGCCGAGCGGATGATCGATTCCGACCTCGGCCTCGATCTCGTCCGCAGCCATACGCTGCCCGATTCCTCCGCGCTGAGCGCGGTACTCGACCGGGGGCGCAGCGCCGCGATCACGTGGCAGGAACGGCCCGTTGCCGAACGGGCCGGAATCATCCACCGCGCCGGGGAGATGCTCGAGCACCGGCGCGCGGACCTACTTGAGGTGATGGGCGCGGAGTGCGGCAAGACCCTTGACCAGAGCGATCCCGAGGTGAGCGAGGCGATCGACTTTGCCCACTACTATGCCTCCCTCGCTACCGAGATGACGACGATCGACGGCGCCGAGTTCTCCCCACGCGCCCTCACCGCCGTCATTCCGCCGTGGAACTTTCCGGCCGCCATCCCCGCCGGCGGGGTGCTCGCCGCCCTCGCGGCGGGTTCAGCCGTGATCTTCAAACCTGCCCCCGCGGCCGCCCGGACCGGGGCGATCATCGCGGAGGCACTGTGGGAGGCAGGAGTGCCGCGGGACGTGCTGCAATACGTCCAATTCCCCAGCGATGAAGCCGCTTCAGAACTCATCGCCGACTCCCGGGTCGACCAGGTGATCCTCACCGGCGCGTACGACACCGCTGCGCTGTTTCGTTCCCTGCGCCCAGATCTGCCGATCTTCGCTGAAACTTCCGGCAAGAACGCCATCATCGTCACCCCGAACGCCGACCTCGACCTCGCGGCGAAGGACGTTGCCGCCTCCGCCTTCGGTCACGCAGGCCAGAAGTGCTCGGCTGCCTCCCTCGTCATCCTCGTCGGCTCCGTCGCCCGCTCCAAGCGGTTCCGCAGCCAGCTCCTCGACGCGGTGACCTCCCTGAAGGTGGGCACACCGGAGGATCTCACCGCCCAGATGGGGCCGGTCATCGCTGCGCCCTCGGGCAAGCTCCTGCGCGGACTCACGACGCTGGGCCCGGGGGAGTCCTGGCTCATCCGGCCCCGCCCCATCGAAACGGATCATCCCCTCGCCCGAGACGCTGCCGGCGGGGTGAAACTGTGGGCACCGGGGGTCCGCGACGGCGTCCGACGCGGCTCGGAGTACCACCACGTGGAGTATTTCGGCCCCATCCTCGGGATCATGACCGCAGAAACGTTGGCCGAGGCCCTCGAGTACGTCAACGAGGTCGACTACGGCCTCACCAGTGGTATCCATTCCCTCGACGCCGCAGAGGTACGCGAGTGGCTCAACTCGGTGCAGGCGGGCAACCTCTACGTGAACCGAGGGATCACCGGTGCGATCGTGCGCCGGCAGTCGTTCGGGGGCTGGAAGAAGTCTGCGATCGGGCCCGGCACAAAAGCGGGCGGACCCAGTTACCTGTTCGGCCTGGGAACCTTCACCGACGCCGCCCCCCGCAGGGAGACTGACGGCGAACTGCGCCCCCACGCCGCGGAACTGTTTAGTGCGGCAGAAGAGTCCGGCGTCGTCGGCGCGGACCTTGATTGGTTGCGCGCAGCGCTCGGCACCGACGCCCGAGCCTGGCAGGAGGAGTTCGGGCTCGCCCGGGACGCCTCGGGGCTGGAAGTGGAACGAAACCTCCTGCGTTACCGCCCCACCGACGTGACGATCCGCTTGTGCGAGAGCGCGCAGCCCCGGGAGTCGATCCGAGTGCTCGCCGCCGCCCTGGCAGCCGGTGCGCGCCCGGTGATCTCCACACCGCGGGCCCTGCCCCGCCCGGTGGCGGGCGTGCTCGAGAGAGCCGGGGCCTGCGTTCGATACGACGACGAGGCGGGCTGGCGTG
>DATGUB010000141.1:0-2646 GCA_035301585.1 Beutenbergiaceae bacterium | reverse complement strand
CTCGACCCGTTCCTCGGCTCGGGCACCACCGTCGAGGTCGCGATGGCGCTGAACGCAGCCGATGGCGGCACCCGGCACGTCACCGGGATCGCTCTGGACGAGGGCGGGATCGTCGCGGATGTGCTGGCCCCGCGACTGGATCACTGCCAGCAGATCTACGGCGATCAGGTCGTGGTGTCCCGCGAGGATCAGGCTGCGCCCACTGTGGCGGCATGAACGTACACGATCACGGGCATGATGCTGCTTTCACGATGAACACCGCGATCTCGGCCGCCCTGGCGACCCTGGACGCGAACACCCTCGACCTGACGCCCGGGCCTGACCGGGACGGCGCCTACCACTACGCGCGGGGGCAGCGGTACGAGCTGCTGTCGAACACCCCGGGGGTCGCCGAGCCGTTCGCCCCGTTCCTCGTGATCGGGCTGGTGATCTCCGGGCTGGAGTCGCGGTCGATCCCCTACCACCCGCAAGAGATCCTCGCCGTCACGCAGGTGGTGTGCCTGGAGGACTCCTCCACCTGGTCGCTGGCCCCGCTGCACGACGCCATCGTGCGCGGCCTGTCCGAGGACGCGCTGGCGGGGAATCTGACGCTGGTGTGTGCCGGGCTGCTGTCCGGGATCGCCGACGCGATCGGGATTGAGCCTGCCGCTCTGGCGCAGCGTCACCGCGACGCCCTCAGCGAGGGCATGGTCCCGCCGATCGATTGGGACCAGATGCTGGGGCGGTCCTGATCGTGGCCGGGTTCCGCATCCAGTGGGCGCTCGAGGACGGACTCAGCGACCGTGCCCGGGCGGTCCAGCACGCCCTGGTGATCCTGCAAGCCGCCGGTGCGGCGACCTGGGACGAGCTCGCCCAGGTCCTGGCCGATGACCCGGAGCGTGCCGCACAGATCCGCGAGGGCGTGAACCTCAACCTCGACGATCTCGCCAACCTCGACGACCACGAGCAGACGCTGCGAGGCCTGCGCCGCAAGACCGACAAGCGCGCCGCGGTGATCACGACCATCTTCGAATGCGCCACCTGCCAGAGGTGGGGGTATCTCGCCGGGTCCGCGGCCCCCAAGAAGTGCCCGTTCACCAGCGGATGCACCGGCACCGTGGCCAAGATCGGCCCGCCCGACCACACGCTGCGAGCCCTCTCGACATGACCGGTCCGTGAGGCCCCGCCCACTTCCCCTCGTGAGTCCTAGACGAGTGGGAGGGCCTGATGAGCACCATCACCAATCGCGGCCGCACGGGAGCGGGCGCTGGCATGAAGACGCATGCGGGATCGGGTTCCTCGCCGAAGGTGAGGAAGAAGGACACCGGCGAGAAGGGCAACCGGGGCGAGTTCGGGTCGATCGCCCGTGACGAGGCCGACGTCACCGTCCCGACCGGGGACGAGCAGGAGGTGCGGTACCTGACGGTGGGCTGGTTCAACGCCAAGCTCTCCGGCCACTTCGATGCCTCCGCCCTGCTGACCCGCGCCGAGGTCGAGGCGAACAAGGAACTGCTCGACGAGGACGAGGTGTTCGAGCGGATCCAGGAAGATGCCACCAAACTGTGCCGGCGCCGCGGTGCGATGCAGCATCTCGACGATGTCATCGGCGACACCGCCCACGATGTCATCAAGCGAATCCGCGACAGCGAGGACCGTGAGGAGGGCGTGCGTGCCGTCGCCACGGCCGCGCTGGTGCGCCGGATCGTTCACGGACACCTCGACCACCGCCTGTCCTCCGGTGAGGTGGAGCGCTCCGAGGTGCGGGCCGGACAGGTGCGGCTGGCCAAGGAGGTCGCTGCCCGGGAGCAGGAGCTGGGCCGGGAACTGTCGGGCCGGGAGAAGGACGCCCTCGCAGCCGAGGTGCGGGCTTCGTTCCCGTCGACCAACCGTCCCCCGGTCGACTTCCACATCAGCCGCAAGGAGCGGCACGTCTCGATCGACGCGCAGCCGGATCCCGGCAACCTGATCTCGGTGCCAGCGGACGGGTCGGCGCTCGAGACGGAGCGCCGCGACCCGTTCCCCGAGGCGGTCGACCGCAGCCAGATGGACGCCGCCGAGATGCTGCACTTCGTGACCCACCGCGACGAGTCGCCGATGCCGATCCACTCGCGCAACACCGCCGCCACGATCTACAACACCATCGCCCAGTCGATGCGGATCCCGCCCGCGCAGGAGAACTCCCTGCCGCACCGGCAGGCCATGGCCGCCGGCCGCTCTGTCCGCTCCCACGAGCGCGGAGTGCAGGGGGTGTGCAGCGACTACCTCGACGGGGTACGGGACGAGAAGACGGAGGCGCTGTTCGCCCCGTTCGGCGAAATCGACGAGGAGCGACGGGAAGCGTTCGCCACCAGCTTTGAGTCCAACGCCTATGCCGAGGAGATGTGGACCTCGGCCCTGAAGTGCGCTGACCCGCAGCTGAAGGTCAACCGCTTCCCCACCCAGGTCCCCGACCAGGCATGACGGGGACGATGAGGCGAGATGACGGCGTGAATCGACGAGTCCGGGATCTCCCGCCCACATACCGGGGCGAACACGGTCGCGACCACGTGAAGGAGGAAGCGGGATAGCCCGCGAGGACTATGGATGCTTCGACTGTTGACCTGTCCGGCGGATGGAACCGCATCTGGGAGGTGCTCGGCCCGGAAGTCCAGGGGCTGTTGCTGCTGC
>DATGUB010000140.1:0-3397 GCA_035301585.1 Beutenbergiaceae bacterium | reverse complement strand
TCGACACCCAGACCCCCGCCCCCACCGTGGTGGAGCGGGCGGCATTCCGGGTCGTTCAGGAGATCATCACCAACGCCGCGAAGCACGCGCCGCGGCAGATGCTCACGCTGCGAGCAACGGGCGGCCCGGACCGCGGGGGAGTCGAGGTCTACGCCGCCAACCCGGTCGGTGTGCCCGCACCGGGCCGCGCCAGCCACGCCGGCACCACCAGCGGCGGCAGCGGCCTCGTCGGCGCGGGCGAACGGGTCGAGCAGCTCGGCGGCTGGGTACACGCGGGCCGACAGGGCCACGTCTTCGAGGTGCGCGCGTGGGTCCCGTGGCGCGTCAGCCCCGCCCCGTACGCTTGAGGCATGGTCATCAGGATTCTCATTGTCGACGACGACCCCTTCGTTCGCACCGGCCTGACGGCGATCCTCAACTCGGCCGATGGGCTCGAGGTGGTCGCCGAAGCGCACGATGGGGTCGAGGCGATCGAAAAGGTGCACCTGCACCACCCGGATGTCGTGTTCATGGATCTGCAGATGCCGCGGATGAACGGCAACGAGGCCACCCGGGCGATCCGCAAACTGCCCGACCCGCCGGCGATCGTCGTGCTCACCTCCCTCAACGTCGATGACACCTGCCTGCACGCGCTCGAGGCGGGAGCGTGCAGCTTCGTCATCAAGGCCGCCCCGAACGAGGATCTCATCCGGGCGGCGCGCACGGCGCTGACGGATGAACCGTTCTACTCCCCCGCCGCGGCGAGAACGATGCGGGCCGCCCTGCCCGGCGGGCCCGATGCGGCATCGGGCCAACGCTTCGGGCTCCTCACCGCCCGCGAACGCGAGATCGCCGCCCACCTGCGCGAGGGCTTTTCGAACCGGCAGATCGCCGGCGCGCTGCACCTGTCGGAGGGAACGGTGAAATCTCATATCAATCAGATGCTCACCCGCCTCGACCTCGCCAACCGCACGCAACTCGCGGTACTCGCCGATCGGGCGTTGAGATGACGTACCGCCGCTCCTCGCGATACAAATAGAGGGTGAGCGAAACTCTTCCTGATGAGGTTGGCGGCTGGTTTTCCCACGAGGAACTCACCGTGCTGCGCCACCGACTGCCGTTTTTGTACGTCGACGTCGTGCCCGTGCGGGTCAACACCGACGGGGTGATCACCCGGATCGCGACTCTGCTGCGCACCCCGCGGGAGGGCTCGATCCAGCGCGCACTCGTCTCCGGGCGAGTGATGTACCACGAGCGGCTGCGTGACGCGATCGCCCGGCACATCGACAAAGACCTCGGCTCCATGGCGCTGCCGAGAATCCCTACCTCGCTCGTGCCGTTCACGGTGGCCGAATACTTCCCCACGCCGGGGATCACGCCGTACCACGACCCGCGCCAGCACGCGGTTTCGCTCGCGTACATCGTTCCCGTAGATGGCGACTGCCAACCCTCCCACGACGCCCTCGAGGTCGCGTGGCACTCCCCCGAGGAGATCATCGATCCCACGATCATCGGCGACATGGTCGATGGTCACAGCGCCCTCGTGCGCACCGCGCTCGCCACGACCGGCCGGTTGCTATGAGCGGCTTCAACTTCAAGGCCCCGGCCCCGCGGCGCTCGTGGACCGCCACGTTCGCCTTCCTCGCCGACGCCGGCGCCGTCGCGCTGTTCGTCGCGGCCGGGCGCCGCACCCACGAGGAGTCGGGGCTCGCGGGTTTCTCCGAGGCTCTGCGCCCGTTCCTCATCGCCCTACTCGTGGTCTGGCTCGGGGTGTTCGTGTGGCAGGCGATCACGATGACCCGCGCCGCCGAATCCACCGATGCCCTCGACTGGCGCGCCCGGGCGGCCCGGCGCCTGGTGAGCCTGTGGCCCACGGGCGTGATCGTCTGGGTCGTCACCGCCGGCGGCGGCCTCGCCCTTCGCGGCCTGGGCGGGGGCGGCCTGTCGGGCGGGTTCCCCTACGTCACGTTCGCAGTCCTCGGCGCGCTGCTGCTGGGCTGGCGCCTCATCGCGTTCCTCGTTCGACGACGTCGCGGCGCTCAAGCGAGCGGCTAGTTCTGGGAGTCCTCGTCGTCATCGTCGTCGGAGCGCACGTGCACCCCGCGCACGCCGTCGATCTCGTGGATCGTGGAGACGAGGTCCTGTAGCGGCGGCTTGCCCTTGAAGCGTGCATCAAGCTGCACGAGGTCGCTGTCGTCGAACCTGCGGGTGGAGAGGATGAACGTGGAGTAGCCCTGTTGCGTGGCCGCGGCGAGGAGACGGCGGAGCACGCCTTCCCCGTCGTTGTACGTCACCCGCACGATCCGGTTGGAGTCGCGGTTGGGCATCCGGGCGACGATCGGGCCGAGGGCGAGCAGCGCGAACAGGTGGGCGGCGGTGAGGCCGATCGCGAGCGAGACCATCCCCGCGCCCGCGGCCATCCCCACGGCAGCGGCGACCCAGATGGTCGCGGCCGTCGTGAGCCCGCGCACGACGTCGCGCCGGGTGAAGATGACCCCTGCGCCGAGGAAGCCGATCCCCGAGACGATCTGGGCCGCGATCCGGGAGGGGTCGAGCACGACCTCATCGCTGAGCACGGTGGAGAAGCCGAACGCGGACACGAGCGTGAATGCCGCGGCGCCGGTACCCACGAGCACGTGAGTGCGGAACCCGGCGGCCTTTTGGCGGAATTGGCGCTCCAGCCCGATGAGGGCGCAGAGCACGAAGGCGAGGAGGAGCAGTTGCAGCTCGGTGCTGGAGCTTGCTGTCCACCAGGTCATGCGGCCCTCCCTTTCGATCCGCCCAGTGTAGTCCTGTGCTCGCCGGCGCTAGGTTGTGAGGGTGCCGACGTGTTCAGGGGATGGCGGCGGAACGAACCCGCGTCAATGCTCGTCAATGAGGTCACGCATGAGCTGAGATGGCGTAATATTCCACTCGCTCGCAGCCTCGTTGAGCTTCGCACGCCGCGCGGCGTCGAGCCGCAACGTGCACGGCTTTGCCTGTTCTCCTGCACTGCCGGGTCGGCCAGGACGCGAGGGTCCAAAATGGGAACCGGTCTAGCCTTCTTCGCTGAACAGGCTGCGCCTTCAAACGAAGTTCACGGGCGGGGCTACTCGCTCGACAGCGCTTGGCGCACGTGGGTCGCGAGCGCTCGGAAGGCTTCACCCCGGTGGGAGATCTCGTTCTTCTCCTCCGCGCTCATTTCCGCCGTGGAAACGTTGTAGCCATCCGGTTGGAGGATCGGATCGTAACCGAATCCGCCGCGACCCCGGCGTTCGGTGAGGAGCGTTCCGCGCAGGTAGCCGTGTTCGACCGTCTCGGCACCCTCGGGGGTGACCATCGCCGCGGCACACACGAACGCCGCCTGGCGGTGAGCAGCCGGGATGTCGGAGAGCTGGGCGAGGAGGAGATCGATGTTGGCGTCGTCGTCCCCGTGGTG
>DATGUB010000139.1:0-28632 GCA_035301585.1 Beutenbergiaceae bacterium | reverse complement strand
GAATGAAAAATCGTAGGTTTGCGATCGCGTCAGCGGTTGCTGCTACCGCGTTGGCGCTGGGCGCGTGCTCGGGAGGTTCTGACGAGGGCGGTGGCGACTTCCCTGACAAGGACATCACCCTTATTGTTCAGGCTGACGCCGGCGGCGGCTCGGACTTGACGTCGAGGGCGCTCGCATCGGCGCTAGAGCCGATCCTCGGCGTGTCGATCGTCGTTGAGAACCGCCCAGGTGCGTCGGGATCGACAGCGATGCAGTACGTCAGGGATCAGGAGGCGGACGGCTACACGGTAGGGTTCGGCCCCGTGGAGATCGCTATGCTCGGTCACCAGGGCTACGACATCGACCCTGATGACTTCACGTTCCTCTCTCAGATCATGAACGCTCCCGGCGTTCTCTCAGTCCCCGCGGACAGCCCATATGAAAGCATCGAGGAATTCGTCGATGCTGGGCAGAGCGAGGAGCTCTCGATCGCGAACTCGGGAGCAGGCTCGATCTGGGAAGCCGCGGCCCTTGGACTGGCTGACGAAACCGGAATGCAGATCAGCCCGGTCCCCTTCGATGGCGGTGGGCCGGCCGTGGCGGCGGTAATCGGCAACCAAGTTGACGCCGGGGTTTCTGGTTCCGGTGAGGCGTTGGCCGCGATGGAGGAAGGACAGGTCAAGCCGCTCGTCGTGTTCAATGATGAGCGGTTGGATGACATGCCTGATGTTCCTACCGCAGCCGAGGCGGGTCTGGGTGACCTGGAATTCGGTGGCTGGGGTGGCATCTATGGCCCCAAGGACATTCCAAGTGATGTCGTTTCCACGCTCGAGTCGGCGATTTCTGAAGCGCTCGAGAGCGAGGACTACGAGCAGACGGTGACCAACTCGGGGAACCTCGTCGTTCACAAGGACGCAGAGGCGCACGACGAGTTTGTTCACTCCGAGTACGAGCGTTTTGCTGAGCTCCTGGGCTAATGTCTGAGTTCGAAAAAGCTGGGGCCGACTCTCACGAGGAGTCGGCCCCAGAACCAACACCGGGACTCCCGCCCTCGCGCCGGCTGGAAGTGATCACGGGAGTTGTTGCCGCAATTTTGAGTGCGGCGATGATTGCGTTGTCACGTGCGGTTGTCGTCATCCGGGAAACAGGCGGTGTAGACCCGCGCTGGTGGCCGACTGTCCTGGGGATCCTCGCCCTCGCTCTATCCGTGGCGCTCGTGATCGTGGCGTTGTCGCGGCCGATGAACCGAGACGACGTTGAACCAACCACACGCAGCGGACGCATCAATGCAGCTGCGACGGTGATCGCGGCAATCGTCTACGTTCTGACCTGGCCGGTTGTGGGATTCATCCCGGCAACGCTTGTGCTGCTAGTGGTTCTCACCGCGGTATTCGGTGGCCGGAACTGGAAAGTTCTGACTCTCTTCCCTCTTGGGCTTACCGCGTTCCTATACACGCTATTCGCCGTACTCTTGAAGGTGCCTCTATGAGTGCAATTTCTGAAGGCCTCGGTTTCCTCACCGACCCAACCGCGATCATCGCGCTCCTCGTTGGGCTCGGAATCGGAACGCTAGTAGGACTTTTTCCCGGCATCACGGGAACCATGGCTGTCGCTCTCGCCTCGAGTTTCACGCTCACACTCGAACCTGCACAGGGACTGGCCGTGCTGTTGTCGATCTATGTGGGAGCGAACTTCGGTGACCGTATCCCGGCGATCCTTGTGAACACGCCCGGGACACCGGCGGCAATTTCGACGACGTTCGACGGATACCCCATGGCGAAGCAAGGCAAAGCGGGCCTTGCCCTAACGATCTCAGGCATCACCGTGGGGGCAGGCATCTTGGTCTCGATGATCGTCTTTATCGTCGCGGCGCGGCCTATTGCGCAGATCGCCCTGAAATTCGGCCCCGCCGAGATGTTTTCACTAGTGGTATTCGGACTCACCGTCATGGTGTCCGTGTCCTCGAAGTCCGTTCTCAAAGGACTCCTCGCCGGATTGCTCGGGCTCGCGATCGCGACGGTCGGGCGCGATCCGATAACCGGTGACGAGCGGTTCGTATTCGGGATCAACGACCTCAATTCCGGGATTCCCTTCATCGCGGTCATCATCGGACTATTCGGCGTATCAGAACTGCTCGATCAGATCATCACCCACCACGAAAGCAAAATGAAGCCCATTTCCGGATTGGGACGCTGGTGGCCGAATAGATCCGAATACAAGCAGTCCGCGAAACCGTTCGGCATCGGCGCAGCCGTGGGCACTTTCGTGGGTATCGTACCCGCCGCCGGTGGCGATATTGCAGGCATTGTCGGGTGGGACCAAGCCCGACGAGTATCCAAAGAACCCGAAAAATTCGGCAAAGGCTCGGTGGAGGGTGTCGCATCCGCCGATGCCGCCTCCGGGGCAACGTTAGGAGGGGCCTTAACGACGACGATGGCTCTCGGGATACCCGGAGACTCCGTAATGGCCGTGATGATCGGCTCAATGGTGATCTGGGGCCTTCAGCCCGGGCCGTCGTTGTTTGTTAACCGGCCGGACCTGATTGTCACCATCGCCGCGATTATGCTTATCGCAACTTTTGTCTCGCTAGCAGTTTCGCTCATGCGGATGAAGTCGATGGTGAAACTACTGGATCTGAAGAACCATTACCTTTGGGCCGCGATCCTCATCTTCTGCGTTATCGGGACGTATACCACGACGAACAGTCTCTATTCCGTATGGGTGATGCTCATCGCCGGGTTCGTCGGAGTGATTCTCAAACGAGGTGGCTTCCCACCCGGGCCGATCGTCCTCGGGCTGCTCCTGGGGCCGCTCGCCGAGGCAAATCTTCGTAGAGCCTTGGTGATTGGGGGCCCGACGAGCCTGCTCTCCCATCCGATCTCCGTCGCGTTTCTCCTCCTTGCGGTCTTGAGTCTTGCGGCGCCCTTCATCTCCAAATGGCGCAAGGCCCGCAAGGCCCGAAGTGCTGCGACGAGTATGTGATGACGGTTCAGCTTGGACCCTCGGACATTGAGCGTGCATGGGTCACACCCGCCAATCCTCCTGGGACGCAGGTTCATGCACCAACCGTTCTGGCAACCTCGACCGGTTTGGTCGCAGCGTGGTTCGCGGGGGCGAAGGAAGGCAGCGAGGACACGAGAATCTACGTCAGTCGCTGCCTAGGGGGAGAGTGGACGACTCCGGAGGTCGTCGCGCCCGCCCCAACGGCTCACTGGAACCCGGTGCTCGCATACGCCCCTGACGAGCAGTTATGGCTCTTCTTCAAGCGAGGACCAGAAATCTCATCATGGGTGACGTGGTTCACGACGTCGGCGGATGAGGGCCGGACCTGGGCGAGCCCGCGCCGGCTCATTCCAACAGATCCCGGTGGCGATCGTGGAGGTGTTGGAGGGCGCGGACCGGTGAAGAATCCGCCCTTACGCCTCGGCGACGCGTGGTTGGCACCTGGATCCATTGAGACCTGGGACCCGGTCGTCGAATGGGAAGCATTCGTCGATATCAGTACGGATGGGGGCCGCGAGTGGCGGAAAACGACCATACCGGTCGACCGCGCTAATCTCCGCGGTGCTGGAGTAATTCAACCTGCCTTGTGGCGAGGGGAAACTGGCGGCGTGATCCACGCCCTGATGAGAAGCACCGAGGGTTGGGCGTTCCAATCCACGTCGCGTGATCACGGTCGTACGTGGGATCCGGCGCAGCCAAGTTCGTTGCCGAATAACAATTCCGCACTGGCCGTCGTTGAGGTCGCACCCGGCACATTGGCGTGTGTCTACAACGCCACCTCGGGCGATTGGGCTCTCCGTTGTCCGCTTCACTTAGCGGTTTCAACGGATTTCGGTGCCACGTGGACACCGCTGATCGAGATTGAAGACGGACGCACCCCGATTGACGATGACCCACGTTTCACACCTGTTCTCCCGCGAGCAGCAGACGCCCCTGTGGGAGCGGACTCCGGGGTTCTCACCGCAGGTGTCGGAGAGTACTCGTACCCCAGCCTGTGCGTAGAAAACGAGGACCTCGTCATTTGTTACACGTGGCAACGCCAGCGAATTGCGAGTGCACGAGTGCCATTGACAACGATATTCACAACACTACAAAAAGAAGAGAAGGATTGATGAAACCTCAGATCGTCACGGCAATTCCTATTCCGTTCACGTCCGAAGGAGACGTGGACGAAGGGACGTATCAGCGTGCAATAGAGTTCATTGAACCGCACGTCGACGGGGTGCTAGTTGCAGGAACCACCGGCGAGTTCCTCGCCCTTGATGATGATGAGCGCTTGGAGCTGTTCAAGCTTACTCGCGACCTCATCGGAGCCGACAGGACGATCGCCCACCTCGGGCACGCGAGCAGTTTCCAGGCGGGGAGATTGGCGCGTAGGACCCTTGATCTAGGGATCCGCCGTACCGCGCTCATCACTCCCTACTATCTTCCCACCGATGATGAGGGCCTCGTAGATTTCTATCGCGAAACCCTCGCCGCGGCCCCTGAGCAACAGCTCTACGCCTACCTATTTCCTGAACGCACGGGGATCGAGGTAGCCCCGGAGGTTCTGAAGGAGATTCTTGCGCTGCCGGGTGTTGTCGGGGTCAAGCTCTCGGGTGCGGCGAGCGATGCCCTGGAAACCTACGCCGAAGTCCTTTCCGAAGGGCAGGAGCTCTATTCGGGCAACGACGCTACTCTTCCAGACGTGATCGGCCTCGGTGGTAGCGGGGTGGTCTCCGGCGTCTCCAGCGTATTCCCCGAACTGTTCGCCAACCTCTCTGCGCAGATCGACCGAGGAGACGACTACAGCGAACTTCAAACTGAGGTAGCGCGCCTTGTCGCTCTGACTGGTCCGAACATCCGATTTCTAAAAGTCGGCCTCGCCGCGAGGGTAGGGGGAGAATGGGCGGATCGAATGAGCATGCCGATGCCTACGAAAGAAGTTGAAGAGAGCATCCTGGCCGCCGTTGGACGTTATTGAGTCTTGACGAAAGTCCGGGGTGCGACACGATCAGGATTGAGGGAGAGATTGACGAGGTTCCCGCCCTCCTTACTTACTGGAGGTATGCCGCAATTCGGCGTCTGGAGCTCCTTGAAGGATCCGGTCGTCCTGCAGATTCTCGCCAACTCCGACCACGACTTCCTATGCGTTGATCTCCAACACGGGTACGCGGACACCTCCGATCTACCAGCGCTGCTGAACACGGCAATCCAATCTCGGACCCCGTGCCTAGTACGCGTGGCGTGCAATGCCCCCGACCTGATCATGCGGGCACTTGACCTCGGGGCCGGAGGCGTACTCGTGCCGTTGGTGAATACCGGCGCAGATGCAGCACTAGCGGCCCGAAGCTGCCGATATCCCCCGGATGGGGAGCGCAGCTGGGGCCCGCAATGGGCCGAAGTGAGAGAGCAGCACGAACCCCAACAGGCAAACGCCCATGTCCGCTGTATTGCGATGATCGAGACGGCCCAAGCACTGGCAAATGTCTCGGACATAGCGGCAACAGACGGCGTAGATGGCCTCTACATCGGTCAGAACGACCTCTCGATATCTCTTGGAATCGGTCGGACTGACTTCGCAGCCTCCGAACTACTGACACGCGCCATCCGAGAAGTAGTTCGCGCTGCCAGAGCGAACGGGATTCTCGTAGGACTCGATACGGCCGGGCGCCTCTCCGACGTAGCCTTCTGGGCACGTGAAGGAATCGACTTCTACATCGTGGGCCGCGATGTTGCTCTGATCAACGAGGGTGCTACTGACATTTCGCGTTCCCTTCGCTCCTCACTGAAATGACGCTGCGCCCCAGGCGATTAGGCGCAACGACTCCTTCGCTCGCGGTACCGTAGCAGGTACAGCCAGGAACCAACGAAGGGGGCCGCGGTGGCGAGCAGCGTGATCGGGGAGTTTCCTAGCGTTGCCTGCACCCTGCCCCGGAGCGCGAGCGACGTGCAACTCTCCGCCACGCTCCGCGACGCCGTCACCAAGGGCCTCCCGCCGCTGACGATCGTCCGTGCCCCGCGAGGGTATGGAAAGACGGCGCTCATTTCCAGCTGGCTCGACGCAGATTTACCGATCGAGGCGATCCACTACCTCTCGCTGTCGAAGCAATGCCGGGAGGAGAAGAGCTTCTGGGCAGAGTTGACGGCCGTGGTGTTCGACGATCCCGAGCTGGGACCGGAAGGGATCATGGCGGCGCTGGCCGCTGATGAGAAGAAGCGCCTCATCATCATCGACAACTTCCACCTCGCCGGCGCGGCCGGCAATGTTCGAGAGCTCGATGAGCATCTGATCGAAATCGTTCGCCGTTTCAGCCACGTGTTCCTCATCGTCGTGGGCCGCGTGCTCCGTCCGATCGAAACGCTGGGCGCGATGGCGCTTCCCACCACGATCGTCGGGCCCCGGGAGCTCGCGTTGGATTCGCAGCGGTTGCAGGCGCTCGCGACCGGGCTCGGGGTGAGAATGAGCCGGAACCGTGCCGTCGCACTCACCGACGGCGTAGCGGGTTGGCCCGCCCTCCTGCGAGTGAGCCTCAACCACGCCGCACTCACCGAAGAGGAGCCGGATCTGAGCCTGCCGGCGATGATGAACTACCTCGATGCGGTTCTGCGAGACGCCGACGATCCGGCGCTGCGCCGGTTCGTGATGCGGGCCTGCGTCGCCGAGGAGTTGACGGCGGAAATCACCCGGGCGCTCACCGACGACGGGCTCGGCGCCCACCACCTTCGGGCCGCCTATAGCCTCGGGTTGCTGCGCCGGATCCCCGACACGGCGGACTACGAGTTTCCCCGCGCGATCAAACGGGGCCTGTTCGAGATGATGCGTGAGGAGTACCCCGAGGCCGCCCAAGAGGCCCATGAGGTACTCGCGAAACTCCACGGCGGTGCTCGTGACCCGATCCAGATGCTCCAGCACGCCGTCTCGGCGGGGGATTGGGACGCCGCGCTGGAGGTGCTCCACACCGAATTCCTCGCGCTCGTGACCTACCAATCCGATCGCACCTACGAAATGGTCCGGCAACTGCCCTCCCGAGTCCGGGAGAGCAGCGCGTACGCGCGGGCAGTGTTCGTTGAGGGGCGCGGCATCCCCCAAGCCCGCGAAGGGTACGGAACGTGGTCCGGAGAGGAAGACGCCGGGCGCGTCAGCGACCTGCTCGCCCGGCTCGGCATGAGCGAGACCGCAGAGATCGATGACGCAACGGTGCTCCTCATGTGGGGGCTCAACGCCGCGAGCAGCGGACAGATGGACACGGCCGTCTACGTGCTCAACCAGAGCTGGCTACGCGCCCAGCAGGCGCCCGACCTCGCCCCCCTCGCGCATCTCGCGGCGAGCGTCATCGCCGCGATGCATGCATATCAGGGCGAGATCTATCTCGCCCAAGCCTGGCTGGAGGACGGCGAAAAGTTGCGCGCCGATGAGGAGGCGCCCCCGCCGCGGTTCGCCGAGACGAGTTACGGTTTCGCTGCCGCGATGTCCCGCGTCGACGCAGGTGAGGAGGCGGCCGGGGAGATGCTGGCGCGGATCCCGGAGCCGAAGTATCGCGACGTGATGTGGGCGCTGATCACCTTCGCCCGCGCCCGGCACGGTTCGCTCTACGGCAGCGAGGAGGAGGTCCTGGCCCTCATCAACGACCTACGTTCCGCATTGCGATACCTCACGCGCGGCTCCGTCAGCGAAACGGTGCTCATCAACGCCCTCGTCGAGCTGCTCATCAGGGCTGACATGCTGCCCATTGCTCGGGAATTAGCCAACCGGCTCGCCCCGACCGATAGCGCAACAATCTCCCACGCCCGCCTGGCACTTGCACAGAACGATTTCCGCGAAGCGATGCGGCTCGCGGCGCAGGTGGAGGATTCGCTCACCCAGTTTCCCCGCCTCGTGGTCGAACGAGACGTGATCCTCGCCAGCGCCGCCCACGGCCTCGGCGATTTCGCGTCCGCTCAGAAACATTTCGAACGAGCGATTCAAGCGGTCAAGGGAGGTGACCAGGCCCGGGCGCTCGCGATTCTCCCCCATTATCTCTTCGCCGCCCTCGCGGCTGACGACGAGACGGCGCGGGAGATGTGGCCGGTGAAGAGCGCCGCCGGTGAGAGCACGGCAAGGATCGGGGAGCTCACGCCCCGGGAGGTGCAGATTCTTCGGTCACTATCGCACCTTCCCGGGCCCAGCGCCGTCGCCGAAGCCCTCGACCTCTCCATCAACACCGTCAAGACCCACGTCCAGGCAATCTACCGAAAGCTGCAGGTGACGAACCGCGCCGAGGCGATCGAGCACCTTCGTTAATCTAGGGTCTAGAAAAAGTAATTCCTAGACGCTAGACTTGCGATCCCGCGTGAGTCAATGGTGTTGGCGACAGTGGTGTCGCCGCGGATGGAAGGTTGCAATGTCGGCAATGAGCGGCGGCAACGGTGCACGGTATGGCGTGCCCCGATTCCCCGGTGCTGTCGTCGTTCCGAAGAGACTTCAGATGGCGCTCTCTGCAGGGGGGCGGGTCCACGTGCTTCGAGCGGCACGGGGTTTCGGCAAATCAACCATCGGCGCGTGGTGGGCCACTCGGCGGGCGCGGTCGCTGCCCGTGTGGGTGGGAATCTGCCACGGGGAGCTTCCCGGAACCTTCGGTCGCCGCCTCGAGATGGCGTTGCGGGAGGCGGGGGTGAGGGGCAGCGAGAGCAACGGTGCCGAAACCGGCCGCTCCCGGCGCCGGGTGATGTTGGTGATCGATCAGAGCGAACGAATTGATGGCCAGGAGCTCGCGGACGTACTCACCAATATCCTCGCCGAATATCCCGAGGTGTACGTGCTGGTTCTCATGCGCCTCACCGGCCCCATCGACGCCCTGCGCGGATTACCCGAGTTCGGCACGGAAGTCACCACTCGCTGCCTCCGATTCAGCCCGGCCGAAGTCGACGAGCTCGCCCGGAGCCTGGAGATCCGGATCTCCCTCGAGCAGGCGCAGGAGATCGCCGAGCAGACCCAGGGCTGGCCTGCGATGATCGCCGCCGTTCTCACCGGGATGCTGTATGGCAAGGAACCGGACTGGAATGCGGGCACGTACTTCTTCGACGAGATCTTCCATGACACCTACACCCACGATGAAAAGCTCCGCGATCTCAGCCTCAGCATCTCTGACCCCGTCACCGAGGAGATGGCGACCTTCATCCTCGGTGAGGGGTACGAGCCGGGGTACCTCGCCCGCTTCGGTGAGGACGGCGACTGCCCACTGCTCCCCCGCGCGACTCAGGACGGGCAGTATCGTTCTTCGCCGTTCATGCGGGCAGCAGCGACGAAGATACTTTTTGCCCACTCCCCCGAAACGCACCGCTGCGTGCACGCCCGGCTGAGCGAGTGGCATCTGCGGGCAGGGCACCGGCGCCAAGCCCTCTGGCACGCCGTCGCTTCTCGTCACCCGGCCGTGGTGGAGAAAGCGGTGCGGGCACACTGGGGAAGCTACCTGTTGACTTGCCCGGACCTGTTGCAGATCGCGCTCACCCAGGTGCCGGGCCCGAACGCGGACGGGGACGGGCTGCGAGCGTTCCTCGCCGATCTGGAGCCGCATGCCGCGCTCAGATCAGCGCGGGTGCTCCTCACCTCGACATTCCTCAACCAGGTTGAAAGGGCAAAGGCTACCGAAACCGGGCACGCAGCGACGCACTTCAACGAGTGGGGCTGGGTACAGGTGTTCTACGGTATGCCCTCCACCGCCCTGTACGCCTTCTGGCGAGCGAATGCCGCGTGCGCGGCCGGTGGCCGAATCCCCAGCGAGGTCCGGATCGGAATCGCCCTCTGCCTCGCTCTACTGGGCTACACCGAACCCTCTCGCCGTTGGCTCGACTCCGTGCCGGTGGGCGGGCCGAGCGAAACCCGCTTCACCACCGCGGTGATGGGATTGGTCACCGCGATCCTCGCGGAAGACGTGCGCCCCGTCTCGCCTCCGGATTCCCTCGAAAACAATCCCCGTACAGCTCGACGGGCGCTGATGAACTTCTTCAGCCAACTCCTCGAGCGGGTCAACCTGCCCGCCGAGGACCCCCTCGTGCGCTCCTTCAAGAAGGCGTGGCTCGAGCGTGATCCGCTGTACGTGCCCCACCCCCCGTACGCGCCCCTCAATGCGTGGGAGCGCAGCGCGCTTCGGGAGTTGGGCTTCTCGCTACCGGCCCGCGAGGAGCTCGACCACCACCGGCCCGTCGCGGCCGACGCGACGGACGCGTGGGTGTGGGCGCAGGCCGGGCTCGCGCGCCAGTACGTATTGGACGGCGAATACGCCCGGGTGCTGGAACTCAGCTCCCGGGCCCCTAAAGAAGTGCGTCTCCTGCCCCGGCCGTGGTTGTCGATCCTCCTTTCGAGAACGATCGCCTCCCATCGGCTCGGCCAGCCGGGCCTCGCGAGTGAAGCGTTGCATCAGGCGGTGACCCTCGCGGAGGAGTGCGCGGTGTTCTCCCCGTTCACCCTCATGGCAGCTCACGAACTTCGTGAAGTTGCCCAGGAGGTGCCGCAACTGCTCGCGATGGTGAACACGCAGCTCATCGCCGAGGGGACGCCGAACGCGCTCACACCCAACCAACTCGTGTTGTTACGCGAGCTTGCCAGCGGGGTGCAGTTGAAGATCATCGCGCAACGGCTGTACCTTTCCACGTCCACCGTGAAGACCCACCTCTCCCACATCTATCGGGAACTCGGGGTGTCGAATCGGCGCGAAGCGGTGTCGCGGGCGCAGGACCTGCGACTCCTCGTACGCAACCGTTGAGCGGCCCGTCTACGGCGCCTCGTGGGTGCCGATCAGGGTGAGGTCGTCGAGGTTGAACACCGCCGCGCCATCGGCGGTGACGAGGGAGGGAATGGCGTAGCTCGTCGCTTCGGGGTCATAGCCGACGGCGTCCTCCCCGGTGACCGCGTTGATCACCTGCACCGCAGTATCGGAGCGGAGATAGGTGAGCACGCCGCCGCTCGCGGTGATCCGCAGCCCCTCGGCGAGCTCCCGGTTCCACGCGGGACCCTCCGGCGTGTAGCCCGCGAGCGTGCCGGGCTCGGTGAAGATGAGCATCTCCGCAGCGGGGTCCCATGCCGCGGACGTGGCTCGAGGCGAGACGACATCGCCGTTGCTGAGGTCGATCAGGGCCGCTTCGGGCGAATCGTCGATCCCCAGCAGCGCGAACCCCGGTGGGCGCGCCTGCCCCGGTAGCGGCTTCACCCCCGAGTCCGTCGCCGCGCCCTCGTCCTCGGGGAGCAGCTGCGCGAGCGGAACCTCCCACTCCTGCTCGCCTTCGGCCGTGATAGCGGCCTCGCCGCCCGCGTCGGAGGCGCTGAGGATCGTGCCGTCGAACTCCCCGATCACGTGCCCGTCGATCTCCACCGGTTCCCCGGAGGCGGGATCGAGCACCTGCCGCTGCCCGGTCTCCCCCATCGCTGAGGCGGGAGCCGCTTCGGCGAACACCGTTCCCGGCCCTTGCCACGCCCCCGCCACCGGGACGGGCCCCCACTGGAGTTCCCCGGTGCGAAGGTCGTAGGCGCTCGCGGTCACTTGCGCGAGCGCGTCGTCCGTGGACTCGACGTCGGTCAACACGGCGATCGGCGTCTCGCCGATCTTGGAAAGCGTGAATCCCGAGCAGGATGCGGGCCGCTCGGTGGTCCAGAGAACCTCGCCATCGGTGCTCACGGCGGAAAACTCCAGCACGCCGTCCACCTCGTGAAGACCGAACAGGATGCCGTCCGCGCTTCGAGGGATGTCCTCGAAGGGGAGGGTGAACGCCGGCAGCTCCTGGAACGCGAAGGGGAGCGAAAGCTGCTCCACCTCCACCTCGGGCAGCGAGCTGTTCACCGAATGCACCGCCCGCTCCGGTTCGGGGGCCTCCTCCTCCGCTGAACAGCTGGCGAGGATCGCTACGGAGATCAAGGCGGCCACGATGGGGCGAATCCGCCGGTGCTTCATCGCTGCCCTCCTTCGCGTGAATGGGTTGAATGCTGCGTGACGTTCGAGGTCTGCTCGCGCGGCCACCACCACCACAACGCGAGTGCGATGGCGGTGAGCCCGAGCACCGCGGCGATCTGCGCCGTCGTGCCCAATCCCTGGGCACCGGATTGCCACGCCGATTGGGTCTCCAGGCTGACGACCTCCGGCAACGAGACGAGCCCGTTGGTCGCGATGAAAATTATCCCGACGGCGATGAGCAGTGCGCCCGTGAGTAAGGACGTGGTGTGGAACGTGCGTCCGGCGAAGGAGAAGGTGCGGCCCCGAGCGGAGTTGCGGATCCCGGTGCGGTGCCACAGCAGGACGAGAACGAGCAGCGGGGTGATCATGCCGGCGGCGTAGAAGACCATGAGGAACCCTCCGGTGAACATCGAGCCGCTCGCCGCGGCGAGCGTGAGCACGGCGCCGAGGATCGGACCCGCGCAGAACCCCGCCACCCCGGAACTGATTCCCAGGAGGAAGGCGCGGGCGAGCCCGGCCCGGGACGCGGCGGCGTTCGCCGCGGACTTCGGCAGCAAACGTTGGAGATCGAAACCCCAACCGAAGATCTGCATGACGCCGAAGGCGACGATGATGATCCCGGCCAACCAGATGAGGATCGAACGGTTGGAGGTGAAGAATGCGCCGATCGCGCTCGCGCCGAGCCCGAGCGGGACCAAGACGAGGAGGAGGCCCGCGAAGAACACCAGGATGTGCGCGGCGAGCCGTGCCCCCACGCCGGAGGAGGAGGCGAAGAAGGCCGGCAGCAGCAGCGCGCTACAGGGGCTGAGCAGCGCGAGCGCGCCGCCGAGGAAGGCTGCGAGAACACTGATCGTCATGAGCTGAGGCGGAGCTCCTCCCTGATCGCGGAGACGAACACGTCGGTGGGCTGGGCCCCCATGATCGGTCGTCCGTTGACGAGGAAGGCGGGGGTGGAGGCCGCGCCGAGTTGGGCTGCCTCGTCGATGTTCGCTTGCACGCCCGTGGCGGCCGTCTGCCCGGCGCGGTCCTCGTTGAACTTCTCCACGGCGAGATCGAGGTCGGCGGCTAGCGCCTCCAGACCCGCGTCGGAGAGGGTATCGGCATCGGGGGCGGAGCCGGAGGCGAACAGTGCGCGGCTGAAGGCGAGGTATTCCCCTTGCTCCCCTGCGGCATACGCGGCGAGTGCCGCGCGATTGGAGGCCTCACCGAACAGGGAGACGTCGCGCCACTCGATCCGCAATTCCCCGGCGTCGACGAACTCGAGCATCTCCGGGAGCGTCTGCACCGACCACAAGGCGCAGAACCCACACTGGAAATCGGAATACACGACCAACCCGACCGGCGCGTCGAGGTCCCCGATCGCGAGCGGATCGTCGGGGTCGCGGCGCTCGACGTCTACCCGCATGCCTTCATCGCCCGCCTCCCCGGCCGGGTCGGTTTCGACGGCGGGTGCGTCGGGGGCCGCGGGCGCGGGGCCGCTCGGGTCATCAGTGCTGAACAGCACGACGGCGATCATCGCGGCGGCGATGACACCGATCGTCGCGGGTGCCCACCACCGGCGGGAGGTGGAACGAGAACGGGTCATGAGTGGCGGCTCCTCCAAAGCTACTATGTGCCATAGTAGAGTGTAGCCGCAGCGATGCGTATGTGAGGTTCACCATGGACGAGCCCGACCCTCGCCGGCGAGACAAGCCGGATCAGGCGCAGTTCGCGCACACCCCGCTCAGGGGCATCTCCATGAAGCACGTGGGGCAAACCTTCCCGCGGCGTTCCTCGGATGGTGCCTGAGGTTTCCGAGCGGCCGCGGGCCGAGTCCTTGCCGGCGGGGTAGCTTTCGTCTTCGCGCTCCGGGTGGGCGCCGGTTTCGCGTCGAGGTGGCGTACGGTACGCCGGCGGCGGAGCGGGTCGAGCGTCGGATCGGCGCCGTCCGGCACGTCTGCGCCGAAATGCTCGTAACAGTCGAGGCGTTGCCGCGCCGCGTGGTGGGATTCATCCTGGGCGCTGCCGGGGCCGGTCTCGGCGAGGACATCGAAGTACCACGGGCCCGGTTTGCCGTCCGAGGGGCGAACCACCAGGGAGGCGAGGTGCGGCCAGCCCTCCTTGACGCATTTGAGGGTGACGACGCCGAGCACTTTGCGCACCCAGGTCTTACTCGTGACGTTGGCCCACGCGCCCGCCCGGCGTTGCACCTCATCAGCGAACTCGTTGGTCGTGAGGACCCGATCGTATTCGGTGGCGGTTTCGGTCAGGAGATCAACAGCCGCCCGGGACCACCGGGGGATGCCAGCTTCTACAGGAATCTTCAAAGATGAGGCGTCCACGGTCACAGAAGTCTAATACCTCCAGTTCGCGCTGCCGAGACCCCGTTCGCTATGGGTGAGCTACTTCTCATCGTGGAACTGGAGGTTCTGCGGCCCGGGAGCCGGATCGGAAGGCCCGCCCCGGAGCCGTTCGATGAGGTTCATCCCGTGATAGACGACGATCGCGGCGATGGAGCCCAGCGCGATGCCGGTGAAGGTCGCCGGCCCGAGGTTCAGCGTGAGGTCCCCGATCGCGATGATGAGGGCGACGGCGGCGGTGTACTGGTTCACCGGCCGGGTGAAATCGACCCTGTTCTCGATCCAGATCTTGATCCCGATCAGCCCGATGAGCCCATAGAGCGCCACCGTGACCCCGCCGAGCACCCCCGCGGGGATCGTGCGCAGGAGTTCGCCGAACTTCGGGGAGAAGGAGAGCAGCACGGCGAAGATCGCCGCCACCCAGTACGCCGCTGTGGAAAACACCCGGGTCGCCGTCATCACCCCGATGTTCTCGCCGTACGTCGTCGTTGCCGAACCGCCGGCGGAGCCCGCGATCATCGTCGCGAGCCCATCGGCGAAGAGGGTCTTGCCGGTCGCATCATTGATCTCCGGCTGATTGGTGAGGTTCGCGATCGAACGCACGTGGCCGACGTTCTCGGCGATGAGCACGAGCACGACCGGCAGGAACATCGGCAGGATCGATAATTCCACCGTCGGCGCGTGGAACGGCGGGAGCCCGAACAGGTCGGCCTCGCGCACCAGGGAGAAGTCGATCTGGCCCGAGACGGCGGCGGCGAAGTAGCCCACCCCCACCCCGATGAGGATCGAGAGCCGAGCCATGAGGCCGCGGAACGCGACGGCGACGATGAGGATGGCCGCGAGCGTGATCGCCCCGAGCCAGGGTGCTTCGGAGAAATTGTCCGTCGCGGCCCCACCGAGGTTGAACCCGATGAGCGCGACGATCGCGCCGGTGACCACCGGCGGCATGAGCGCGTCCAACCACCGGGTGGAGGTGGCCTGCACGATGAGGCCCACGACCGCGAGCAGCGCGCCGGTCGCGATGATGCCGAAGAGCGCGGCCCCGAAACCCGCGTGCGCCGTCATCGTCGCCTGGATGGGCGCGATGAACGCGAACGAGGAGCCGAGGTAACTCGGCACCCGGTTGCGGGTGAGGGTGAGGAACAACATCGTGCCGACGCCCGAGAACAGCAGGGTCGTCGTCGGCGGGAACCCTGTGAGCAGGGGAACGAGGAAGGTCGCGCCGAACATCGCGACGACGTGTTGCATCCCGAACCCGATGGTCGTGGGCCAACTGAGCCGTTCACCGGGGAGGACGATCGCCTCCGGGGAAGGGGACTTACCATCGCCGTGCAATTTCCAGACCACGCGTTCTCCCGAAGGCTCAGAGTAATCGGCCGCAGGCAAGTCTAGCCGGTGCGCGGGGTTCACATGCCGGGACTGCGGGGCCCGCGGGCGAGGGCGGGGAGGGAAAGTGCAATGATGGAAGGTATGTCCATCGCATTTGATCCCGATCCGAAGTTCGCCGAATACGCCCACCCCGAGCGGCTCGTTTCTACCGAATGGCTGGCGCAGCGGCTCACCCCCGAACACCCCGACGCGGGAAAGTTCGTGTTGCTGGAGTCGAACGAAGACGTGCTCCTGTACGACATCGGGCACATCCCTGGTGCCCGGAAGATCGATTGGCACCTGGATCTCAACGATCCGATCGGGCGTGATTACATCGACGGCGAGGGGTTCGCCGCGCTGGCCTCCCGCCTCGGCATCGGCCGGGAGACCACCGTCGTCATCTACGGGGACGCGAACAACTGGTGGGCCGCCTACGCCCTGTGGGTGTTCACCCTCTTCGGGCACGACGACGTCCGCCTCCTCGATGGCGGGCGGGCGAAATGGATCGCCGAGGAGCGCGAACTCACCCGCGACGTCCCCGAAACGCAGCCGGCGGACTACCCCGTCGTCGAACGCGACGACGGCCCGATCCGCGCGTACATGGAAGACGTCCTCGACTTCCTCGGCGGGCAGCTCATCGACGTCCGCTCCTTCCCCGAATACACCGGCGAACGCACTCACATGCCCGACTACCCGCAGGAAGGAACGCTGCGCGGCGGGCACATCCCGGGCGCGAAATCGGTGCCCTGGGCGAAGGCGGCGAACGAGGACGGCACGTTCAGATCCCGCGAGGAACTCGAGCGCCTCTACGCGACCGAACAGGGACTCGACCCGAGCGAACCGGTCATCGCGTACTGCCGCATCGGGGAGCGCTCCGCCCACACCTGGTTCGTGCTCACCTACCTGTTGGGGTGGGAGGATGTTCGCAACTACGATGGTTCGTGGACCGAATGGGGCAACGCGGTACGCGTGCCCATCGCGGTCGGAGAAGAACCCGGCGGCGAATAAGGGCGCCGCGGGAGGAACCGAATCGCCAACGTGAGGAGCCATCGTGGCGTTACCCGAAGCTTTCAACCAGATCGTCCAGGACTTCAACGACCTCGGCGCCTCGGACCGGGTGCAACTCCTCATCGAATTCAGCGATAACCTCCCGGGGCTCCCCGAGCGCCTCGCCGATCATCCCGAACTGCTCGAACCCGTTCCCGAGTGCCAATCGCCGATCTTCCTGCACGTGGAGGTCGAGGGGACGGGCCCTACGGCGCCCACGCGGGTGTTCTTCTCCGCGCCCCCCGAGGCCCCCACCACCCGCGGTTTCGCCGGGATCCTCGCCGAAGGCCTGGAAGGGATGACGGCAGGAGAAGTCGTCGGGGTGCCCGGCGATGTGACGAACATGCTCGGACTCGCCGAGGTGATCAGCCCGCTGCGCCTGCGGGGAATGGGAGGGATGCTCGCTCGGATCAAACGTCAGGTGAAGGAAAAAGCCGAACTCTGACCCCACGTGCCTGAGTTGTCCCTCCTCGCCTGGGCGCTCCTCGCGTTCGCCGCCGCCGTCGGCGGGCTCAGCAAGAGCGCGATCCCGGGGAGCGTCACCATCTCGGTCGCCATCTTCGCGGCGGCACTGCCGGCGAAGGAGTCCACCGGGGCGCTGCTCGTGCTCCTCATCCTCGGCGACCTCTGCGCGATCTGGGTGTACCGCCGGAGCGTGGAGTGGCGGATCCTCATCCGGCTCATTCCCGCCGTCCTCGTCGGGCTCGTCCTCGGATTCGGCTTTCTTTCCCGCACCACCGATCGGCAGGTGGCGGTCGCGATCGGGCTGATCCTCCTCGTCGTCATCACCCTCGCGCTCTACCAGCGCCGCGCGGCCCCCACCCGGCAGGCGCGGTCGGTGCGGGTGCTGTACGGCGCCGCTGGGGGATTCACGACGATGGTCGCCAACGCCGCGGGGCCGGTGATGAGTATGTATTTCCTCGCCTCCCGGCTCCCCATCCGCGTGTTCCTCGGCACGGCGGCATGGTTCTTCGGCGTGCTCAACCTCATCAAGCTGCCCTTCTCGATCCAACTCGGGCTCGTCACGGCCGAATCGCTCCGGATGAATCTTGCCCTCGCCCCGGCGCTCCTCGCCGGTTTCGTGTGCGGGCGGCTCCTCGTGCGCCGGATGAACCAGCAGATCTTCGAGCGGCTCGTCATCGCTTTCACCGTGGTCGGCGCGGGCTATCTCCTCGCGCAGGGATTCCTCCCGACCCGATGAAAAACTGCGTACAGTTGCGCTCATGAGCATCAGCCGCACCGTCGCCAACCTGTACTGGCGGATCAGCAAGTGGAACCCCGCGACTACCCCGGCCCCGGACCAGGGCGTGGTCCTCGGGGCGCCCCACACGTCGAACTGGGATTTCATCCTCATGCTCGTCACGGGTTGGCGGATGGGCCTGAAGTTCAAGTGGCTCGGCAAGAACTCGATGTTCCGGCCGCCGTTCGCTCCGCTCATGCGCGCCCTCGGCGGGATCCCCGTCGACCGCCGCAACCCCCAGGGCCTCGTGGACGATCTCGTTCGGCGTGTGGAATCTGGGGAGAAGTTCCTCCTCGTCATCACCCCCGAAGGGACCCGCAGCGAACGCGAATATTGGAAATCCGGGTTCTACCGCATCGCCCGGGGCGCCGATCTGCCCGTGGTGCTCGGCTTCATCGACCGGCGCAACCGCACCGCGGGCATCGGCCCCACCATCCACCTCACCGGCGACGTCGGCGCTGATATGGACGTCATCCGCGCGTTCTACGCGGGAAAGGTCGGGGTGCGGAACAAGAACCTCGTGCCCCCGCGCCTCCGCGAGGAGGATGCCCCCGAGACCAACGGCGTCTGAAAGAAACTCCGACCTCACATTCGAGCACCGGCCGGCGACTACCTCAGTGATGGAACCCTTCGACGCCCTCATCGACGCCCACGGCGCGCACGTGTGGCGGGTCTGCCGCGCTCTCGCCCGCCCCGAGGACGCCGCGGACGCGTGGCAAGAGACGTTCCTCGCGGCCCTGCGCACCTATGGCGAGGCACGACCAGCGAACCCGCGCGCCTGGCTGCTGGGAATCGCCCACCACAAGTGCATGGACACCCACCGGCGGCGGTTCCGCGAAGCGATCCCGATCGCGATGGACGACGACGCCCGGCGCGCCTGGGCCGCACCCGATCGGGTGGACGACGGCGACCTGTGGCGCGTCGTCGCCGAGTTGCCCGCCAAGCAGCGCCGCGTCGTCGCCTACCGCTACCTGGGCGGGCTTCCGTATGCGGAGATCGCCGCGATCCTCGGTGGCAGCGTTGCGGCCGCGCGCAGAGCTGGGGCCGACGGCATCGCCAATCTCCGAACGATTCTCAAGGAGCACTCATGACCTCCCTTCCCCCGCCACTAGCCGCGCTCGCGAGCGCCCCCGCTCCCATGGCTGCGCTGCGAACTGGTCTCATCCGCCGGGCCGAATCGGCGGGAGTCCTCGACGCGGCGTACCGATACCTCGACACCCCGCTCGGGCGCCTCTTCCTCGCCGCGACGCCGCGTGGGATCGTGCGGGTGGGTTTCGAACACGAGCGCGAGGCGCTCACGAGCCTGGTGGAGGATGCCGGCCCCCGCGTTCTTCACGCCCCCGAGGAGCCGGCCCGGGCGGCCACGGGCACCCCTGACCGCCCGGCCGTGCGGATACTCGAGCGCGCCGCCGGTGAGCTCACCGAATACTTCGCGGGGGAGCGGGAAGAATTCACCGTCCCGGTGGACCTGCGCCTGACCGGGTTCCGAGGCGAGGTGGTGCAGTTCCTCCCCTACATCGGGTACGGGCGGCGCGCGAGCTACAAGGAGCTCGCGCGCGAGGTGGGCAATCCCGGAGCGGTGCGGGCCGTGGGATCCGCGTGCGCGAACAACCCGATTCCGATCATCCTGCCCTGCCACCGGGTGGTCCGCTCCGACGGCAGCTGGGGCAACTACCGGGGAGGGCCCGCGGCGAAGACGTTCCTGCTGGAACTGGAACGTTCCGCATAACGCCTACTCCCACCCAGGTGCTGAGAGCCGCTGGATGATGAGCTCACCCACGCGGCCGAACGTCGCGAGGTCCTCCGCGCTCGCGGCATCGACGACGAGTTGCCGGGCATGGCGCACGTGCCCGGGCGCGGCCTTCTCCACGCGGCCCCGCCCCTCCTCGGTGAGCACCGCCAGGGTCGCGCGGCCGTCAGCAGGATCGGGCTTACGGGTGATCAGCCCCTGCTTCTCCAGCCGGCGGGCGACGTGCGAGAGTCGAGAAAGGGATCCGTTGGTGAGCTCGGCGAGGGACGACATCCGCAGCTGCCCGCCCTCGGCCTCGGCGAGCATCCCCAGCACCATGTACTCGAAGAACGTGAGCCCGGCGTCACGGCTGAGCTGGGCATCCAGGGCCCCGGGGAGCTTCGTGAGCAGCGCAGTGAGCGCCATCCACGCCGACATCTCCTCCGGCGAGAGCCACGGAACCTCCTGCTGCATGCGGTCTTCCTCCTTAAGCGGTCATTGTAGTGGCCTTGCGAACTTCGCGGCGGCGGGGGAGTGCTTGCCGGTAGGTTGGAGGTATGGCGATGAGATTCTCGGCACGCGCGAGCGAAGCCGCGCGGGAGGTTCAGGCGGACCCGGTCCGGTTCCTTGACCGCGTGTTCTTCGTGTTCGGCACGATCGCCTCGGGATGGCTCGCCTTCCTCCTCATCCACAAACTCGTCACTGCGGGGTGGCGGGACCTGTGGTACTTCATCCCGTTCTGGCTCACCGTCACGTACCTGCTGCTGCCGCGCATCCACACCGTTCTCTCCCGGATCTATCTGCCCGACTATTTCATCGGCCGCACCCGCACCCGGGAAGGGGTGCTCGGCGACCCCGTCAACCTTGCCCTCCAGGGCAGCGCGGAGCAGATCCACACGGCGATGATGCGTGCGGGCTGGCACCTCGCCGACGAGCTCGACATCCGCAGCGGAATCCGGATCGTCACGCACACGTTAGGGCGGAAAACCTACCCCGACGCCCCGGTGAGTTCCCTGTACCTGTTCCGCAGCCGCCATGAATTCACCTACCAGCAGGAGGTGGAGGGGAATCCCAAGAAACGCCACCACGTACGGTTCTGGCCGACGCCGCACGGGTGGCTGCTCCCCGGGGGCACCGACGTGGATTGGCTCGCCGCCGGAACCTACGACCGTTCGGTCGGGTTGTCGATGTTCACCGGTCAGGTCACCCACCGCATCGCCGCCGATATCGACACCGAACGGGACCACATCGTTGCCACGCTCACCGAGGCGAACCCGGGCATCGACGTCGAGGTCCTCAAGAGCTTCTCCAGTGGTTACCATCATCGCAACGGCGGCGGGGACCGGATCGAGACCGATGGTGACCTTCCCATCGTCGATCTGGACCGGGTGCGCCCCGATGCGCAGCTGCTGCAGGCCCTTCCCCCGACCGGGCCGCCGAGCCCGACGGGGGACCGGGTGCCGTTGACGGTGGGTTTCGGGGTCCTGATGATGCTCGCGCGGGTCGTGCTCGGGTTCGTTTCACTGTTTGCGCTCCTGGGCACCGGGGCGACCGAGATCGCCTTCTCACCGTTGTTCAAAGGTGTGTTTGCGCCGTTACCGATCAACCCGGAGCAGTTCGCGTTCGGCGTCGGCGCGACGATCGGAGCCTTCCTCCTCCTCTACCTCCTCCTCGCGATCTTCATCTATCGGGGAAAGTCGTGGGCCCGCACGTGGGCGCTGGTCGCCTCCACGGTCTCTACCGCGATGTGGATCGTCGCCTGGCTCGTGGGATCGGCGGAACGCACGCTCGCTCTCAACCTGTGGGGGGCGGCCGCGGAGATCACGGTCCTCCTCGCGCTCTCCTCTGACGCCGCGCGAGAATTCGTCACCGCCCGGTTGCGCCGACCGCTGCGCACCCGCGGCGAGGTCAGCGATGATTAGATCAGCAGCCACGCCGCGACGGCGACGATCACGACGCTGCAGGCCGCGAGGATCCCCGCGATGGGCACCCCCGGCTGGTGGTTCCCCTCGCCCGCTCCGGACGTCCTGGTCTCGGGCAGGAGGGTGGTGTGGGTGAGCGCATCGTCCTCGCCCGCCTCACCGCTGATCGGACCGGCGAACTCGGGATTGACTTTCCGCAGCGCCCGGGCGGCCGCCTCGCTGAGCGCCAGGGCTTCGCTCGCTGCGCCAGCAAAGTCCGCGGGCCCCGCCGCCCCGGAGTCGACGTCGGCGACGATGACCGTGATGTTATCGCGCGTCCCGCCGCGCAGGGCGGCGGAAACGAGCGCATCCGCGGCCTCCTCCCGGTCGGGGAGATTGAGGATGTTCGTGATCACCTGTTCGGGCACGTAATCGGATAATCCATCCGAGCACAGCAGCACGCGATCACCAGGGCGAAGGTCCAATGGGACGAGATCCGGTTCGGACCCTCCGGATTGATCGTCGAGTGATTTCAGCAGCATCGCCCGATAGGGGTGGGTGGCGATCTCCTCGCGAGTGATCCGGCCGGTTTCCACCAGGTGTTGCACGTGGGTGTGATCGGTGGTCACCTGCGTGAGTTCGCCGCTGCGCAGCGTGTAGAGCCGAGAATCACCGATGTGGCAGGCGTAGAACTGCGCGCCGACCACCCGCAGCGCGACGACGGTCGTGCCCATCGTTTCCAGGGTGGCATCGGCGCTCGACATTGCTCGCAGCGTCTGGCGGGTCCGGTGCGCAGCGGTGGAGAAGCTCTCGGGCGGATCGCCGGCCGCGGCGGCGAAGGTATGGACGGCGACGGCGGAGGCAACCTCCCCCGAGGAGTGCCCGCCCATGCCGTCGGCGAGGATGAGAAGATCCCCGTCCGTGAACGCCGCGTCCTCGTTGTTCTCGCGGATGAGCCCAACGTCGGAACGAAGTGCTGAACGGAAGATCAGCGGGTCAGCGGCGGACTGGTGGGGCACACGACCAACTCTAATGCCCTAACGGGCGCGGCATAAACCTTTCGGGCGTCGATTCGCCTCAGATGTCGCCTTTGCGCTGGAGGAACCGCCAAGCGAGCCAGCCCACCGGCACGCGCGCCCAGAACGTGAGCACGCGGAACACCACCGAGATCGACAACGCCGCTGCCGTAGCGATGCCCGCCGCCCGCAGACCCGTGGATAACGCCCCCTCCACCGCACCGATCCCACCAGGGGTGGGGACCGCCGCACCGACGGTGTTCCCGGTGAGGTAGACCAGGGCAACCGTCGTGGCCGAGAGGTGCACCCCGAAGGCCTTGGCGGTGAGCCCGAACGCGAGGAGGTACCCGCTGGTGACGAGGAGGTTGCCGATGACGCCGAACGTCAGCCGGGCGGGTTGGCTCACCACCCACAGTAGCCGGGGCCATACCTGGCGCAGGGTCGGTCCGATCTTGCGCATGAGCCACCGGCGGAAGGTGGGAATGGATACGGTGACGCCCACCGCGGTGACGACGACGGTGATGACGACGAGGATCGTTCCCGAGGGCAGGTTGTTCAACGCCCCCGATCGGCCGGTGAACAGCGCGAGCCCGATGAGTAGGAGGATGGTCGTGACGAACTGCGCGATCTGGAGCAACGCCACGGTCGTGACCGCCATCGGGGTGTCGACCTGTCGGCGCTGCATGAAGCGCAGGTTGAAGGCGGCCGGACCCACGCCGGCGGGAACGATGAGCGAGATGACCGAGGCGGCCACCTGCACGAGCGTGGTCCGCCACAGCCCGAGCTTCACGGGGGAGAACGCTCCCAGGGCGAGCGCGGCTCCGAAGAACGTGAGCCAGCTGGCGACGAATGCCGCGGCGAGCCACCACGGGTTCGCGCTCGCCATCATCTCCACGATCTCCTGGAAATTCAGCGTCGTCAGGAGCACCCACGCCGCGCCGAGGGCGACGAGGGTGGTGATCGCCGTCCGCGCGGTGAACCGGGTGAGTTTCATCGGTTCGACGACTTCTGGGCCCTCGGCGATGAACTCGGCGAGTTTCACCCGCAGGTCCCGCAGCACCTGCCGGTCCTCACGGGCCCGCAGCTGTACCTCCGGGGGCAGCACGACCCGTTGGACGAGCGCGGGCAGGGTGGAGAGCTCCTCCGGTCCCAGGACCTGGGAGGCGGCTTCCACCGCGGCGTCGACCCCGACGGAGAACGTGAACACGGCGAGTAGTTGGAACAGGTCGATCCGCTGGGTGAGCACGGAGGAAGCGATCTCGCCCTGCTGCCACTCCGAGAGCCACACCTCGCCGGCGGGGGTGACGAGGAGGGTTTCGCCCGTGATGTTGCGGTGCGAGAGCCCCGCGGCGTGGGCTTTGCGCAGCTGTTGCCACGCGGCGACCATGAGCTCGGAGGTGATCTGTTCGCGCGGGAGATCATTGAGCGGAACCGCGCCGTGGATATGCTCCCCGAGCAGCACGATGGAACCCGGGCCCTCGGCGACCCCGTGCAGTTCCGGTGTGTTCACTCCCGCGGCCCGCGCGGCGTAGGTCATCAGCGCGGCCCGTTCAGCGGCTTGCTGCAGGTTCGTTGCCGAACGCCGCCCCACCCCGCGCAAGCGCAGGGCGGTCCACAGTTGGGAGAGTAGCCCGATCACCTGGCGGTCCTCATCGAGCACGATCGCATCGAGGCGCTCCCCGCCCGTCGTCTCCACGGCGTAGACGCGGTTCCACCCTTCTCGCTCGACGGCGACCGTCGCGGAATCGGTCGTCGCGGCGACGATGTCGTGAACGCCCGTCGTGGCAGGCGGCTCTGCTGGGGACTCGTCGGCACCCACGTCGCCGAACTCATCGCCGTCATCCAGGTAGTTCGGCAGCTGGAACTTCGAGGGCGGCGCCAACGGGGTCTCGATCTGCAGGTCGGAGACGTTCGTGTGGTCGCTGATCCGCACGATGGAAACGGGCTCGGCCCCCGCGCGGGAGATCGCGGCAACGAGGTCGGCGCCATGGGTGCGTTCCGCGAGCACGCCGGAGGCGTAGCGGATCCCGAGGCCGATCGCCCGCCCGAGGAGCACGGTGATGAGCGCACCGTTGATCGTGCCGTCACCGGTGATGATGGAAACGGCGAGCCCGATCCACAGCAGGGTCCACGAGACGGCAACCGAACGGTTCGCCGAGCGGGTGCTGGTCACGGTGAGCAGCGCCGCGAGCGCGGTGACGACGGGGACCACCGAGATGATGAGCTTGCCCTCGCGCCATATCTGCAGCGCGAGCAGCATCCCGGTCGAGCCGAGCCGGGCGAGCAGCCACGTGCCTCCCAGGGCGGCGAAGTAGGCGACCACCGCGGCGGCGATCGCGCCGATGACGTCCCGGAACTTGCGTCGCACGAGTCGCTCGGTGAGCACCACGGCCGGCAGGACGATGACGAGGAGCCCCTCGATGACCGAGACGGGCACGAGCACGACGCTGCGGACGAAGGAGGACAGGGCGTTCTGCACGTCGTCGGTCACACCCGTCGTGGTTCCGCGGGCGTAGACGGAAAGGATGAGCACGACGGCGATCCCGACGAGGGAGAGCACCATCTGCATGAGGTCGACGGGTCGGCGCACCCGGGCGCGCGGAACGTCGATCACCCGCACGGTGCGTTTCTGCGCCTCTCGGGAGTCCATCCGACCAGCTTAAGCGGCATCGGCGCGCCGGGCGGAGAAGGCGGGCCGGGCGGTTATCTCACGCCCAGCGCGGCGAGCCACGATTCGGGTAGGTAGGCGTAGCCGACGAACGCGGCGACGTCGATGAGCGTATGGGCGATGACCAGGGGCCACAGGCGGCCGCGGCGGAGATAGAAGACGCTGAAGATCACGCCCATGACGAAGTTCCCGGCGAACGCCGCCCACCCCTGGTAGAGGTGGTAGCTCGCGCGGATCGCGGCGGAGGTGACGACGATCCCTACCGCTCCCCACCGCAGCCGCCGGAGGCGTTCGGTGAGGTAGCCCACAACGAGCACCTCCTCCAGGATCCCGTTCTTCGCGGCGGCGAGGATGAGCATGGGGATCGTCCACCAATGGTCGGCGAGCCCTGAGGTGGACACCTCCAGGCTCACCCCCAGGGCCCGGCCGGCGAGGTAGAGCCCGAGCCCGGGGATGCCGATGACCGCGCCGAGCGCGAGCCCCCAGCCGAGATCCCGCCCGGGTGAGCGGGCGTCGAGGCCCAGGTGGCGCCAGAGGCGGGGCCGGTCCGCGGAGATGAGGTAGAGCGCGAGGAGGACCGGCAGCAGCGCGAACAGGATGGACAGGAGTTGGTAGATGAGATCGAAGGCGGGCCGGGCGCTAAGGGACGGGTTGAGGGTCGCCGTCTGGTCACCGATCGGGCCGCGGGTGTAGGCGTCAATGAGCGCGATGACGGCGTTGACCCCCGAGCGCCCGAGGCTCAGCCCCATGACGAGCCACACCTCCCAGGCCAGTCTGCGCGGAGTGGTTGCGGGGGCCGGCGGCGGGGGCGAGGACATGTTGTGGTTATACCGCATATTGGACCGCTGGCAACGTTCTGATCACGAAAGCGCGTTCCCGGGTCACGATTCGATAGCAAGCGCACCCGGGCCGGTTTCGGGTCGTTAACGTGGACGATCATGGGAGTGTGGTTACGGCGGCTGGCAGGAACGACAGCCGCGACGATCGTGGCGTCGACCGCCCTGGTATTGAGCACCCCCGCGCAGGCCTGTGCCTGCGGCGCGTTCCTCCTGCCCGAGGACGCCGACGTCGAGGTGAGTGACGAAACCGCCGTCATCAGTTGGGACGGTGAGGAGGAGCGGATCCTGCTCTCCCTCGACGTCGAGGCTCCCGGTGACGACGCCGCCCTCCTCATCCCCACCCCCTCGCCCGCCACCGTCGACGTCGCCGAACCGGGGATGTTCGAAGAGGTTGCCGAGTTCACGGCTCCGCGGGTGCGTGAGGTGGACCTGTGGTGGCCGGAATGGCTCGTCCGGGAGGACCTGGACAACGAGGGGATCGTCCGCGAGGAGGGCCCGGCCCCCGCACCCGCGCCGCTGGAGGGCATCGATGCGCACGTCATCGATGCCGCCGATGCGGGAAAACTGGAGACGTGGTTGGAGAAGAACGACTACGTCATCCGCGACGACGTCGCCTCCGCCCTCGTCCCCTACGCGCAGCAGGACTGGCACTTCCTGCTCGTGAAACTGGAAGCGGATGCGCTTTCTGGGCGGATGCAACCATTGGACATCCGGTTCGAAACCAATCAACTCGTCTACCCCACGCGGCTGAGCATCGCTGGGGGACCGGTGCGGATCCGCACCTACGTGTTCGCCGAGCACCGGATGGAGCGTTCGGATTCCATGGGCGGGCAGCTCACGTGGGCGGGGCCGGTGGCCCAAACGGACTTCGCGGCGCAGACCCTCGTGGACCTCGCGGGCGAGCACGCGTTCCTATCCGCGTGGGAACAGTTCTTCTCCGACCCCCGTAACCAGATCGATGGGGACATGGTGTTCGCCGCCTCCTCCACCGACACCCCGTATGAGCAGGTGTACACCGAGGTGGTGCGCCACGAGATCTTCGGCGCCCCGGCGGGCCCGACCCTCGTGTTCGGGGCGCTCATCATCGTGGGGTTCGGCGGCGGGATCTACTCCCGGGTGCGGCGCAACCGCCGGCACCGCGCGGATCAGGGCTGATTCCGGGCGCCGAAACTGCCTCCCCCGCTGCCGAAACACCGGCCCGCCCGCCGAGAACGGTCTAATGCCGCTACACACGCATCGAGAACGGTCTAATGCCGCTGCCGGAGCGAAATCAGCGGCCTAAGACAGTTCTCGCGCAGGGATTTCGCCTCGCGCGGGGGAGGGTTCGTCTCGCGCGGAGATTTCTGGCTCGGGCCCCGATCTCTGCGGGCGACCGGAACGGGACCCTGCTCGCGCTCGGAGCCCGGGGGCCGCGAGGGCGGTCAGTCCAGGTGCCCCACGAGTTCTGCCGCGAGGCCGGTGTAGGTGGCGGGGGTGAGCTCCAGCAGGCGAGCTTCGACGTCGCCGGGAAGCCCGAGTGAGCCGATGAATTCGCGCATCGCCGGGCCGTCGACCTTGCGGCCCCGGGTGAGCTCCTTGAGGCGTTCGTAGGGGTCTTCCATGCCGGTGGCGCCCGCAATGCCGGCGGCGCGCATCGCCGACTGCACCGCTTCGCCGAGCACTTCCCAGTTGTCTTCGAGGTCGGCGGCCATGACGCCGGCGTCGACGTCGAGCCCGGCGAGACCGCGGGTGACGTTATCGATCGCGAGGAGAGAATGGCCGAGCGCCACCCCGATGTTGCGCTGGCTCGTGGAGTCGGTGAGGTCGCGCTGGAGGCGGGAGGTGATGAGGGTCGCGCCGAGGGTGTCGAGGAGGGCGCAGGAGATCTCCAGGTTCGCCTCCGCGTTCTCGAACCGGATGGGGTTGACCTTGTGCGGCATCGTCGAGGAGCCGGTCGAGCCCTGCGCGGAGAGGCGCTGGCGGAAGTAGTTGAGGGAGATGTAGGTCCAGATGTCGGTGGCGAAGTTATGCAGGATCCGGTTGAACCGGGCGATGTCTGCGTACAGTTCCGCCTGCCAGTCATGGGACTCGATCTGGGTGGTGAGCGGGTTCCAGGTGAGGCCGAGGTTCGTGACGAAACTCCGCGAGATCTGCTGCCAGTCCGTCTCCGGTACGGAAATGGCGTGCGCGGCGTAGGTGCCGGTGGCGCCGTTGATCTTGCCCAGGAACTCCGCCTGTTCGATGCGGGCCAGCTGGCGGCGGAGGCGGTGCACGAAGACCGCGATCTCCTTGCCCATGGTCGACGGGGTCGCGGGCTGGCCGTGGGTGTGGGACAGGAGGGGGACGTCCGCCAGCTCCTGGGCCATGTCCGCGAGCGCGTCGATGAGCTGACGTGCCGCCGGCAGCCACACCTCCTGCACGGCGCCCTTGACCCCCAGCGCGTACGACAGGTTGTTGATGTCCTCCGACGTGCAGCAGAAGTGGACCAGCTCGGACAGGTCGCCTGCGCCGATCTGGTCGAGGAACTCCTTGATCGAGTACTCGACGGCCTTGACGTCGTGGACCGTCACCGCTTCGAAGGTCTTCAGCTGGTCGATCGTCTCCCCGTCGAAGCCCGC
>DATGUB010000138.1:0-4114 GCA_035301585.1 Beutenbergiaceae bacterium | reverse complement strand
GGTGCTCCTCGGGGAAGAGCACGCCGCAGTCGACGATCATGAGCTTGCCGGCGTGCTCGAAGACCGTCATGTTGCGGCCGACCTCGCCGAGGCCGCCGAGCGCGGTGATGCGCATGCCGTTCTTGGCCAGGCGCGGGGGTGCGGTGAGCTTGGTGCGGGGAGAGGGCATAGGAGTGTCTTCTATCGTCGAAGGGTCATGGTCGAAGATCGCGTGGTGACGCGCGCGAGTCAGCGCTCGCAGCTGCGGTCACACCCTCCAACGTACGCCAGGTGGGCGTCAGAACCGCATCCATGCCGGATTGCCCACGTTCCGGTTCGCCGCCGTCGTGCCAGGTGCGGGCCCGGGAACGGGGCGGGAGACTCTTGTCCGGCGCCGGGCGCGTTGCTAGCGTCGACCGCGGCACCACGCCGGCGCGGTCCGTCGCGCTCGGTCTCCCGTGGCGCCCCGACCTGCGGAGGTGCTGCGATGGCGCGTGATGTGGTGTGGACCGGATTCATGACGGCCGACGGGATCGTGGATTCCCCCGGCGACGTCTCCGAGGGCCATCCGCGCGGGGGCTGGGTGCTCTCCACCCCCTTCGACCCGGAGGCGTTCTCACTGAAGGGCGACGAGCTCGCGGAGACCTCCGCCCTGCTGCTGGGTCGGCGCAGCTACGAGGCCTTCTGGCCGATCTGGTCCCGCTCCGAGTACCACGCCGCCTATCAGGACCTGCCGAAGTACATCGTCTCCACGACGCTCGAGGCCGAGGATCTCACCACGGACTGGGGACCGGTCGAGCTGCTGCGCGGCATCGAGGACGTCGCCGCGCTGAAGGCCGGTGACGGCGGAGCGCTGTTCCTCCACGGGAGCGCCGAGCTGGCCCGGAGCCTCGCCGCCGCGGACCTCATCGACCGCTACCACCTGCTGGTCTTCCCGGTCCTGCTCGGCACCGGCAAGCGCGCCTTCCCCGAGGTCGAGGTCGAGCACCGCGATCTGCGCCTGCGCGACAGCGCCGCGTATGCGAACGGGGTGGTGAAGCTGATCTACGACGTGGTGCGCTGAGCTGCGAGGACCGGGGCGACGTCCGCGACGCCGGGCCGGGAGCGAGCGCCGGACTCGGCGGGATCCCCGATCCGCCGTTCAACGGTGGGACGCCCGGCGCGCCGTTCAGAGGTTGTACGCTCCCGCCTCGGAACGGACGACCGGGCCCACTGCGGGAAGCGGATGCCTCTTCCCGTAGAGCGTGGGAGCAGGACGGTCCGAGGCGACGAGCGGGCTCTCGGCCACCTCGTTGTACGCGGCGAGCGCGTCGACGTCGGTTCCGTTGAACCGGGTGCGGCCGACGTGGACCTCGGTTCCACCCCAGGCGTGCAGGAGCTCGGCAGGGGAAGCACCCTCCGCGGCGCTGACGACGTTGTCCTCGATCCAGAGCTTGGAGTGCACGCCCACTCCCCATGAGTAGACGTAGTGCTCGGCGTCGGGGATGACGAACAGATTGTTGTAGACGTGGACGGCTCCGTACCGGACGCGTGGAGCGCGCTCGGCGAGGTTCTCGAACCGGTTGTGATGGAGGGTGACGCGCAGCTTCCCCTCGTCCTCGGTCCTGTCGTCGCCGTTGCCGATGAGGACCGAGGTGCTGCCATCTCGAATGACGCACCAGCTCACGGTGACCAGATCTGCCTGATGGGTGATGTCGAGAAGACCGTCGACGCGGTGGACCACGTCGCCGAAGAGCGTTTCCTTCGGTGCCCCTGCCGGGAACGGCCCGTCGATGGTGAGGTGGTCCAGCCACACGTTGGTCGCACCGATGAGCCCGACGACGTCGAACCCTTCGGAGACCCACCCGTGGCGATTGCGCTGGGGGAAGCAGTTCTCCATTCCCGTGAGATGGAGGTTTCTCACGATGATGTTCTCGCCCCGCAGGATCAGGCTCGCGCCGATCAGACGCGCCGCACCCTCGCCGATGAGCGTGACGTTGCTGGGGACCACGAGCTGGACGCTGTCCAGCTGGGCCTGTTGGGACCTGGCGCGGGCATCCTCGAGCGCCCCTTCCGGGTCGCCCTCGTAGTGCGCCGGATCGTACTCCTCGAGGTATGCCTCCAGATCCCAGTCAGGGTCGGCGTAGTCCTCGGGTGTGAGGGGCTCTCCCTGCAGATCGGTGTTCATGTCGATATCACCACGAACTCTGATGATCGCCGGTGCACCGCCGGCACCCTCGAGAGCAGCGAGGAGCTCCGCCTTGGTGGTCACGGTGGACACCATGTGGTCCGCCGCGTCGGCGCCGCCCGTCGTTCCGGACCCCGCGGAGCCCCAGCCGTCCCCCGCGCGCAGCACGTCCCGCGCCGGATCCTCGGGCTTCGCCTGCGCGGTGGATGCGGTGCCCACCGACACGGCCGTCGCGAGCGTCGCGGCGGTGAGGGCGTGGGCAAGGAAGCTACGTCGAATCATGGTTCTCCTCGTTGTCCTGAATGCTGCTTCTCCGTCAGCGGCCTGACAGAGCAGACCTGGTCAGCCCGTCGGGTGTTCGATGCCAGTTTCGCCACCGGCCATGTCGATCTGACTCGTCGCGACGACGATGCATGCGTCGACGATCGACTGACGGATGGCGCCCCATCGGGAGTTCCCACCGCTCTCCCCCGCCATAGCGAGAGACCGGTATCTCGGGCACGACCGAGTCTTCTTTATGATGCAGATCATGTCAATGGGACTGCTGTCGACACGAGGGCGAGCTCGACGGTCGCTCAAGACTGCAGGCGGTAACAGCACTGGGCGCTCCGCGAGGGCTGCTCCAGCAACCTCTGCGTCCGCACCGAGCCGCTTCGTCGCCTCGTCCGACGGCCTGCTACCGTCGTGCTCACCACAGACGTGAAATCGGTTCCCCGTCCTGTACGCGCACGAGCGTCGCCGCTCGCCCGGCTGACGACAACCCCGATCAGCCCGGCTGACGACCACCCCGATCAGGAGCGACGATGCTCACCACGACCCCGTTCACCCCGCAGGGAGACCAGCTGCGCGCGCTCCGCCTGCCCGGCAGCGGCGAAGAGGTGCTGTACCTCCACGGTCTGGGATGCCACGGCGCCGCGAGCTGGGCCGGGTTCGCCGTGCTGCGCGGTCGACCCGCACTGGTCCCCGACCTTCCCGGCCATGGCCGCAGCGATCGCCCGATCGACTTCGACTACACCCTGCCCGCCATGGCCGATGCCGTCGCTGCGCTGCTGTGGGAGACCGGCGGACCGCCCCGCGAGATCGTCGCCCACAGCCTGGGCGGCAGCATAGCGATCCATCTCTCCGAGCGGCATCCGGAGCTGGTCCGCCGACTGGTCCTCGTCGAGCCCGCGATCGACGTCCCCGAGGTCCGCGCGGACGACATCGCCATGGCACCCGAGGAGGAGCTCGAGCAGGGCGGCTGGGACCGCCTGCTCGCTCGCGAGATCGCCGGGCGGCGGTCCGAGATCCGGCTCTGCGACCCCCGCGGATTCGTGCGCTGCGCGCGGTCCCTCGTGGACCACGCCGCCCGCCGGACGTCCATGCTGCTGACCGAGGCTGCGGTGCCGATCGAACTCGTCGTCGGCGAACACCGCCGCTACGCCGATCAGGCCGCCTATGAATCCGCCGGGATCCGGACCACGCGCCTCGACGGGGCCGGCCACTTCGTCATGCACGACGCCCCGGAGGCTCTGCTCGCCACGGTCGGGAGGGCAGGACGAGGAGGAGCGCGATGAACGGACTCGCGACCCAAGGGGTGGGCGCGACGCGCTGAGCCCTGGTCCGGAGCGTGCGGGGCTCAGCCCGCGAGGCGCCCCGCCAGCAGCGTCACGGAGCGCTCGCCGACGAAGCGATGCCCCTCGGGCGTGATGACCAGCTCCGGCGGTCTCCCCCCTCCCAGCGCTCCCTCCTCGGTCTCCCAGTCCTCGAGCAGGCGGGAGTAGCTCTCGCGCGTCGCGGCGATCGGGAAGATCGGATCCTTCTCCCCGGCCTCGAGGACCAGTGGCCGCGGGGCGATGAGCGCAGCGATGTCCGCCATCTCGAGCTCGGGCAGCAGGCCCGGCACGATATTGCAGGGGCAGTGCCGGATCGCGGCGAGGCTCGCGGCGAACGAGGAGAAGTACGTCGCCACCAGCGCCCCGGCCACGG
>DATGUB010000137.1:0-2807 GCA_035301585.1 Beutenbergiaceae bacterium | reverse complement strand
CGGGTTCTCCCGCGGCCCCAGCCGGCTGTTCGTAAGGTTTCATCCGTCTACCTACAGGCCAAGAACCTTGGCTTTTGCCGCTTCGTAATCCTCATTGGTGATGAGCCCCTGATCCAGCATCTGCTTGAGCTGGCCGAGTTTCGCCACTGGGTCCTCCGCCTGCGGGGGCTGTTGCGGTTGCTGCTGTTCGGGCTGCGGTTGCTGCTGCTGGGGAGGCTGGCCGTAGCCTTGCTGTTGTGGCGGCTGTTGGCCGTATCCCTGTTGCTGGGGTTGCTGGCCATACCCCTGTTGCGGGGGCTGCTGACCGTAGCCTTGCTGACCGGGCATCTGGGCCTGGCCGGGATGCTGGTAGCCGGGCTGCTGGAAGCCGCCCGCGGCGCCGGAGGCCGCGCCCATCCCCATCCCCATGAACGCCATGCCGGCACCGCCGCCGGAGGGGTTTTCCCCCGCAGCTTGGAACCCGCGCGCAGCAGCCTGCTGCATGAAGGAGTTCCCGCGAGAGCCCGCCAACGCGTCGGCCTTCTTGACGTCGGAGAGGAGGGTGCGAGTGTCCTCGTCGTACTCGATCGATTGGATCGCGACCTTGACGATCACCAGGCCGCGGTCGGAGGTCCACTGATAGCCCTCCTCGACCGCTGCGCTGAGCGACTGGGCGAAGCCGAGGGAATCGGACTGGATCCGAGAGATCCGGTTCCCCTTATCGGGGTCGTTCGTGTAGAGGGAGAATGCGGGGGCGAGGCAGGAAACCACCTCGGTGAACAACTGGTTCGCCGCGTCGTTGTCGAGGTCGGTGAAGTCGAAGACCTGCGGCGACCCGGAGTAGTAGGTGAGCGGCACGAACTGTTTGACGAACAGGATCGGGTCGACGATCCGCATCGTGTAGGTGCCGCGGGTGATCGCGCCGACCTGGGCGCCGAGGTAGGCATCGTCCCAGTAGATCTCCGACTGCGTGCCGAACTTGTTGTTCGGGATCTCCTTGAGGTTCACGTAGAAGGCGAGCTGCTGAGAACCCGGTTGCCCGCCGAACTTGAACCGTTCCCACGACGTCGTCACGGTCGGGCTGATGATTCCATCGCCCGCGAAGACCGACTTGGAGTTCTGATCCTCGGAGTCCCAGATGAACCCGCCCGGTTCGGCGACGAAGCCCGTGAGCTGGCCGTCCTGGAACGTGAGCAACCCGTACCCCTCGGGCACGACGATCCGGGACCCGTTGGTGATGATGTGCTCGGACGACTTCGTGTTCGAACCGCGCCCCGCGTTCGTGCCTTTCATGACAGCCGGGAAGATCGCCGCGGTGGGGGCGAGCCCGGCGGGTGGGACGAGGAAGTCCTTCCACTGATCAGCCAGGGTGCCACCGACGGCGCCAGCGAATGCTTTGATGAAGCCCATTCGTATTCCTCCATAGGTTGCTTTGAGCAAGCGTGTTGACATGCGACGGCTTCACGGCACGCCGCTGGACCGGGACCTGAGAATATACCAGAGCGGTCCGGGTGGTGAGGCTAAACCTCGTACACCATTCCCATTGCTTCACGAACCTCGCCCAGCGTTGCGTCGGCGGTTTCGTTCGCTCGCGCGTTCCCCGCCGCGAGCACGGAGGCGAGGTGGCCCGGGTCGGCGGCGAGTTCGGCGCGCTTGGTGCGGATGGGGCGGAGCCGTTCGTTGACGGCTTCGGTGACGACAGCTTTGAGTTTCGCGCCCCCGCCGGCGCCGATCTCCGCAGCGATCTCCGCGGGGTCTCGTTCGGAGCACGCGGCAGCGATCTGAAGCAGGTTCGCCACTTCGGGGCGGTGGACGGGATCGTAGGTGATGTTGCGGTCGGAGTCGGTGACGGCGCGGCGCAGCTGCTTGGCCGTCTCGTCTTCCGTCATCGCGAGCTCGATCGTGTTGCCCCGCGATTTGGACATCTTCTCCCCGTCGACCCCCAGCACGTTCGCGGTCGTGCTCAACAGCGCTTCCGGGAGCGGGAACACGGGGGCGTACTTCTCGTTGAAACGCCGCGCGATGGCGCGGGAGGTTTCGAGGTGCGGCAACTGATCCTTGCCCACCGGCACGAGGTTGGCTTTACAGAAAAGGATGTCCGCCGCCTGGTGGACCGGGTAGGTGAATAACAACCCGCTCATGGGCCGCCCGCCAGTCGCCTCATGCTCGGCCTTGACGGTCGGGTTCCGCCGCAGCTCCGAATCGGTGACCATGGATAGGAACGGGAGCATGAGCTGGTTGAGCGCAGGAACGGCCGAGTGAGCGAAGATCGGGCTTCGCTCCGGGTCGATGCCCACCGAGAGGTAGTCGGCGATGAGACCGATCACCCGCTCGGAGAGGGGCCCGGCGTCGTCGCGGTCCATGATCACTTGGTAGTCGGCGACGATCAGCCACGTTTCCACCCCGGCCTCCTGGAGCCGGACCCGGTTGGCGAGGGTCCCGAGGTAGTGGCCCAGGTGGAGCCGCCCGGTGGGGCGGTCGCCCGTGAGCACCCGGAACTTGCCGGGATTCGTGGCAATTTCTGCTTCGATCTCATCCGACCGCGCCATCGACCGCAGGAGGGACTTTTCGATATCAGCAGAGATTTCTGTGGAAGGGGATTGATCGTTCACCCGCCCAAGCTTAATGCCAGTTCGAGCTCGCGGCGCACGGACGTCGCTGCATACCCAAATCGGGCCGAGCGGGAGTTAAACCGCGTGTGCGGCCACCCGCCCGGAGTGGATGCAGCCCCCGAGGAAGGTCCCCTCCAGGGCACGCGTGCCGTGCACGCCGCCGCCGCCGAAACCTGCGGCCTCACCGACAGCGAACAGCCCGGGAACCACCTGGCC
>DATGUB010000136.1:0-49645 GCA_035301585.1 Beutenbergiaceae bacterium | reverse complement strand
GCCTCGACCTGGGTCTGCGCGAGCTGCAGCTCCTCTTGGACCGGCGCCAATTTCCCGGCCGCATCCTGCGCCGCGCGCGTATGCTCTGCGATCTTCGCCTCCGCCTCCTCCCGCGCCGCGTGCAACTCCAGCGCGCTCGGGCCGTCTGCCGATCCCCCGCGGGCGTGGGTGGGCGCGACGACGTCGCCGTTCCCGCTCACCCCGGTCAGCCCCGCCGCGGCCGCCTCGCGCGCCTCGGCCAGGGTGTCGACGACGACGACGCCCGCGAGCATCCGTTCGATCGCGCCGGTGATGCGCGGGGTGAGGGTGAGGAGGTTCCTCGCCCACGTTCCCACCGCAGGGGGCGTGTCGAAATTCGACCCACGGGCCCCAGGGGTGCCGGGTGCATCGGCGCCCGCGATGATGACGTTCGCGATCCCCGCATCCCCCTCCCGGGATTGGCGCAGCGCGTCGGCCGCGGTGTCGAGGGACTCCGCGATGGCGGCGTTCGCCCATTGGCCGAGCGCCGCGGCGATCGCGTTCTCGTGGCCTCCTTCCACGTGGATGTCGCCAGCGAGCGCGCCGAGGATCCCCGGGGAATCCCCGTCGAGGAGGGCACCGGTGGCGTCTTTGCGGGCGAGGGCGAGCTCGAGGGCCTCGCGCCGGGCGCGCCACGTTGCCACACCGGTTTCCGCTTCGCGCTGGGCCTCGAGCAGGGCGGCGACCTCGACCTCCTTCTCATCGAGCGCTACCAGGGCGGCCTCGTGCGCCGTCTTGAGTTCCTCTTCCCCAGTTTCCACCCCGACGGCGCGTTGCTCGAGTTCAGAGTATTTCTCCTGCGCCTGCCGCGCGCGGGTGAGGGCGGCGGTGTGCGCGTCCTGCAGCCGTTGAATCTCCGCTTCTGCCTGCTCCAGGCGGGAGCGCTTCGCGCTCACCTGCCCGGTGAGTTTCGCGAGCCCCTCGCGTCGGTCGGCGATCCCCCGGTGCACCCGGGTGAGTTCCTTCTCGGCCTCGGCGGCCTCCGCCTCGCTTGTCGTGCGGGCCTCGATGAGTTCGGCGAGCGTGTCCGCCGCCGTGTGCTGCTCGGTGCGCAGCTCCGCCTCGGCCTCCCGGGCGCGCGCGGCTTGGTGATCGAGGTCGTCTGGGTCCCGGCCGGAGCGTTCGGGTTGCTCGGGTGCCTCGAGCAGCCGGGTGCGCTCGGCGGCGAGAGTGGCGGTGCCGCGCAGGCGTTCGCGCACGGAGGAGAGCCGGAACCACATCTCCGCGGCTTCGTTGATCTCCGGCGCGGCCGTTGCCGCGGCAGCCTCGAGTTCAGCAAGCCTGGCGCGGGCGGCATCCTGGGCTGCCTCCACCTCCGCCCGGCGCTTCCGCAGCGCTTCCTCATCGGCCTGTTCCGCCTCGAGGTTGGCGAGCATCTGCACGAGTTCGTCGGCGAGCAGGCGGGCGCGAGCGTCCCGCAGGTCCGATTGCACCACGTGGGCCTTGCGCGCGACCTCCGCCTGCCGGGCGAGGGGGCCGAGTTGGCGGCGGATCTCCCCCACGAGGTCACTGAGCCGGGCGACGTTCGCTTCCATCGACTCGAGTTTGCGCAGCGCCTTCTCTTTGCGCCGCCGATGCTTGAGTACCCCCGCGGCCTCCTCGATGAAGGCGCGGCGATCCTCCGGGGTCGCCGACAACACCGAGTCGAGCTGGCCCTGCCCGACGATGACGTGCATCTCCCGGCCCATCCCGGTGTCGGAGAGGAGCTCCTGGATGTCCAGGAGTCGGCAGGCAGTGCCGTTGATCGCATACTCGCTGCCCCCGTTGCGGAACAGGGTGCGTGAGATGGTGACCTCGGTGTAATCGATCGGCAGCACGCCGTCGGAGTTGTCGATCGTCAACGAGACCTCGGCGCGCCCGAGCGGCGGGCGGGAGGAGGTGCCCGCAAAGATGACGTCGGCCATGTTGCCGCCGCGCAGCGATTTTGCGCCCTGCTCCCCCATCACCCAGGAGAGCGCGTCGACGACGTTCGACTTCCCCGATCCGTTCGGCCCCACCACGCAGGTGATGCCGGGCTCGAAATTCAGGGTCGTTGCAGACGCGAACGACTTGAAGCCGCGCAGCGTCAACGTCTTGAGGTACACGTCAGTAGCCTAGCGGGCAGACCTACGCTTTGCGGGGAGGTTTACAGCCCCGGGAACCACAATCCGATCTCCCGTTCGGCCGATTCCGGGGAGTCCGAGCCGTGAACGAGGTTCTGTTGCACCTGCAGGCCCCAGTCGCGGCCGAGGTCACCGCGGATGGACCCGGGAGCGGCACTCGTGGGGTCGGTGGCACCAGCGATGGAGCGGAACCCTTCGATCACCCGGTGTCCGCGCACGACCGCGGCGACGACGGGCCCGGAGAGCATGAACTCAACGAGCGGGCCATAGAAGGGCTTGCCCTCGTGTTCGGCGTAGTGCTGGGCGAGGAGTTCGGGGGTGGCCGCGCGAAGTTCGAGCGCATCCAGCGTGTATCCCTTGGCTTCGATGCGGGCGAGGATCTCGCCCACGAGGTTGCGCTGGACGCCGTCGGGTTTGATGAGAACGAGGGTTCGTTGAGATGTCATGGGGGCTAGCTTATCGGGTAGCCACCACTGCTCGCTTCCGGGTACTCCTCGGGATGGGCGAGCATGTATTGACGCTTCTCCCGGTCGATCTTGTTGCCGAGGATCACCGAGATGATCCAGATGATCGCGAACACTCCACCGAGGAACCACATCGTGGGGATGAAGATCCCCGACGCGACGAGGAGCACCTGCACGACCGCCGCCACCCCGATCCCGGCGGGGAAGCGGGCGAGCCCCAGGGCAAGGAAACACAGCAGCCCGACCACCCCGGTGGTGATCCACACGTGGGTGGCGGGGGCCATGTTCAACGCGTAGGCGGTGAGCCCGGCGATGAAGATGACGATGATCTCGATCGCGAGCGTTGCTCGGTTGAACAGTTGGAGATACGAACGGGTGTTGATCTCACCCTGAGGAGCATTCACGCTTGCAGGTTACCCCAGTTCATTCTCACGCCTCTTCCTCGTCGTCATCTCCCGGCTGCCACGCAACGGCGGCCTGGTCGAGCACGTCCGCCTCCGAGGCTTCGCCCTGCAGGTCACGGCGCGCGGTGCGGGCCTGGTAGTCCTCCCCCGGCTCCACGGGCGTTTTGAGCTCATCTTGTAACGACGTCGGTTCTTCGTCCGGGTCGGGACGGCCCCACGACGCTGGGTTGTTACGCATTGCGACCTCCTTAGCCGGTGATTCCTATTCTTCCCCAAAACCTTCTTCGAATTGCGGGACCAACGCCTTCATCACGGCTTCCGCCTCGTTCCCGCTTGCGCTGAGTTCTACCTCGGCCCCGCCGGGCAGCGCAAGCCCCATCAGCGCGAGCACCGAGGCCGCGTCGACGCCGTTGATCGTCACCTTCGCGTCGTGTTCAGCGGCGATCCGGGCCACCATCGCGGCCGGGCGGGCGTGCAGGCCGAGTTTGTTCTTCAGAGTGAGCGTCTCGGAAATGCTTTCCGCCCCCGCTGCAGGTTCCGCAGGTTCGACAGGTTCCGCAGGGGATTCTGCCGCGGGTTCCGCGCCCGCGAACTCCTCGATCGCTGCCCGGGCGGCGGCGGCCACGGCCTCGAGCCCGGCCCCGCCCTCGGCGGCGACGGCGGCCGCGACCGCGCCTTCGACGAAGGGCGCCTGGGCGAGGAGCACCCCGGCCTCGAAACTCTCGATGACCGCCTCCGCCGTCATCGTCGCCGACCCGAGGTCACTGAGCACGAGGACGTCCTTCCCCTCGCCCCGGGCCGCATTGATCATCTGCTCGATCCGGTCATAGCTCGTGCCGATCCGATCGTCGTCAGTCCCGCCCGCGGGTAACACCTGGACGTTGGGGGCCATCTGCCCGGCAACTTCAGTGAGTCCCTTGGCGAGATTGCCGGAGTGGGACGCGAGGACAAGGCTGACCTTGACCGGCGTCGTCATGCCGCAGCCATTCGTGCAGCGGCGTCCAGGATGAGCGCGGAGGATTGCGCACCCGGATCGCGGTGGCCGACCGCACGTTCCCCGAGGTAGGACGCGCGGCCCTTGCGGGCGATGAGGGGCTCGGTGGCGCGGGCGCCGGTGCGCGCAGCTTCCGCGGCCGCCCGCAACGCCTCAGCGGCATCGCCTCCGGTCGCGGCGATGTTCTTCGCCGCGGCGACCGCCGGTGCCCACGCATCGACCATCGTTTTCTCCCCGGTCTCGGCCTTCCCGCGGGCGACCACCCCGTCCAGCCCTGCTTCGAGGACGGCGGCAACCGCCGCCGCGTCGAGCGAACCGTTCTGGCTCTCCGCCTGCCCCGCCGCTTTCGACGCCCGCAGGAATGCGGTTCCGTACAGCGGACCGGCCGCGCCGCCCACGGTCGACATCAACGTGGTTGCCACGAGTTTGAGGACGTCGGCGATCGAGGCGGGAGCGGCGTCGTCGAGCTTCTTAATCACCGCGCTGAAGCCGCGGTCCATGTTCTCGCCGTGGTCGCCGTCGCCGATCTCGCGGTCGAGTTTGATCAGGGCGGCACGGTTATCGGAGACGACCTGCGCGGCCTCGCGGATCCAGGCGAGCGCCCAATCAGTTCCAAGAGACATTAGTTACCCCAAGTCAGTGCGGGAGTGTGAACAGGAGCATCCCAGAGCTCGGTGAGTTCCTCGTCGAGGCGGAGGACCGTGAGGGAGCATCCCTGCATTTCTAGTGCCGTGATGTAGTTTCCTACCAGGGTACGCGCAACCTCGTATCCCGCTTCCTCAAGGCGCGCCCGGGCGTGGCCGTAGACGATGTACAACTCTGAGAGCGGCGTGCCGCCCATTCCGTTGACGAACAGCAGCACTTTCTCGCCGCGCTCGAGGTCGAGGTCGGAGAGGATCGGGTCGAGGAGTCGATCGGTGATCCCGTTCGCCGATTCCATCGCCACTCGGTGCCGGCCGGGTTCGCCGTGGATGCCGATGCCGATCTCGATTTCGTCCTCACCGAGTTCGAAGGAGGGCTCCCCCGCGTGGGGAACCGTGCACGCCGAGAGGGCCACCCCCATCGAGCGGACGTTCTCGACGACTCGTTGCGCGACCTGCGTGACCCGGGCGAGGTCCGCGCCCGCTTCCGCCGCCGCCCCGGCGATCTTCTCCACGAGAACTGTTCCGCCCACGCCCCGCCGGCCCGCGGTGTACAGGGAGTCTTCGACGGCGACATCATCGTTGACGACGACGCTCGCCACCTCGATGTCGTCCATTTCGGCGAGTTCGGCGGCCGTTTCGAAGTTGAGCACGTCACCGGTGTAGTTCTTCACGATATGGAGCACTCCGGCGCCGCCGTCGGCCACTTTCGTCGCCTCGAGGATCGGGTCCGGCGTGGGCGAGGTGAAAACGGCACCCGGCACTGCGGCGTCGAGCATCCCTTTGCCCACGTACCCGCCGTGGAGTGGTTCGTGCCCGCTGCCTCCTCCGGAAACGAGGCCGACCTTACCGCTGACCGCTCCACCTTTCCGGGAGATGAAGAGCGTTTCGGGATCGGGGCCCTGCTGGACGAGGTCGCTATGCGCGGCGACGAATCCCGCTACGGATTCCGCTACGACGTCTGCTGGGTCGTTGATGAGCTTCTTCATGCTTCTTCTCCTCGTCCCCATGGGGTGTGATGTTGCCTACGTTGCGTTACTTCCTACTTTGGACTGTGGCGGAGAGTTTTGCTAGTGCGAACCGGTTTGCCACCTCTCGCAGGGGCGGCTAGGCGCGGACGTCAATTTCCGAGGCCGAACAGCGCGCGCACGTCTGCCGCGAGGATAATCGATCCTGCGACGATGACGCCCGTGCCGGACGCGATCGCGTCCGCCTGGCCCTGTTCGGCCAGATCGACGGCGGTGGCAATCGCATCGGGGAGGGAGGCGGCTTCGTGGACGTCCTCGGCGTCGAAGGTGTCGCGGGCGATGTCGGCGAGGTCGGCCGGATCCATCGAGCGCATCGAGGCGGACTGGGTGATGACCACTTCGTCGACGAGCGGCTCGAGTTCGGCGAAGATCCCGTCGGCGTCCTTATCGGCCATCACACCGACGACGGCGATGAGTCGGGAGAAGTTGAAGGTCTCTTCGATCGCCTCGGCGAGGACGCGGGCCCCGGCGGGGTTGTGCGCGGCGTCGACGATGACGGTCGGGCTGGAGCGAACGAGCTCGAGCCGAGCAGGTGAGGTGACCGCGCCGGACCCGGCCTCGACGACGTCGCCCGGCAGCGCCCCACCCCCGAGGAAGGCTTCCACCGCCGCGAGGGAAAGCAGCGCGTTCTGGCTTTGATGCGGACCGAGCAGAGGGAGGAAGATCTCGGTGTAGGTTGCGGCCGGGGTTTGCAGAGAGAGCAGCTGGCCGCCGACGGCGACCTGCCGCTCAGCCACCGACATGTCGTACCCTTCCGCCACCACACGTGCGCCCTCCGCTTGGGCCTTCGCGGCGATCACGGGTTCGACCTCCTCGGGCTGGCGGGCGGTGATGACCACCTGGTCACCAGCGATGGGTTTGATGATCCCCGCCTTGATTCCCGCGATCTGCGTGAGGGTCGAGCCGAGCCACTTATCGTGGTCGCGCGCGATGGGCGTGAACACGGCGACGTCACCGTCGACGACGTTTGTCGAGTCCCATTCCCCGCCCATGCCGACTTCGATCACCGCGACGTCCACGGGTGTATCTGCGAAGGCCGCGTATGCGAGCCCGGTGAGGACCTCAAAGAAGCTCAGCCGTGATTCGCCTCGATCCTGCAGCTCCGCATCGACCATGTTCACGTACGGTTCGATATCTCGCCACACTTCCACGAACCTGGTGGCCGGGATGGGATCGCCGTCGATGGCGATGCGTTCACGGACCGTGTGCAGGTGCGGAGACGTGAAGCGGCCCGTGCGCAGCCCGAGCTCGCGCAGGAGCGATTCGATCATCCGGGCAGCGGAGGTCTTTCCGTTGGTGCCGGTGATGTGGATGGCACGGAAGGCGTGCTGGGGTTCGCCCAGGAGCTCCATGAGGGACACGACGCGATCGATCGTGGGCTCAAAGTCATGTTCGGGGTTGCGCCCAAGGATCTCCGAATAGATCGCCCGCGCCTCCTCCTCGGCCGCTGCCTCGGCGGCGTCTATCGCCGATGCCTCTTCGGGCTCGGTGGCGTCGGGAGTGGCGTGAACGATGGCCTTGGGGGAAAGGTCGCCGAGGTTCTCCTCAGGCGTGGACTGATCAGACACATTCGTTAGCGTATCTCGGTTTGCCCGCTCGATTCTGCTGAGACCGGGCACGATGAGACTGGGCGTGCTGTGGATTACGAGGCTCGCGGACGGGCAATTTTCACCTGGAAGAGATCCCGACCGGAGTAGTACGTGATCCCATCACGCTCTTCACCCCGTGGCTTGAGGACATCGGGCGCGTACTTCTTCCGCGTTGCTTTCGCCTTCTTGTGCTTCGCCATAGCCCACTTCATTTCTTCCAACTGGTGGGTCGTTGCGAATAGGTAGGTCTCGGTGTAGAAGTCGCGGAGCGCATCGCTGAGGAGGCTCTGCGGCGGCAGGATCTCATCGATCGTCATCCTCTTCTCTTTGAAGTCATGGGAGAAAAGTTCCCGCCAGGAGGGTTCCCTCGGTATGACCTCGGGGACATACGGCTCCTCGCCTTCAGGGGCGGGATATCGTTCCATCAGCGTTTCTGGCCTCGGCAGTCTCGCGACGATTCTCGTGACGACCTTCTCCGCCGCGACGACGCGCGGGGTGGGCTCGGGGCCCGAATTCTCGCCGGTGATGTCCGTGATTGTCGTGGCGCGCAACCGTTGAGCAGGAGTGCGGGGGCCATTGGATACGTGCTCGTTGCTCACGTCGTACACACCGGTGTTCGTGCGCAGCAGCCGGGAGCCTCCCGGCCCCTGCCACAGGTACTTCCCCTCACCGAGCGATTCGTAACGCCACCACGTATACCGGTTTCCGACGTGGTTATCGGCGTGGGTCTTAGCTCGGTGGTGCCGGCGGCACAGGGGCGCGAGGTTGCAGCTGCAGGTAGGGCCACCTTGCCCGTTCTCTTTCCACGGGATCGTGTGATCGCAGTCGGTGTTGCGAGCCTTTCGGTGGCACCACGGGAAAACGCATCCGCCGTCACGGAGAGCAACGTGCTCCTGAATCCGTTCGGGAACTTCGTACGCATCAACGTGCTGGTGCTCAGCGAGATCGAGCACTGGCCGGAAGATCACCTTCGGCCCGGGCACCGCCCTCGGACGAGTGAACCAGCCCTGGACCGTGCCGGGAGTGAGCACGGTTCCCGAGGGAATCCCATTGCCCTCGATGCGGATCGGCGCAAACCCGTTGCGGTGCTCACTGCTCCCCGCGTCGCCCTCACCTCTGGCCTCGGAAGTGGACAGAGCTCTCCCCTCGCCCTCACCAGCGTGCGATCCGGAGTGGTTGAGTTCGCCAGGGGCCGGGTCGTGTAGAGGCTCATTCGCAGCTGGCGGAAAGAATGCGTCGGGGGTGAGATGGAGGTACATCATCACACGTGAGGAACCGGTGCCGGATCCATCCCATCTCGGGCGCTTCGCCCAGCGGCACGCGCAGTCAGGGTGGAAAAACGCGTCAGCAGCGTTCGAGTCGGACGGCGACTCCGAGATCCGGCCAGGGTTAGGCAGCCGCGGGTCCAAGAATTGGGATGCGCGGGCGAGATCACCGAGCGCCCAGGAACGCCGGACGGGAAGCGGGGCTTCAGAACCGAGTTCCTTCAGGGCGTCGGCGCCCGCGGCGATCGCGGCTTCGAGGTCAATCGCGTCGGGCACATCGAGGGTGCCCCAAATTGAAGCGACCCCGGTCTTACCGTGCTCTTCCCACGAGACGCCCACGCCGCGCTGTTCCTTCGCTGCCTCTTCCTCCTCCTGCGCCTGTTCGGGCATGTAGCGCAGTTTTGCTTCGGCAATAATGCCCTCACGACCCCCTTCAGTGTGCCGGGCTGTGGCAAGGGACATGTTCCGGTCGATATAGGCGATGGCCTCGGGCGTCAAGCCCCAGCACTCCTCGGCGAGCTTCCGGGCCCGCCACACTTCCAGCTGCCCCTGGGAGACTCGCTCCCAGACGCGCGGGAGGAGGAATACGAGCATGATCGATTCATACAGGAGCTTGCTCGCCTGGAATTCAGTCATGCCCGCAGCGTCGGCGAAGGCCGGAATCGTCAGTTCGTCAACATAGGGGCAGCCGAGCTCGGCGAGTTCCCACCACAGCTCGTCCATCGAATCCATCAGAAGCGGCGTATCCGGATCACCGTCCTCATCCGTGGGCTGCTCCTGCGGATTGAGCCGTGCCCATTCGACGGCGAGGAGCACCCTGCCTTGGTCACGGCGAATCTCCTCGGCACGAAAGGCACGCAAAGACTCCAGCACCGTCTCCTCGCCGACGCCCGCCGTGCGAGCAGCGTCGGCAGAGCGAGCCACATCGGCGGGAGGCGGGGACGAAGGCGTCTTTGACATACCTTCACGCTACGGGCAGGGTCTGACACGCACCCCTCATCGCAGACCTTTTCCACCGCCCCCAAGATTACGGTTGCATAACGATCCGAAGAGAGGGCGGCGCCGTGGCGCTAGAGAGTCTGGCGCTCAGGCGACCGTGAAGTCCACCTTCGCCTCGCCAGGCTCCGTGGCACCGCCGTCGACGATCGTAATGTCCCGCGCGAGGGTCTCATCAGCGATGAACTCCTTGTTCGCTTCCGCCGCGGCGACCTTATCCGAGGGCACGGTGATCGTGAGCTCGATCCGGTCGGTGATGACGAGGTCGGCCTCCTTGCGGGCGTCCTGGACCAGGCGCACGAGGTCGCGGGCGTAACCGGCGGCGAGGAGTTCCTCGTCAAGCGCGAGGTCGAGGACGATGAACCCGGAAGTAAGCGTCGAGGCGGCCACCTCTCCCCCGGCCGAGGCGTCCACCTCGGTCGTGATCGTGTACTCGCCTTCCTCGAGCGCGATGCCGCCCGCGATCACGACTCCGTCGGAGACGGACCAATCGCCCGTACGGGAGGCGCCGATCGCCGTCTGGACGTCCCGGCCGAGGCGGGGGCCGGCGGCGCGGGCGTTGACGGTGAGTTTGTCGTGCACTCCGTAATCCGTGGCGGAGACATTGGCGAGATCGAGCAGTTCCACCTCGAGCAGGTTGACCTCCTCGGCGATGAGCCCGGTGAACGGCGCGAGCGCATCGGGATTGTCGACGGCGACGCGCAGGCGCCGTAGCGGCTGGCGCACCCGTAGGTGGTTGGCTTTACGCAACCCGTGGGCGGAAGAGACCACCTCCCGGACGGCGTCCATCGCCGCGACGAGATCGTCGTCGGCGAACGCATCCGGCAGGGCGGGCCAGTCGGTCAGGTGCACCGAACGCTCACCAGTGAGTCCGCGCCAGACCTCTTCCACGACCATCGGCGCGAGCGGCGCGGCGACCCGGCAGAGCACCTCGAGCGCGGTGTACAGCGTGTTGTATGCGCCCGCGTCCTCCTCCCAGAACCGGTTGCGAGAGGTGCGTACGTACCAGTTGGTGAGCACGTCGAGGTGCTCACGGATCTTCGCTGCGGCGGCGGGGACGTCGTAAGATTCCATGTCCGTGCGGACGCGGTCCGCGAGGTCCCGGGTGCGGGCGAGGATGTAGCGGTCCATCACGGCGAGGCCCGCGGCCTCCTCGGGGGCGACGGCGCGCGCTTCGAAACCGCTCGCGCCGTCGGCCGAGCCACCGCCGACGGAGTTGGCGTACAGGGTGAAGAAGTAGTACGTGTTCCACAGCGGCAGGAGCACCCCGCGCACCTGCTCGCGGATGGACTCCTCGCTCACGACGAGGTTCCCGCCGCGCAGCACCGGCGAACTCATGAGGGATAGGCGCACGGCGTCGGAACCGTAGGTGTCCCACATGAGGGTCGGGTCGGGGTAGTTCCGCAGAGATTTGGAAGCCTTGCGGCCGTCGTCGCCGAGGACGATCCCGTGCGAGACGCACGTGCGGAACGCGGGCCGATCGAACAGGGCGGTCGCGAGCACGTGCAGGGTGTAGAACCAGCCGCGGGTCTGGCCGATGTACTCGACGATGAAGTCGCCCGGGTAGTGATGCTCGAACCAGTCAGCGTTCTCGAACGGGTAGTGCACCTGCGCGAAGGGCATCGACCCGGAATCGAACCACACGTCGAGCACGTCGGGGATGCGGCGCATCATGGAGGTGCCGGTGGGGTCGTCGGGGTTGGGCCGCACGAGTTCGTCGATGTAGGGCCGGTGCAGGTCGGTGACCTCCTGCCCGAAGGCCTCGGAGAGTTCGGCGAAGGAGCCGTACACCTCGGTGCGCGGGTATTCGGGGTTGTCACTCACCCACACGGGGATCGGGGTGCCCCAATACCGGTTGCGGGAGATCGACCAGTCGCGGGCGCCCGCGAGCCATTTGCCGAATTGGCCGTGCTTGATGTGCTGGGGCACCCACGTGATGTCTTCGTTCAGTTCGACCATGCGGTCCTTGAACTCGGTCACGCGCACGAACCAGCTGCTCACCGCCTTGTAGATGAGCGGGTTCCGGCAGCGCCAACAGTGCGGGTAGGAGTGGTCGTAGGTCTCGTGACGCAGCAGCACGGTGCCCGGGGTGACCGCTCCCCCGCTCTCCCCGCGGGAGACCGCCTTGAGGTCGGCGATGATCTTGGGGTTGGCGTCGAACACGAGTAGCCCGGCGTACTCGTTCACCGGGGCCATGAAGGTGCCGTCCGGGCCCACGGGCATGACCGCTTCGATGTGTTCACGGTCGGTGACGGCCATGTCCTCCTCACCGAAGGCGCCGGCCGTGTGCACGAGCCCGGTACCGTCCTCGGTGGTGACGAAGTCCCCCTCGACGATCCGGAAGGCGTTCTCGTGACCGAGGTAGTAGGAGAACGGTGGGATGTAGGACTTCCCCAGCAGCTCCGATCCCTTGTAGCGGGCGACGATCTGCTCGGAGATGTCTTCACTGCCCTCGTCGAGCAGGTCGCGGGAGTAGGCCGCAAGGAGCGCCTCGGCGATGACGTACCGCTCCTGGGTGCCGGTCGCGCTCGAGGTGACCGTGACGTAGTCGATATCCGGTCCGACGACGATGGCGAGGTTCGAGGGGAGCGTCCAGGGCGTCGTCGTCCACACGAGGGCGAGTTCGCCCGATTCCAGCCGGAAGCCGACGGTGACGGCGGGGTCCTGGCGCATCTGATAGACGTCGTCGTCCATGCGCAGCTCGTGGTTCGACAGCGGAGTTTCGTCACGCCAGCAGTAGGGCAGCACGCGGTAGCCCTCGTAGGCCAGGCCCTTGTCATACAGCTGCTTGAATGCCCAGATGACCGATTCCATGTAGGAGGGGTCGAGGGTCTTGTAGTCGTTCTCGAAGTCGACCCAGCGGGCCTGACGGGTGACGTATTCTTCCCACTCGGCGGTGTACTTGAGCACCGATTCGCGGCAGGCCTCGTTGAAGGCGGCGATACCCATCGCTTCGATGTCGGGTTTGCCCTTGAGCCCGAGGATGCGTTCAGCCTCTAGCTCGGCGGGCAGGCCGTGGGTGTCCCAACCGAACCGGCGCTCCACCCGGGAGCCGATCATCGTGCGGAAGCGGGGGATGACGTCCTTGACGTACCCGGTGAGCAGGTGCCCGTAGTGCGGCAGGCCGTTGGCGAACGGCGGGCCGTCATAGAACACGTACTCGTTCTCACCGTTCTTCCCGGCGGGGCGCTGGTCGATCGAGGCCTGGAAGGTGTCATCGTTCTTCCAGTAGTCGAGGATCTGCTTTTCCAGCTCCGGAAGGTTCGGGGAGGAGACGACGCCTGTTGCGGAGGGGGTGTGGCGCGGGTAGAACGCGGATGCCATGGGCGGCCCTTCGGGTCTTGCTGATCGATGCGGACCCGAGGACGGTCAAGAGCGCTGGGTTGCAGCGAACGCCGCGGTACCACCTCGGTTGCACGCGCTCGCGGGTGCGAACTCGTGCCCCTTCGTTTGGGCTGTGACGGGCCCGTCCCGTTCGGTTCTACTGGGTTCGCGCGCCCGGCGGGGTGCGCTCACGGTTCTTCCGAAGGCTCGCCGGTGATGGCCGGGTCAACGCCCTACACGGCGCCATCGTAACAGCCGGGGGCATCGACGTGGGACTTTCCCCGAGTAGCTGTGGCGCGCGCCACCGAGGGTAGGGTGATCGATATGTCGAGGAGCGGCGGGATAAAGGAAGTGGCAACGCTGGTGGCAACGCTGCTCGCCCTGGCGATCCTCACGATCGTGCCCGCCCAGGCCGCGCCCACGCACGCCGGGGAACTTACTGAAGGCGATGTCGAGGCGTGGCTCGACGGCGCGGTCCCGGCGTTGTTGAAGCGAGAAGGCATCCCCGGGGCTGCGGTTTCGGTGGTCCACGATGGTGAGATCCTCACCGCCCGCGGCTACGGGGTGGCTGAGGTGGCCACCGCCGACGCCCCACCGGTGCCGGTCGATCCGCGCGAGACCCTGCTGCGCGTCGGCTCGATCTCCAAGGTGCCCCTCGCCGTCGCCGTCATGCAACTGGCCGACAGCGGTGAACTCGACCTCGATGAGCCGATCACGACGTATACCGACCTCGCCCCGGCCCCGACCTTCGATCCCCCGGTCACGATGAGGCACCTGCTCACCCACACCGCCGGCTATGAAGAGGCGATTCGTGGGACCGTCCGGTCGGGCCCGGCCCGGATGCCTCCGCTCGGTGACTACCTACGCGCCATGGCCCCGGAACAGATCTACGCGCCCGGTACCGTCCCCGCCTACTCCAACTACGGATACGCGTTGGCGGCACACATCGTAGAAGAGGTCAGCGGGCAGGAGGCCGGCGAGTACTTGCAGACCCAGGTTCTCGAACCGGCCGGGGCGACGACCGCCACGTATGACCAGCCCCTGCCCAGCAGCGTGGCGAGCCGTGCGGCGCTCCCCTATCCCACGGTGCACGAGGACCCGATCGGCTTCGAACTCGTCGGCCCGTGGCCCGCCGGTTCGCTCTCGGCCAGCGCCGTGGACATGGGAGAATTCATGCGGGCACTACTCGACCAGGAGGATTCCCCGATACTCAGTTCTGAGGCGATGTCGCTGTTGTTCGCTCCGGGGCTCACCGCGGAGCAGCTCGGCGCGCTGGCGGCGGGGCATCAGATGACGCTCGGGATGTTCGAACAGGACCGCAACGGCCACCGCATCCTGGGCCACGGAGGGGACGTGATCCACTCCCATGCCGCCTTCCAGATCTATCCCGAGGAGGGCACCGGCATCTTCATCGGACTCAACGGAACCGGCAGGCAACCCGATTCGTCGGTCGTGTTGCGCAGCGGGTTGTTCGATGACTTCACCGACCGCTACTACCCGCCCACCTCGGACCCCGTGCAGGTGCAGGCGACCTCCGGTGATCACGCCGCGGCCGCCGCGGGCAGGTACATCACCTCTCGACGCGGGGAGAGCAGTTTCATGCGCGCGTACTCCCTCGTTTCGACCGTGACGGTGCGCTCGGCGGGGGACACCCTCGTGATTCCCGCATTGACCGACTCCTCCGGTCATCCCCTGGAGTTGCGAGAGACTGAGCCGTGGCTGTTCCAAGATCCGGCCGGAACACATCGGTTAGCGGTTGCCACCGATGATTCCGGGGAGGTCGAGGCGATTTCGCTCATGCCGGCGGCGACGCTGCTTCCCGCTCCAGCCTGGTACCTGCCACTTCTCCTCGCTCTAGTGGTGGCGCTCGTTGTTGTGGCGATCGCGCTGGTGTCCTGGCCCGCCCGCGCCGTCATCGGGTGGCGGCTGGGCCGGCCCCTGGTCCTCCCCCGCACCGATCGCCGGCTCCGCCGCGCGAGCCTCCTTGCCGCAGTGTTCACATTTGTTGGCGTGGGCCTGTGGGCGATGGTGGCCTCGAGCCTGCTGAACGGGCAGGCGGACCCGCTCATCCTCATCCGCTCCGCGCAGATCGCGACGCTTCTGAGCGTGCTGGGACTAGTTCCAGCCGGGTGGCGAGCCCTACGCGCCTGGAGGCAGCGATCCTGGCTGCAGGCGGTGTTGGCCACGCTCATGCTTGCGGCATTCACCGCGATAGCCACCTTCGCCCTTGCGGGTGGGTTGCTGATCCCCCGCATCAACTATTAGCGCGGCATTGGTTATCCGGCGCCGTCAATAAGTAGGGCCCGGGCGAATTCGTGCAGCCACTGCCGGGCTTTCTCCGCGGTGAGGGAACGGACCCCCTGGGCGCGTTGGGTGCCGAGCCCGTTGGCGTAGGAGCCGAGTTTCAACGCGGTCTCGCCCGGGTCGACCTCACGGAATGCTCCTTCTTCCACCCCGCGGGCGATCACCTCGGCGCAGCAGGACTCCCAGTGGCGGATCCGGTCGAAATACGCCTCCGCCATCTGGGGGTGGCGGGCGACGGCGGCCCAGTAGTGTGCCCAGATCCGCCAGTGCCCCTCGACGCGCGGGGTGTCGGCGAACATGGGGTCAAGCAGCTCCGTCAGCGCCCGCCACGGGTCGGATTCGACGCGGGCCGCTTCCACCGGCGCGGAGTAGAACTCCTCCGCCTCCGCGATGACCACCGCGGAGAGGATCTCGTTCACGCTCGCGAAGTGGTAGGTGACCGTTCCCATCGATACCCCCGCCGCCGCGGCGATATCGCGGAGGGAGAATTTCGCGACGCCGGGGTGGGCGCTTTGTTCCTGCCCGGCGATGTGCTCCCGCGCCGCGCGCACGATCTGGGCGCGGCGTTGCTGCGGGGAGAGGCGCCTGCGGGTCATACCGAAGTTCTCGGGATGACGTCCCGGAACGAGCGTTCGAAGAGCAGCCCATCGGCGCGGTCATCAGCGCCGTCGACCTCCGCCCGGGCACGCACGGTAGCGGTGTAGACGAACGCCCCCGGTTCGCAGGTGAGCGACGTGCTCGTTTCTATCTCCGCCTGCCAACCGGGTTTGCGGAGCGTGATCTGCCAGCGCGTGTCCGCCTGCGGCGACAGGCCCTGCCCCTGAGCTATCCGGTAGGTCTCCTGCGCGTCTTCCAGGAAGGTGAGCCCGTCGGGATACTGCCGCGTTCCCCCGTAGCGAGGGTCGACGTCGAGGGTGGTTTCGCCCGTGGCGACGTCGTAACTCACCACCCGTTCGGGCCGCGGCTCGGGCGCCCCCTCGGGTGGGGTGATCTCGATCGGGTGCACCACCGCGGGCGGGGGGAACTCCACGGGCTGCTCGCCCGCAGGAACGAGGGGCAGCTCCAACGTGCTGCGGGCCAGGTCGAGGGTGAGCGCGCCGGGATCCTCGTGCGGCCACACCCAGGGCCAGTAATGGTTGGAGATCGCCACCCGGATCCGGTGCCCTGGGGGGAATCGGTACCCGGCCGCGCGCAGGGGCACCGTCACCTCCTGCATCTCACCGGGGGTGAGGTCGGCGCAGGTGTCCATCCCGTTTCGTTTACACAGATTGAGGACGCCGAGGGTGACGAGCGTGGAGGAGCCGTCCGGGGCGACGTCGCACAGCCGCGCGATGACGTTCGCGCGCGGCCGGGAGCTCGCCAGCCGTAGGCGCACCTGGACGCGGCCGAGCAGGTCGGTGGGTGAGTCGACGGGGAAGTCGATGCACACGCTGCGCCCATCTTCTGCTCGCTGGTCCGGAGGCAGGTCGGCGGTGTTGCCGAACGGGAAGTACCGGCCCGCGTCCTGCCCCGTGTTCCACGGGCTGTCGACGATGACCTCGGCGGTGTCATCGCCGGCTGCGAGCGGCCGGGAGAGCGTGTGCGCCCCGGATCGGGCGGGCCAGTCCACCCCGGCCCAGCGCCCGCTGCGTTCCTCGATGTAGGTGGCGGGGCGCTCGGAGGCGGTGATCCATGCCCGCAGGTCGGGTTCGGCGAGGACGCCGGTGTCGACGTCCTTGAGCCACTGGTCCCACCACCGCAGAGTTTCCTGCAGGAACCCGATCGCCGGCCCCGGCGCGAGTTCCCGGTCGGGGTATTGGTGGGACCACGGGCCGATGATTCCCTTCACCGGTGCGGAGAGGTTCTCCACGAGCCGCAGCACCGTGTCGCGGTAGGGGTCGGACCAGCCGCCCACGGCGAGCACCGCCGCAGAGATCGCACCGTAATCCTCGCAGACGCTGCCCCGGCGCCAGTAGTCGTCGCGCTCCTGGTGGGCGAGCCAGCGCGGTCCGAGCGGCTCGAGGTGTTCGAGGCGATCGGCCCACTGCTCCACCCAGTCCGCTCCGACGACCTCGGGCCGCGGCGGGCGGGAGGCGAAGGCGAGCATCGTGCCCGCCCAGGCCGACATATCGATACCGAGCAGCGCCCCGCCGATATAGTGCACGTCGTTGTCGTAGCGGTCATCGGCGGAGCAGACGGTGACGATCGCCTTGAGCGGCTCGGGGGCGCGCGCGGCGAGTTGGAGGGAGTTGAAACCGCCCCAGGAGATGCCGAACATCCCCACCCTCCCGTTGCTCCACGGCTGGCGGGCGAGCCAGTTGATCACCTCGATACCGTCGTCGAGCTCTACTTCGGAGTACTCGTCGATAAAGTGGCCCTGGGAGGAGCCGGTGCCGCGGATATCGACCCGCACCGAGACGTAACCGTGCGCGGCGTAGTAGGGGTGGCGTTCACTGTCGCGCACCCACGTCCAGTCATCGAGCCGGTAGGGCAGGTACTCCAGCAGCGCCGGCGCGCCACCCTCGGGGATCTGCGCCGGCCGCCACGCCCGGGCCCGCAGTCGGGTGCCATCGGGCATCGGGATCCACCATTCTTCCACGCGGACCTTGCTCATCAAGCGGTTACCTCCACCTCTCGCACGTAATGCTGCTCCCCCACGCTCCGTAGCGGAGCGGAGGGATCGACCCGGACCTGCCGGGCGTCGATCTCCGCGTCGGGCAGGCGCTCGTGGCCGGGTTCGACGACGGATTCGAGCAGTGTCTGGGTGTAGGGGTGTTGCGGGTGGGCGAAGAGTTCCTCCGCCGGCGCCGTCTCGACGATGACGCCCGAGTGCATGACGGCGATGCGGTGCGCGAGGCGGCGGACGACCGCGAGGTCGTGGCTGATGAACAGGCACGCGAGCCCGCGGCGTTCGCGCAGGTGATCGAGGAGGTCGAGCACGTCGGCCTGCACCGAGACGTCCAGCGCCGTCGTGGGTTCGTCGGCGATGAGGAGGTTCGGGCGCGCGGCGAGGGCGCGGGCGATCCCCACCCGCTGGCGTTGCCCGCCGGAGAGTTGCCCCGGGAGCCGCTTGCTGAATTCCGGGTCGAGGCCGACCTCTTCGAGCAACTGCCGGACTTCCTGCGCGCGCTCGGGCCCGCGGCCCATGCGAGCGAAGACCTTCAGCGGCCGGGCGATCGCGTCCCCCACCGTGCGGCGGGGGTTGAGGGCGAGGTCGGCGTTCTGGAACACCATCTGCACGCTGCGGCGCACGTTCGGCGGGCGGTTGACGGCGGGGCGGGCGAGGTCGTGTTCCTCGCCGTCGGCGTCGCGCAGGCGCATCTGGCCCTGTTCGATCCCGATGAGACCCGCGAGCGCGGTGGCGACGGTGGATTTCCCCGAACCTGACTCCCCGACCAGGGCAACGGTTTCCGAGTGGCGCACGTCGAGCGTCAATTCCGAGACGGCGCGCCGGGTCGCCCGGGGGTAACGAATCCCCACCTCGTCCAGCCGGAGCACGACGTCGGCCGGCATCGAGAGCGGCGCGGCGCCCTCGCCGTCCACGCGCGGGGCGGCCGTGAGGAGTTCCTGGGTGTACTGCTGCGACGGCGCCGAGAGCACGTTCGCCGTGGCCCCCCGCTCCACCTCCTGCCCCCCGCGCATGACGACGACGTCATCGGAGACCGCGGAGACGACGCCGAGGTCGTGGCTGACGATGAGCACCGCCATGTTGAGCTCGGCGCGCAGGTCGTTGACGAGCGCGAGCACGGCCGCCTGGGTGACGACGTCGAGCGCGGTCGTCGGTTCGTCGAGCACGAGGACACTGGGTCCGGGCGCGATCGCCATCGCGATAGCGACCCGCTGCTGTTGACCGCCCGAGATCTCGTGCGGGTAGCGCCGGGCGAGCTGCGCGGGATTGGACAGGCGCACCCTGGCGAGCAGGTCGTGGATGTCGGCGTCGTCGGCCGGGAGGCCGTGCACGGTGAGAGCTTCGCGGAGCTGCTCCCCGATCCGCATAGAGGGGGTGAGGGAATGCCCGGCGTTCTGGGGAACGAGCGCGACCTTCGCGCCGCGCAGGCTGCGCAGGTCCGCGTTCGACAGCGCGAAGACGTCCTCACCGAGCACCTCCACGGACCCGGAATCGACCCGGGAGCCGCTGCGCAGATGCCCGAGCAGCGTGTGGGCGACGGTGGACTTCCCACTTCCTGACTCACCGACGACCCCGAGGGTCCGGCCGGAGTGCAACTCGAGGTTGATACCGCTGACGACGCTCACGCGCCGGGAGCCGGCTTGGTAGGAGATGTGCAGATCGCGGATCTGCACGACGGGGTTGGTTGCGGTGGTCATTGTTCGACTCCTCTCCTCGCCCGGTCGACTCCCAAGTACTTGCCGAGCCCATCGGCCGCGAGGTTGAGGCCGATCACGAGGGCGGCGAGGGTAATGATCGGGGCGACGGTTCCCATCGGGGCGACCGTCAGCGCCATTCGGTTCTCCTGGATCATCAGCCCCCAGTCGGGTGAGGGCGGGTTCACGCCGAATCCGAGGAAGGACAACGTGGAGACGAGCAGCACGACCCACGAGGCGCGCATCGCGAATTCCACGAGGATGACGTCGAGGATATTGGGCAGGACCTCCCGCACGATGATCGCGACCGAACGCTCGCCGCGGGCCTTCGCCGCGCGCACGTAGTCGCTCGTGAGGACGGGGCGGGCGGCGCCGCGGATGACGAGTGCGACCGCGGGCGAGTACACGACCGTGATCGCGAGCACGAGCACGGGCACCGTGTTGCCGAACACCGAGACGATGAGGAGCAACGCGAGCACCGCGGGCACGGCGAGGATGGAATCGAGGATCCGCGTGAGCGCGCTATCGACGAACCGGCCGTAGAACGCCGCGATCGTTCCGATGATCGTGCCGATGAGCACCGAGCACGCGGTGGCCAGCAGCGCGACGGTGAGGGCGAACCTACCCCCGAGCAGCAGCCGGGAGAGGACGTCCCGCCCGTATTGGTCGGTTCCCAGGGGGTGCGCGGTGCTCACCCCGGCGAGGGCGTTCTCCGCGTTCGTCGCGATGGGATCGTAGGGAGCGAGGAGTGGGGCGAGGATCGCGATGAGCGCCGTCACCGCGACGAGGATGATCCCCACCCTGGTCGATCGATCGAAATCGCGGCGGAAGGCCGTAGCCGCGCGCCGGGTCCTGCTCCGCTGGGGCATGGGTGTATTCACTGGGCCACCTCCTGAACCTTGCGCTCCTGGATCTTCCGTGCACGGCCCCCGGTCCGCAACCGCGGATCAACCGCGAGCGCGATGAGATCTGAAATGAGGTTCGCCACCACGTAGATGAGCGCGGAGAGCACCGCGATCGCCTGCAGAACCGGCAGGTCCCGGGTGGAGACGGAATCGAGCATGAGTTTGCCCAGGCCGGGATAGTTGAAGACGGATTCCACCACGACGACCCCGCCCAGCAGCCAGGCAACGTTGATGGACGCGATCGGCAGCACCGGGAGCACCGCCGTCGGCGATACGTGGCGCCACAGCACCCGCCGCCGCGGCACGCCCTTGAGTTCGGCTTGGGTCGCATACTCGGTCGCGAGCCCATCGATCGTGGCGGAACGCATCGCCCGCACGATGTAGGCCGCCATCGAGATGATCAGGGTGATCGCGGGCAAGATCGCGGCGGGAAGCAGATCCCCCAGCCCCGCGGAGGGGCCTTCCACGACGACTGCGGGGAAGATCGGTACGGCGATCGCGAGCGCGAGCACGAGGACGGTGGCGACGACGAACTCGGGGATGCTCATCCCGATGAGGGCGAGCAGCGAGATCGTCGTATCCGCGGCCTTGCCTCGCTTGGAGGCCGCCCAGATCCCCAGCAGGATCGAGCCGAGCACTCCGACGATGATCGCGGGGCCGGCGATGAGCAGGGTGTTGCCGAATGCCTGCCACACGCTGGCGGCGACGGGTTCGCCGGAGACTAGGGAGACCCCGAAGTCTCCGGTGACGACGCCGCTGATCCACGCGCCGAACCGCGCCCAGACGTTCTGGTCGAGCCCGAGTTGCGCGCGGAGGGTTTCCACGGCCTCGGGGGTCGCGTCCTGCCCGAGCAGCTGGGTCGCGACGTCGCCGGGCAGCGCCTGCACGGCGAAGAACACGAAGAACGCGGTGAGGAAGAGGGTGATGATGCCGGTCAGGAGCCGAGTGAGGATGAGTCGGGTCATTGCTCCTCCCGCAATCCGATGTTGAGGTAGTCGAATTCGAATCCGAATTCGTCGTAGTTGACGACGTCGCTCGACAGTCCCACCAACCGGTCGCCGAAGACTGGGGTGAGGCAGGCGCCGTCGTCGATGATGAGCCGCTGCGCGTCCTGGTACTTCGCGAGCCGGGACTCGTCGTTCGTGTCCGCCCGAGCGGAGTCGAGCAGGTCGTCGAACTGCTCGTTGGACCATGCGGATTCGTTGTAGCTCGAGCCCGAGCGGAAGATCTGGTTGAGCAGCTGATCGATCGGCCGGCCGGTCGCCCAGTAGCCCATCATCAGCGGCACCTGCATCCAGATCTGGGTGTAGTAGGAGTCCGCGGAGGTGTTCGTGATGTCGAGGGTGATGCCCGCTTCCGCGGCTTGGTGCGCATACGCGGTGGCGATGGGCGTGAAGTTCGGATCGTAGGCGGAGGTGTAGAGCTTCGTGCGGAATCCTTCCACTCCGGCGTCCTTGAGCAGGGCGCGGGCCTTGTCCGGATCGTATTCACGCTCGTATTCGAGGAACGCCGCGAGCTGCGGGGGAACGGGGTTGTCCCAGCCGGGCGCCCCGGTCCCTTGCAGGGCGGTGTCGAGGACCGCCGCGGGGTCATAGGCGAGCCGCATCGCTTCCCGCACGCGGGAATCGGCGAACTCCTCCGAGGTGTAGAGCATCGGGATGGTGTACCACTGGGCGTTTTCTACCCGGGCGATCGTCGTGCCCGGGGAGCCTTCGATCACGCGGGCGGTCGGGTTGTCCAGGTTGGTCTGCGCGAGCAGGTGGACCTGCCCGGCGAGCAACGCATTCACCCGGGCGCTGGAGTCTTGGATCGAGTAGAACTCGATCGCGTCCAGCTGCGGCCGGCCATCGAAGTAGTCCTCGTTCGCGACCACCTTGCCGGCCGCGGCGGATTCGAAGGATTCGAGCTTGAACGGGCCCGTGCCGATGCCGGTGCGCCCGATCTGCTCAGCGGAGTCCTCCGGGATGATGTAGCACTGGTAGGCGGTCAGGAGCGAGGGGAACTCGGCGTTCGGGGTCGAGAGGTTGAATCGGACCGTCGTCTCGTCGGTCGCATCGATGGAGTCGATGAGGCTGAGCGGGCCGGCTTGGGGCGAACCGGTGTCGGGATCGAGGATGTGGCCGTAGCTGTAACGAACGTCGCGGGACGTGAGGGGCTGGCCGTCGTGGAAGCGCACCTCGGGGCGGAGCTTGAACGTCCACACCGTCGCGTCCGAGTTAGCGGACCATTCGGTGGCGAGGTCGGGCACCGTTTCCCCGTTGCGGTCGAGTCGGACCACCCGGTTGTACAGCGCGCCGAGATACTCGTACGCGGAGAGCGAGCTTGCGGGATCGAGAGTTTCCGCAGCGCTCGCGGCGGGTCGGGCGATCCGCATCGTTGCACCGGCAACGGCGTCTCCACGCGCGGCGTGTTCGGGAACGATCAACGCGGGCGCCCCGCATGCGGCGAGCCCCATCGCTGCCGCCCCGCCGGCGATTCCCTTCAAAAACAGCCGCCGGTCGATTGAATTAGCCACTCATGCCTCCTCGGCTGGCTCGTCGACTCTAATCGTGCAGTTGAACGATAACGCAGGTTTGGGGATTTCGCTAATACGCCTTGACCATTTCGTTATAAATAGGACCGGGGACCTAGGTAGGCGCCGCGCCGCGGCTCTACTGTGGAAGTGGTACAGAAAGGAGCCACCATGGCACGGTTTACGGATAAGGTCGCGATCGTCACGGGCGGAGCTTCCGGCCTGGGAGAAGCAATCGCGAAGGAACTCGCGGGCGATGGCGCGGCCGTCGTCGTCTCCGATATCAATCTCGAGGGTGCGGAAGCGGTAGCCGCCGCGATTACCCAAGCCGGCGGTGCGGCGTCGGCATTCAAACAAGATACGGCGGACCCGGAGCAGAACAAGGCGGTCGTCGACTTCGCCGTGGAGACGTACGGCGGGCTCCACCTCGCGGTGAACAACGCTGGGATCGGCGGGGCGCAAGCACCCGCGGGTGAGGTGGACCTCGAGGACTGGCGCCGGGTCATAGACATCAACCTCAACGGTGTGCTGTACGGGATGCGCTACCAGATCCCGGAGATGCTCAAGGATCCCCACCGCAGTGCGATCGTCAACATGGCCTCGATCCACGGCACCGTGGCGGCGATCGGGAACGGCGCCTACACGGCGGCGAAGCACGGGGTGGTGGGACTCACGAAGAACGCCGCCGCCGAATACGGTGAGGCGGGCCTGCGCGTCAACTCGGTGGGCCCGGGCTACATCATGACGCCACTGTTGGAGAACACCCTCGAACCGGAGGTGCTGGAAGTGCTGAAGTCCAAGCACCCCCTCGGCCGGCTCGGCCGCTCGGAGGAAGTCTCCGCGCTCACCTGCTTCCTCCTCAGCGAGGCGGCGAGCTTCATCACGGGCAGCTACCATCTCGTTGACGGCGGCTACACCGCGGTGTGACGGCGCGGCGAGCTGTGCTTCCAAAGGTGCGGATGGAGCGACCTACCCTGCCAGCTGTTGGCGGGGTAGGCGTCGCTTGCACTCCGCGCCTTGGCCACGGAGGCGCTCAACCGCCGGCTGATAGGACCGCGCCGGTCCAGGGCACCCTATCCTCTCTGCTCGCTACTCCTCCCACCTAAAGATGCGCGCTGCGACGAAGGAAAAAACGAGACTCGTTCCAAGCACCACCATGACTGATAGCCACACCGGGTGCACCGCGGGTATCCCCGTGAGTACGCTGAGAAGCAGGTCGGCGAAAAAGGTGAATGGCATGTAGGTGAGGAGCGACTCCAGCTGAGCAGGAAATGCTTCCAGCGGGAATACCAGACCAGAGAGGAAGAACGCGAGGAGCTGCACAAGCGTGCCCAAGTTCGACGCAGCATCTGGCCCCGGTAGGACCCCACCCAATAGGTACCCGAGAGAGCCGAATAGCACCATTCCTAGAAGGCTCACTCCTACAGCAGCCGGGATGACCCTGAGGCTGAATGCATCGAGCAACCATCCCAGGAGAAGAATTACCAAGGTCTGAAACGCTACGAGCACAAGTCGCACCGGGATATGGGTAATGAGAAACTCGGCCCGGGACACTGGTGTCGTCGATAACAGTCGCAACACGCCGTCTCGTCTCAATGTCGCCAAAGGGGAAGCCGTGGCCGTAAATGCGATAGAAGTGACCGCCATAAAAAGCGACATTGCAATGATCTGATCAACGGCACCTTCACCGCCAGAATAGGCATCTATGCTCCCAAATATGAGTAGGAACAGGCCTAGAATGGCAAACGGAAAGAGGAATGAGAACCAGAAACTTCGCCCGTCGCGCAGAAGCTCTCGACGTTGCATGCCGAGCAGAGATTTCATTCGAGACCAAGAAATTCGCCTCGAGTCAGGCACTGTTTGACTAGTCATCGAGAAGCTCCTTTCCGGTCACCGTGCGAAATACGTGGTCAAGCCCGACGCGCCCAACAGTGATGTGACGGACGCTCGAAGCGGCCTCCGAAGCAAGTAGCCGCTTCAGAAAGAAGTCCGTATCGGACGTCTCCACAAAGATCGACAGACCAGAGGCTAAACGCTCCACTGAGTAGTCAAGTTCCGGTTCAAGGATGTCGCTCCGCAGACGCGATTGAGAAAAGCGTTCTGGATCAATCACGAACCCAACGTCCCCGCCGGGAACGTTCTCGATGATGAGATCTCGCGGTGTCCCGTCCGCAACGATCCTCCCTTCGTGCATGATGATGACCGATTCGCAGAGCTCCTCGGCTTCTTCCATGGAGTGAGTGGAGAGGAGAACTAGCGTGCCCCGCTCTCCCTCATTGCGGATCACGCGCCAAAGGTCATCTCGGATATTCGGATCGAGTCCGGCAGACGGCTCGTCGAGAACAAGGATTTCTGGGCGCGAAATGATCGCAGTGCCCACGAGAACCCGCTGCAGTTGACCGCCAGAGAGGTGAGCGACCCGAGTGCGTGCGGACGCGCTGAGGTCAAGTTCCTCAATGACGTCCGCGGGCGCGCGCGAATGCGGAAAGAACGACGCCCACATTCCGAGGAGCTCTTGCACGGTCTGGTGCTGAAATAGCGCAGCCTTTTGGGGTTGGATAGAAAGCCGTCGGGTCATGGTCTGGCGATCAACGAAAGGATCGACCCCGAGCACCCGTACCGAGCCCCGGTCAGCAGGGCGGAGCCCAGCAAGCATCTCTAGGGTGGTCGTCTTCCCCGCACCGTTCGGCCCGAGCAGGCCGAAGACTCCGCGGAAGGGCAACTCAAAACTCACGGCGTCAACAGCGTTGAAGGACTCGCCGTCTTGCGAATAAGTCTTCGTGAGTCCATCGGCTTCTACAGCGACCTCGTTCAAGCTAGCCCCTTCCCAGGCGCACGGGGTGCCCCACCGCTAATGCCAGTACTGGCCGGTGGTCCCACGGCGTGCCATCGAGGAGCCTATTGATCGACTTGTCAGGTAAGATCCCTGCAAAGATCCCACCTTCCAACCCGCGTCCTCGCATGTCGAGCCAACCCGCGTGTAGGGCACTTCCTGCAGCCATCAACGCATCCAGATAGGACCGCACGCCGCCTCGATTTGTCAGTTCTGCTAGACGCATCGTGGCGATGACCAGCACAGGAGCCTCGGCATACTCCGGCTGGATAACAGCGTTCTGCAACGGATCGGGAGCAAGCGTCTTTATGCGCTCAAGCGACCCATCGTTTCGGATAATCCAGCTTGACGGTGGCTCACGGGTGACGTTCTGACCGACAACAGCAAAGTCAACACCCAGGGAGCCGTCGTCCCCAGGCAGCGCTCTGCGCGCCCTCGCGATGCGCTCGGCAACTGCCTCGATATCACTGTAATCGACCGGACGGCGGTCCCACGTTCGATGAGAGATACGTCCGAGAATCCCATCGCCTAACCCCTCGAATCCGTGCCAGGCGGAAACTGCAACGCCGTTGTCAGCGACGTCGTCAGAATACTGAAGGAGCTGATCGACAAGCGCTGCCCCGGCGGGGAGCTTGTTGCTAGCCTGCTCACTCGTGGGGCGGGGAGAGGCGGGGGCGGACGGTTCGGCACCGAGCGTCCTGTGCATTCGTCCTTGAAACGAACGAGGTTCCGTTTCATGTACCTGTTTGCTGCTGTCGATGGCGATCAGGGCAGTTACCGGGTCGCTCCGCCGCGTGCGACGAGTCTGGCGTTGCAGCGCCTCCGAGTCGGCTCTCGCATGGAGACGCGGTCGCAGTCCCTGTGCCGTGGCGGCAGCGATGAAATGGGCGCACGTGACGCCGGCATCGAGGTGCACCAATCGCAGAGCATTCGCACCGTACTTTTCACCCATCCGGCTAAGCGCAGCGGTCAGAAGGAGGTGAATGACACCGTCGGGCACCGGTACCTCACGTTCGGAGATGTGCACAAGGCGCTCGTTTACCCCGTCATACTGGTAATGGCCTGAACCTAGGCCGGCGACGCCCTCTCCTACCAGGACGTGCGCCTCGGGCGAACCTAGATTCCCACCAGTTGGGGCGTGTCGTTGGTATTCAACAGCGCCGTCTTCACGTCGGAAACCGAATGTGAGTCGAAGTGCCTCGAGAAGGCGTTTGATCTGAGCATCATCTGCCGGCTCAGCTGTAGTAGCCGGAGAGTTCTCAAGACTTGACCGGTCGGGGCGTTGGAGCTGCACATTCGATGGTTTGTAATGAGTTATATGGGTGGCCGGATCGAGGAGATCAGCCGGGGGGAAAGCAACGATGTCTTCATATATGAGGGGGGCGGGTTCCGCTGGCACAGGCGAAGGTCCGCAGTCCGCGCAGCCCGGTCGAGAATAGATCTCTATGGACCGCTCTGTACCATCTGCAATATCGATGAGAACGGCACGACGAATAAGTTTGATCTGCGCGGTACGAAGCGCTACCGGAACGAGGTTTCCCGCCAATAGCGAGGTGATGAGCCTCGATTGTATGTCGACCGAGATGCTCTTGAAGTCGTTATCGTTGCCTACGAAATGTTCGTGGTCGACGTCTGTCAGAGCAGCTAGGAAGCAGGAATGGCACGGCAGATCAGATCTGATCAGAGGGGAAAGGGTGAGCAGCCCGCGGTGGAAGTAGGCGTGAACGAAGCTGTGTCCTCGTGCCCGGAGACGGCGCGCTTCCTCGCTGGAGATCGTCCCCAGCGCAACGGTCAGCGACTCGGTTCCGAGGTCGCGCTCGTCATCGGTGAGCAACACACCGGCATTATTGAGTTGTTGACCCAATTCTTCGCGATTGATGAACGCGTCGCTGCCGATGATTCTTAGTGGGTTGCCCTCGGAATGTCCGAGCGCTTCGGCCACGTTACGAAAGCGTCGTGAGTTCGCTAGCCGCGCAGAAAGGGCGTGCCAGAGAATTTCCTGCGACTCCGTTGGCGAATCTGGCCCGTCGAGCGGCCCCCACTGCAGCAGGCGTTTAGCGTGGAGCAGGGACAGGGCGGCGTAAAGACTCTGTTCCGAAAGTCCGGTCTGCTTCGCAATCGTCGCTTGATCCGATGACCCATCCAGATGACCGAGAAGCGGCAATAGCCGCGTCCTGGCGAACTCTCCCGAAAAGTACACAGGGCTGGGCCCACCCGCGATGAGAACGCCTCCATCAACCACAGCGGTTCGGACCCCTCCGATAAGAGAGGGCTGGCCCGGCGGCTGCATAGCAACATCGTTGCGCGCGGCCATTCCGATGTGCATCGCATCCATTTTTCCGGACGCGTCTAGGATTCGTCCCTTAACCATTACCCACCTCTCGGTCTCAGGTCAGAAATTTCCACGTGCGCTCCTCCGGGGTTCCTGCTTGACCCCCGCACGTCGCGCACCCGTGGATTCCGACTACGCGATCGACAGAGCCCGTAAAGTTCGCAACATCCAGCCACATCGAGCGCCCGCCGAGACCTTGACCTGCACTCCCAGCTGACCGGGACATGTAAACAAGCGACAATACGCGTGCAACGACGTACTCGCTCTCGTGGTGCAACAGCAAGTTTGGGCCGCCTTCAGTAGCGGCAAACGCTTGGCGTTTCATAGTCTCGAAGGTTTCATCAGCGCCATGCTGAATAAGGCGTCTGGAGAAACACTCATAGCACCCACTATCTCCATCGGCAACCGGACCGACTCTCACCATCGGGTATTCCAAGACAACAGGAATAGTAATCGAGCCGTCGATGCGCGACATCTTGTGAGCGCGCTGTTCCATATCCGGTCTCGGAACAGTAGCGACAAGAATCTGCGTCGTATTCGGTTCCGCCCAGGAAGGACCGCCGTAGCCATGAACTAGATCGTCTCGTGCAATATCCTTGACTCCGATCCCACCTAAGCTTTCGTGTATCCGATCAGTGAGCGCCTTAGCCTGGCTATCGAGGGCAGACAAAAAGATCGAATCTCTTAGGCGAAAGGCTGAGGCCACGGGTTAATCTCCTTCTCTGGAAGGGCATCGCGCCCGAAGTGCTCGGGCAGACCGTATAGTCGTGATGTACCCAGGTATCGAGTGGAATGCACAAACGATAAAGGTATTAGTTCCGGTACGAGCACTTTCACGGAAGTGAAACCGGAACGTGCTCCCTCGTCTGTGGTGATATCGACGGCGTAAGCTTCCATATCGAGTCGCCGCAGCCTTCTCAACACTTCTGCAAGCGCTTCACCTGTATCATCGGGCAGCCGCGGCATCTCAGCGACCCGCGTTCGCTTCCGCGAACTATCTAGAAAATCAAAGTGCTCGCGCCGGGAGCGGTGCGCCATATAGACCGCCCCATGTATCGTGTCGTGGAAGTCCATGACATCGTCGGGAACTGGGGCGCTATTGGTCTCGATTGCGACCAGCGTTGATTGGGCTTCTCTGAGCGCTTTTAGCGCGGCTTCGCTACCGTTCGTCGCGCTTGCGCATGTGACGATCTGCGCCGCGTGCTGGGATTCGCGTCGGATCAAACAGTAGATGGTGGGAACTCCGAGATCAGTGGTCGCATCCATTAGCGAGACGGTTGCACCGCGACGTTCGAATTCTCGAATAAAGTCTACTGCTGGCGGGTCCAGCGACTCTGTATCGAGTCGGGGACACGGCAATTTCTGCAACCAGACCAACGCGATCGACTCCCGTTCCACTGCTTCGAGGAGCCCGGCTAATAATGCACCTTCCGCGTTACTGTAGGTGGCGCATCCTGTCGAGATCGGCGTCCATATCCTCTCCCCCAAGGTAATCGGGTTCACGAAGAGGTACGTACAAATGAGCGGCACCCATGCCGGCGTTCGATTATGCAGATTGATTCCGCGAATCCATCGGAGTGGTCGGTCAAGGTTCGCTTTCGATATTACTGCCCGACCAGTGCGCGATTCGTTTTCCCCAACAGTTGCCAGGGTCATGACATCAAGGTGGCTATCGCCCGACTCGCGCATTTGCCTCTCGCTCGCCCACCTCGTCGGCAAATCGTCCCACACGCAGGAGGAATAGCGCTCCAATCCCTCGACTGCGGCAATATCTGCTGCGTGGTCCGTAGTCACTGCCGTTCCGGCACCACCGAGCTGAACGTCCGCGCCTGCATCAGCAGCGTGTTCAATCCCAGAAACGATGTGATCGAGATTTCCCAAGCTGGATGCATACACGTACCAATCCCCTGATCCATCAAAGGATTCGAGCGGTACGCATTGGGAAATCAACCCGGTGCGCCGAGAGACAAGTTTCCTCACATCGGCGATATCAGATGCATCTACGCGTCCCATCCTTATGCCGTCCACTTGCGTTCGCTAGAGACCAACGGCGTGGAGGAAGCAGCGAGGTCACCCTCGAATCGGCGAAGAAACAGAAGGCTCAATACCGCAAGCGGGGCTTCTACCCCTGGGCTGATGCCCAGGCGATTATGGTGGAGATGTAACTGATGATTAAACATATTGATGTCTCCTGTGCACATTCGAACGAACCGCTCCGGCCATGTGTTCGCGTCATGCCCGTCGATACCCGCTTCCGCTTCAAGGGCCAAGGTATGGAGTCTGGGGTCGTTCGCTAGGTCGGTCAGCGTGGCCTTACTCCCGCCCGCCCAGTATTGGGCGTATTTTGTCCAGAACCGTTTAACGGCCGTTGCATTTGACTGGAAGAAGAGAACAGAGGCGTGGAAGGCATCTGTAGCAGCGTGTAACAGGCGATCGGTAGCAGACCATTGGGGAGTGATGTGTCGCAAAGCCTCTAGCGTTGAGGCGCACCAGATCCTCTCGGCTGCGCGCACCCGTGCGATATCTCCGTATTTCTCCACCTCAGGCTCGTAAAGGGCCGCGTGGACGCCGACCCCGGGTGTTTGCGGCAGCTGCAAGAGTTGTGTCTCGAACGGACTTGGGTCACGCACATGACGAGTTTCGGCTGCGTTCATTGCTGCCATCAGAGCTCCATCCAAGTCAGAGGTGATTGCTTCATAACGTTGCGTGTCTATGGCGCCGGACTCCGCAAATATTCGGAGCCGTAGATGTGGTCCTCGTTCATCGAAATACCGCAAGAAGTGCCATGGATGATCGGGGGCATGCTCCGCTACGACTGGTTTGACCACATCCTCTATAACCATGTCGTCAAGACCATAATCACGATGGAGAATCTGCCAGTACAAGACGCGTTGCCTCATCGACTCAGCCTCCTACCAGATGCATCGTTTGGGTCACGGCATCAACGTCAGCCTCGGTGTAATCACAAACCGTCGGGAGCGCCTCCGTAATCTGGAGGTGATGCGTGCCGGACTCGCGACGAAGAGTATGTCTGAGTGACTGGAGTGACGCGACCGATCCAAGCGATACCCAGCTGGGTTTCGGTGACGCAGCGAAGGAGAGGGTCTTGGGTACTGTCTTGACATAGATCTCCTCGCCAAGGCCCCAATCGCTGAATCTCGAGAAGAGCTTCTGCACTGCCCCCGGCGTCACCCCATCGAGGAAGGCGCGAGGTAAGTCCGAAATCTCGCACTCGATGGTGTGTCTCGATAGGACGAGGTTTTTGCGCGTCTCCCGTTCCCGGATGATCGGTTCAGAGATCTTCTGTGGAGGTATCTCGTAGGGTCCCGCGTCGATCGGTGAGAACGCCCATGGAGAAGCCAAGCTAATGAGGTTACGGATCGGCCCTGAAATCAGTTCAATAGGCACGACACCCACGTAAACAAGGCTGACCGGCTGGTCGGTCCGGTCCCTAAGGGTGACCGCATCATCCTGGTCAATAGTTAGGACGAGGTCCGCAAGCGGCACCTCACCCCCATCACGACGATGGGTATCGAGGGGCCAACGCAGCGCCGGCCAGACAGACGCCGCGTCTTTCTGGAGATCATTCTGGTCAGTGGCTGTCGTCACCTCCAGGACATATGCACTCGCATCAACCTGATCGTCCACCCACGATCGGAGCTCCTCGTTCGTCACCTGGCGCAGGCTTGTCTCCGTGTAACGGGTGAACTGTCCCGGGCCGTAAGGCCCTATGGAGTCCAACACGTCCGGGCCGCCCGCGGGGTGTTCCTGAATGATCGCCATACCTATTGCCGGAGGTGTCGAAGGCGTCTCGATCACCGGCCGGGAATCACTCAAGTCTTGCCGCGTGGAGAATCTTGTCAGGAGCGCCATCTCTTCATGCATCGTCGACTGGTAGCGCTGTACGGTGCTGGCACCGTAGGACAAGTGGGAGAGTAGATATTCCAAGTCATCTATGACGACGGTCCCCTTCGGAGTACCCATGATCTCGCGGGCATGAGCAATGAGAGCGTCGTGCAGCACGCCCCGGTGCAACCCTTCGCGGTAGACCTCCTGAGCCGTCTCGACTGAGCGCATTAGCGAGCGCTTCATCTTGGCATTCTTGGAGCCGAGAAAATTTTCTCGCACGACATCATGACCCGTGACGAAAACCGGTGGTGTGCGACCTAGGTATTGGTAGACGCCGGAGAGCTTGCTGTTCACAGCGGCCACCGCCTTTGACCTCTGGGCTGCTGACGCCGAAGGTATCTCGCGAGTAACCCGTTCAACATCTGCCAACACACCGTTGAGATGGTGGTCTTCGGGAATCAAACGGCGCAGATCCGCTTGAGGGGCCCCAGCCACCGTCTCCCACGGCAACAGCGGCAATACGAGACCTGTATCCACGAGGAAACGCAGCGAAGTCTCGTGCCCCACGTGTTCCTCCACCTCGTTCCCGGTACTTCCGGGCGGCAAGGAGTTCAATCTCCGTGTCAACCAACCCGGCACTTCAGCAATTGCCACGTCGTCGCGTCGCCAATTGAACTGGTTCTCAATGCGTTGATACATCGGAACCGTCAACCGAGCGCGTTCGTCGTCCATTTGCAGGAGCGTCGGATTCGACGCAAAGGAAAAATACTCCTTAAATTCATCGGCGGCGGACAACGCGTGCAGAATGCATCGAACTGCGCTGATAGCTAGGAGGGCAGTTGGGTGTGCGGTACGATCCGGGGCCATCGGGCCACAGACGTTTAACTCCGTGAATGTTGACAGAGGGCCGGGTTTCAAGGCTCCTCGCTGCGCGTACATGAGGAGCGTGCGTGCGAGTTTTCGACGAACTGCTGGGCGGTTGGTAGGCAATGACCCCTCGATCGCTCGCCATGCACTGGGACTCGTTAGCGCAATGGCTGATGCAATCAGAGGCGTCGTTGAAAGTCCGATGAGGAGTTCGCTCTCCTCGAGTTCTCGAGCATGAAGCTGTCTTCCAAGCTTCTCTGAAAGAGTTGCATGCTCGACGAGCGTCGTATCGAGCACGCTAATTTTCCGAAGAAGCTCACTTCGGACCGAGCGAAGTATCTCAAAGACCCGTTGATCCGATCTCCACCGTTCGCGCCGGTTGAAGATATCGCGCCGAAAGGAGATAACGGTTGCTCTCGTCGCCGAGGAGAGGTCTGGAACAATTTCGTAGAGGTCATCAGATATCTCCTGCTCGAGTGACTCGGCAGTGGCTGACAGTTCAGAAAGTCGCGCAATGCCGTCGAGCACGGAGACGTCGCGAAGCTGCGCGAACTGAGGGATGGGAAGAGAGGAAATACGCTCAACAAAGTAGTCGAATACGACATCTTCGTGCAAAGTCAGCTCACCAATCCCAGGATCGTGAAGAAGATACTAGCGGCAATGACACATAGCCAAAGAACCGTCAAGATGATTACGCCGTAATAGAGTATCGGGCGTCCTCGCTGAGCCGCATGTGACTGCGCTTTCTGACTCTTTCCGAAAAAGCGCCCGAAGACGTAAGTGAATGCTCTGGAGTGGACGTTTATTTCTCCTGTCAGCGCTTCCAGTGCATGGGCTCCATCTGTGGGAAGGATCGGATTCAGGTTAATCAGGAAGACCACAAATAATAAAAGCGATAAGTTGGACAGGATCATCCCGTCGTTGCCCGATACATAAAAGGACGCGAATGCCGCCACACCGGCCAACGAAAGATCAGTTAACGGTCCGATAAGAGAGACGAGAACGCGTTTACGCTTCTCAACGATCCGGTACGAATCCGAGCGGTCAACATACGCGACAGGGAGAAACCCGAAAAGTAGACCGACACCCGCCTCACGAGGGGGCACCTCATAACGAACTAGCAGGGCAGCGTGAGCCGCTTCGTGTATAAAAGTCGTGAACAGCAATGCAATGGCAGCAGCGCCGAACGTTATATTGTTGATCCCTTCCGTGATTATTCCTGGGAGGGTGATAGCCAGGATCACTATCGACGCCAGGACAACAATTCCGAGCAACGCACCTGCTACCGAACCCGGGAACTTCTTGAAGAGGATGCGGAAAGGGCCGAAGATTCGCCCCGGATCAGTGACCAAGGGGTAGCGCCGCAATAGAGTGAACTCGTATTCGGTCGACTGGTTGGTACTCGGCTGCGTGGAGTCCCGCAGAATGCCCATCTGGTCCAAATGCGCGAACATCGGTCCGACTTTTTCCCAAACCGCTTCCTCAGAGGCCCGATTCTGTTCGGAGAGGGAACGGACGACTTGTTCTATCGTGACGTCGTCGGCCATCTTCTCAATGCTGGCGACGACTTTCGCCGCAGTGTCGCCGATCCGAGCATAGTTCTTCGTCCTCGCGTCATAAAGGAGCGTCGCACGATCCATTCCCTCAACAACTTCAATGGACGGGTGGAGTTTCGCCGAGGATTGACCGAGGGTGTCATACGTGGTTTCGTGCGCCATCTGACGATCTTCCTCTCGACTCACGCCATCGCTCGCGGATCCGAACCGCCTCTTTGCAGAGTCATCGCGCAGCGGACGGAACAACGCTCCGCGCGCGATGACTCGGTGCCTATTGAATATCGCGGAGGGGGCTCCTTCGTCCCCCGCGCCGACTATCCAGAAATGCACCCGGCTGACGAAAGCGAACCCTTGGAGGAAGACGACGCGCAGCTAAGGGAACCAACCGTTCCAAACGTGCCCGAGGGAGCTGCCTGGTCGTTGATTGGTTCAACCGCGAGGTCTCGGTCGGACTCATCCATGTCGGTCGCAAACAGATCGATGCTATCCATGTTGTTCTCCTTCTACGTGGTCGAGAGCCGCTTTAGCGTTAGATTCGATGGGTGTTCAGCAATCAGCAACGCACCTCACTCATGTATCAGGCGTACAGTTAGGACGATAGAGAGCCGGCGCAAGCGGCACTTCCCTTTGTCGACGACGAGGCGCAGCCGAAGGTGGATGCGGTCCCGTATGTGTTTATCGGCGCTGAGGCCTCAGGAAGACTTTCGATTTCCATTCCGTCCGGTTCCGCCGCAAATAGGTCAATGTGTTCGTTGTCTTTGAGGATCACGTTGCTTCACCTTCCCATATGTGGATTCATCTGCAGGCGCTAAAAGAGTAGATGTGTTGAAGCGCCAGAGTTCGTTCTATCTCGAACGAGTCCGATCTAGAATTCAACAATCTGTCGGTTCTGTGCAGACTAGAACGTCCCGAAACATCCAACGGTACCCGCGCAGCCACCGAAACATCCGGCCGTACCAAAACAGCCAGCAGTATTCGAAAGGGATATGGAGCCCTCGAGCGGCTCCACCCAAAATCCGCCATCAATGGCGTTTAAGTCAATTGCGTCATCACTGACGAGAAGATCGTGACTCACGATAAACCTCTTCCTTCGAGTATCAATCGAGCGTTTCCCGGCCTCAGTAATGCCATGGAAATTACATGTCATGCACTTTACGGAAGGATTAAACAGCCTCCTCAGACTTGAGAGTGGCAGACACCATAATAAAGAAATCGTTGACTTGCAATCCTCTAACTGCTGATCAGGCTATTTGTGCGCGTCCCCTCCGCTGCTTAGAGCATCCGCATGCAGTACACGCGATCACGGTTTTCTCGGTGCAGGATGCGGGAGCATGCCCCCACTTTGGCGCATGGTGGAGGTTCGAAGAGACCACCTTGCACCCTCCCGTGTCCAGGATCATTCATTCGCGTGACACAGCAGGCGCCGACCGTGGTCGAGTAAGCCCAACACGCCTCCACGTGCTCCTACCTGGCCGTTCAGTGATCGCCTGAGACTACCCTCACTCCACACGCGTTCGCTCCCTGCAGGTCTTCTTCGGCCCTCGGACAAACGCGCTGGCCCCAACGGCCCGTCTATGAGAGTTCGAGCACGTCGCCTGCGGCCGGGCCCAGCCGAGGTTCCCGCTCACTCCACCCGCCGGTTAGAGGGGCCGTGCAACGCCGCAGATTCTGCCCCTGTCGGCTAGTTCCCGGTACGCTGGTAGAACCGCGCGCGGTCCTTGATGCCGGCGAACCGGAACGGCGCCTTCGTCACGCGCGGGGTCTCCACGTCCTGCAGGCTGGAGAGGGTCTTGCTGTGGAGTTCGCGGTAGGTGTCGACGTCGAGGGGCACCCGGGCCTCGATCATCGCTTCGGTGCGCTCGCGCCGGCCGTTTCCGTTGTAGCCCGCTTGCACGATTCCGGTGAACAGTTCGCTCACCAATCCCGAGCCGTAACTGAACATCCCGATGCGGGAGCCGGCGAGGTCGTCCTCGTGATCGAGCAGGGAGGCGAGGGAGGCATACAGCGAGGCGGTGTAGGTGTTCCCGAGCCGGCGGTTATAGATCGACCCGGTTTTCAGTCCGCCCTCGCCGAGGTCGGCGCCCGCGTGGCGGGCGAGGTGTTGGTGGGCTTTCATCGCCATCTTGGTGAATGGCTGGTGGTACACCATCCGCGACAGCGACTCCGCGCCCGGGCCGCCGCGTCCGGCGAGGTCATCCCACGCCCCGGCGACGGCGTCGAGGTAGGCCCGTACCGATAGTCGCCCATCGACGACGGCGGTCGTCGAATCGTTGGGCCGCCAGAAGTCGTCCACGTCATCGGTGTACACCCCGGAGGCCGGTTCGATCTCCACGAGCGCGGGATCCGCGGAGATGAGCATCGCCACGGCGCCGGCCCCCTGGGTGGGTTCACCCGGTGAGCCGAGTTCGTAGCGGGCGACGTCGGAGGAGATGATGAGCACGCGCTCGCTGGGATTGCGCGCGACGATGCCCAGGGCCGCCTGGAGTGCGGCGGTACCGGCGTAACACGCCTGCTTGAACTCAGCGACCCGCACGCTGGAGGGCAGGTCGAGCAGTTCGTGCACCCACACGCCGGCCGCCTTGGATTGGTCGAGGCCGGTTTCGGTGGCGAACAGCAGGGTGCGGATCCCCTCGGTGCCATGGCGAGCAATGATCGGCTGCGCGGCGCTCGCCCCCATCGTCACGACGTCTTCGTCCGGGGCGGGCATGCTGATCTCGTCCTGGCCCAGACCGATGTGATACTTGTTCGGGTCGATCCCCTGGAACTCGGCCAGGGCGGTGAGGCCCAGCACGTGGTGCGTCGTGCTGAGTTCGAGGTCGTGGATTCCGATCGCTGTCATGAACGAGGTGCTTCTTTCCGTTCTAGGCGCAGGTGCGCCTGCATAAGCTCGCCCGGGTTGGTTTGGGCTGCGAGCAATGACAACTCTCCACACAGTACGGCGCCAGCCATAAGCGCGGCGAGCTTGCGCGAGTTCTCACCCGCGGGGCGATCCTGCCTCAGGTTCATCCGTTCCATGGCGTAATCAACATGCGACAGGTGCTTTCCATTCCCGACGGTACCAACTATGAGGTGAGGAAGTGTGCAGGAAAAGTAAAGGCCGTCTTCACGATTCTCCGCATAGGTGATTCCTTGGGAGCCCTCGACGATGTTCGCGGCGTCCTGCCCCGTGGCGAGGTAGAAGGCGAGGAGCATGTTCGCGTAGTGGGCGTTCGCCGAGCGCAGCGCACCGGCGATCGTGGAGCCCACGAGGTTCTTCTGGATCACGAGATCGCTGATTTTCTGCGCCGAGGAGCGCAACCATTTGCTCACGATCTCGTGCGGGATGAGGATGTCTGCGACGGTGTTGCGCCCCCGCCCGAGGATCCCGTTGACGGCAGTCGCCTTCTTGTCGGAGCAGAAGTTGCCCGAGATCGATCCGTACCCGAGCCCGGCGTTCCACGAGAGGATCTCGCTCATGAGGGCGTCTGAGGCGTTCGTCACCATGTTGTGCCCGGAGGCGTCCCCGGTCGTGAACGCGAACCGCACGTAGAGGAGGTTGCCGACGATCTCCGGGTGCGCCTCGAGGAGCTTGGCGTACTTGCTCCCGGCTTCGACGACGGCGGCGAGATCGTCGAACCGCCGGGCGATCTGCCCGGCAGCGGCGTAGGCGTCGGCGGCGCTCTCGGCGGTGAACAGCACCGAGCGACTCATCCGTTCGTCGACGACCGTCGCCCGGATTCCCCCCTCCACCATCCGCGAGATCCGCGCCCCGCGCCCGACGGAGGGCCACAGCGGGGTCTCGTACGTGGCGAGCGGAACCTCGAATTCGCCGTCCGCGGCGTTGCCCGACATCCGGATCGGGCCCACCCATCGGGTGGGGATTTCTGTGCTGGGCGGGGTGGTGTTCGTCATAGGTTCCTTGTCGGTCACGCGCGCCGGGAACGGTTGCTCAACGCGGCGAGGTCGATGTTACGCACCCGGCAGAATTCGGCCAAACCGCCGCGCACGATGAGGTCGGTGCGCTGGAGGTCGGCAGGGGTGCGGGCGCCGAGCAGGGCGAAGATTCCCCGCAGCTGTTCCTCCCACGCCCGCACGAGCCGAACGACCCCGTCCGGGCCGCCGTCACGGACCGCTTTGAGGAACGTGCCCGCCACGCCCACGGCGCGTGCTCCGGCCGCTAGCGCTTTGACGACGTCGTACGGGTTACGCACCCCGCCGGAGGCGAGCAGCGTGGGGGCTCCGGCCGGGGCGTCGAGCAGGCAGGCGAGGGCGGAGTGGCCGAAGCCGGTGAGGATCGAATAATCGATGAGCTCTTCCGGGGCGCGGCGGGTGTTCTCGATGCTGAGGAAGTCGGTGCCGCCCCGACCGGAGACGTCGGCGAATTGCACTCCCAGGTCGCTCAAGGTGCGCAGGGTGCGCCGGGAGAGGCCGAACCCGACCTCTTTGGCGATGACCGGCACGGGCGACGCCTCCACGACCTCCTCCACGAGGCGGGGCCATTCGGAGAAGTTCGTTCCGCCCTCGGGCATCGCGATCTCTTGGACCGCGTTGATGTGCAGTTGCAGCGCGTCGGCCTGCAGGAGGTCGACGGCGCGGCGGGCGTCGTCCCCGGAGCGGCCGGCGCCGATGTTCGCCATGACGAACCCGTCCGGGTTCTCCTCACGGATGACGGTGAAACCGGCGGCGGTGCTCGGGTCGTCGAGGGCGACCGAGGTGGAGCCGGAGGCCATCGGCATGCCGGTTTCGCGGGCGGCGATGGCCAGATCCCGGTTGATCCGGGCGGTCATGTCGGTGCCGCCGGTCATGCCGTTGACGTAGAAGGGGGTCGCGAACCGCCACGGGCCGGCGTTCGCGGCGAGGTCGACCTCGGCCGCGCTCACTCCGCCCAGGGCGTGGTGCACGAAGGTGAGGTCGTCGAATTCGTTGCGGTGGAAGCCCGCGTTGACCTGCTCCTCGGCGAGGCGCACGTGGTCGTCCTTGCGGGCGGCCCGGTGGGGATCGTGTCCGGGGGCGGGCGCGTCAGTCACGTGCATCTCCTTCTCGCCGGTGCGGCGCGAGGTCGAGGGGGATAATCCGCTGTTCCTCCCATTCTTTCAGAATTTGCGTCGCGGCATCTGCCGGTGCGAACGCGATCCCGCAGTCCCCTCCCCCGGCGCCGGAGGTCTTCCCCGCCCCGCCGTGGCGTTCCGCCGCGTCGCACAGCGCGGTGAGCGCAGGGGTTTCGATGAGCACGCCCCGCGCGGCCGCGAAGCGCATCAGCACCCGCCGGGCATCGGTGACGGCGTCGAGGAGTTCCGCGGGGGTGCTGGCGGTGCGGATGTTCTCGACGGCGGCAGCCGACTCGGTGTGAAACGTCGGGTAGTGCGCGGGCTCGCCCGTGCTCGCGGCGACGAGGGCGTCGGTGTCGGCGGGGCTCGCCGTCCACCCCACGAACAGCGGCAACACCGGCGGGGCGATCGGCGTGACCTCGCACCCCGCCCAGACGTCGTCGGCGGCGATCGCCGCCGCGACGCCCGCCTCGCTAGCGGCGGACGCGACCCGCTCCCGATCAGGGGAGGTGTACCGGATCCAGCCGCCGTAGGTGCTCGCGGCGACGTCTCCGCCGGAGCCGCGCGGGGAGATCTGGATGATCGCGCACACGGCGAGGCGGAACCGCTCGGTCAACGTGAGCGGGAGGTCGTAGAGGCGCGCGAGCGCGTCGATGGTCGCGACGACGACGGCGCCGGAGGAACCGAGGCCGAGTTTGCGCCCCTCCCCCGCGGTGAGTTCGGAGGCGATGTGCAGGTCGTAGGACGCGGGCGGCAGGCCACGGGTTTCGCGGAGCTCCTCGACAGCGCCGATCGCTGCGGTGAGGTAGTCGGTACTGCCGTCGGCGAAGGCCGCCCCGTGCCCCCGTCGCCGCCACTCCCGCGGCGCGGGATAGGCGGAGGAGAACACTCGCCCCGGGCCCGAGCGTCGTTCGGCGCGGACGGTGAGGTAGCGGTCGACGGCGAGGAGGATGGCGGGATTGCCGGGATCGACGACGGCGTATTCCCCGGCGATGAAGAGTTTGCCCGGTGCCCGGCCGGTGACCACCGCTACTCCCCCGCGGTGGCCGGGTCCGCAACGAGGTGCGCGCCCGGACCGGAGCCGACCGCACGGACCTTATCGGCGCCCGCGATCGCGGCGAGCTCCGCGGCGAGGCGCTCGGCATCGGCGGGTTGCACGAGCACGGCGACGTTCGGGCCGGCATCGGCGGTGGAGTACGCCTCGAGGCCGCGAGTGCGCAAGTGGGCGACGGCGTCGAAGATCTCCACCGATCGCGGCAGCAGATAGCGGATCGGAGGCTCGGTGGAGGCGATCACGCCGTGCATCCGCAGGGCGTGGGCCTCGGTGAGCTCGCCGATCTTGGTGAAGTCGCGGGCGGCGCAGGCGGTGAGCATCTGGGCGAGGTAGTCCTCGGTGGAGGTGACCCACGCGTCGAAGAAGGGGGAGGTGCGGGCCGTCAGGCGCATCGCTTCGCGCGAGGATACGGCCTTCTGCGCGGCGTCGACGGTGACGATGACCATCGCGAGTTCAGGTGCGTCGACTGCTTCGGCGTAGGACGTGGCGTCGTCCGTTCCAGCGTGCCACATCGCGACGTCGGAGATGATCGACCGCGTGGCGGAGCCAGAGCCGCGCCGGGCGAGGCGGGAGAGGGCGCGGGGGTCGAGGTCGAGCCCGTAGGCCCGGGAGGCGGCGAGGGCGAGGGCGGCGAAACCGGAGGCGGAGGAAGCGAGCCCCGCCGCTGTGGGCGCTTCGTTGTGGGAGACGACGTTCGCACGCTCGCCGGACCCGGCGAGGTCGCGCACGAGGTCGAGGAAGCGCTCCACGCGGCCGGTGGCGACCTCTCCGGCCGCTGCCCCGTTGAGCTGGAAGGAGTCGCGTTCGCCGCCGAGGGTGACGGTCGTCGTCGTCGGGTAGGCGTCCAGCGTGAGGGAGAGCGAGGGCGCGACGGGAAGGATGAGGTCTTCATCGCGTTTGCCCCAGTACTTGATGAGGGCAATGTTGGGGTAGGCGCGGGCGGTGACCAAGGTTGTCCTTTGTGACGTTGATGTTTAGCGGGAACTGCTGACGTTCATCGTCCACACGCTCGGGGCGCCGACCTCGCGGAGGTCGGCGGCGAGGCGGCGCGCATCGGCGCTGGAGGGGGCGAGGGCGAGGACGCAGCCCCCGAGCCCGCCGCCGGTGAGTTTCGCGCCGAGCGCCCCGCCGTGGAGGGCGGCGGCGACGAGGTTGTCGAGTTCCGGGATCGAGACCCCGAGGTGGTCGAGCAGCTCGTGGGCGGCGCTCATTCCCCGCCCGACGGCGGCGAGGTCACCGTCGCGGAGGGCGTGCTCGCCCTCGGCCGCGAGGTCGGCGAGGGAGGCGATGATGCGATCGACGGTGCCGAGGTCGGTGTCGTGCAGCGCGCGCACGCCCGCGACGGCGGTAGCAGTGGATCCGGGCACTCCGGAATCGGCGAGCACGAAGGAGAGGTCGGCACCGATCGCGAGCGGGCGGATCCGCCCCTCGTGGAACTGGATCGGGCCGCTGGCGAGCACGGTGCGGGCGTCCAGGCCGCTGGGGTTACCGTGCGCGTGGCGTTCGGCTTCCTGAGCGATGTCGAATCGGGCCGCGCCCTCGAGGGTCATCTCGTAGGCCCCGGCCACCGCTTCGGCGATAGCTGCGGCGACCGCGGCGGAGGATCCCAGCCCCCGGTCCGGGGGGATGTCGGAGCGGATCCGCACCTTGACACCGCGCACGGCGATGCCGTTGCGGGAGCGGAGATGTTCGAGGGTCGCGTGGATCGCCGTCACCACGGGCCCGAGCCGGTGCGGGGCGCCGCTGGTCGCCCCGGTGTACAGATCGGAGTCGACGAATGTGCCCTCCGCCGCGACGGCGCGGACGGTGGCGTTGAGACCGGGTACGGGCATCGCGAGCGCGGGGGCGCCGTAGACGACGGCGTGCTCGCCCACGAGGATCGTCTTCGCGTGGGCTCGGCCGATCCCGACGGGCGAGGAGTCGATGTAGCGCGGTGGCGCATGATCGAGTGTCGCGTTCATTCGGTTCCGTTCAATTGGTGAGCAGCGGCCGACCACCCAGCTTATCTCTCGGTATCTGTGTTTCCGGTGTTTACCGGTGTGTCCTCACCAACACTCTACGAATGATTCACTTCTTGCGGCGGGCTACACTCTACTGCGGCGGTCCCGCCGGGCTCGCCTCATCCTCACAGCAAGGAGCGCAACCGTTGTCCACCCCGATCATCTTCGACTGCGACACCGGCGTGGACGATGCCCTCGCAATCCTCTACGGGGCGCGCAACGGTGCCGACTTCGTCGCGTGCAGCGTCACCCACGGGAACGTTCCGGTGCAGATCGGCACCCGGAACACGTTGACGGTTCTCGACTCCGTCGGGCTCGATCGCGTACCCGTGTTCGCCGGTGCTGCGCGGCCGCTGGCCCAGCCGCTGCGTACTGCTGAGCACGTGCATGGTGAGGACGGCCTGGGCAACACGAACCCCGCACCCTCACCTCGTTCCCCGGATCCCTCGCCGGCCGCCGTGGAACTCGTGCGCCTCGCGGCCGAACGCCCCGGCGAACTCACCCTCGTGCCCGTGGGGCCGCTGACGAATATCGCGCTCGCGTTGATGCTCGATGAGAATTTCGCGCGCAACATCAAACGCGTGGTGCTCATGGGCGGGGCGATCGGGGTGGCGGGCAACGTCGGTGCCGCCGCCGAGGCGAACACCTTCTGCGATCCCGAGGCGGCCCAGCTCGTGCTCGACGCGCCGTGGGAGGTGACCTGGGTGGGCCTGGAGGCGACGATGCGCACCGGCCTCACCTCAGGCATGATCGAACGACTCGCCGGGGCTCAGACGCCGGAGGGGAAACTGCTGTGGAACGCGATGCAGTTCTATATGGACCTGTACGAGCAGAACCTCGGCCGGCGCACGTGCATGCTCCACGACCCGCTCGCGATGGCGCTCGCGCTCGACCCCGGGCTCGCGACCTACCGCCACGTCCCGGCGGCGATCGAACTTCGCGGGGAGCACACCCGCGGGCAGGTGGTCGCCGATCTGCGCCCCTCCGCTCGGCTCGGCTCGCAGCGCGCGGGTGAAGGCGGCGTTATTTCCTTCGTCGATGACCTCGACGTCGAGGAATTCCACGCGCGGTTCCTCGCCGCGTTCGGGGTGTAGGGGTACTTCCCGGCACCGCGCCTTTCGTTGTAACCGCGCCGTTCTTATCGACGCAATGCTTGGAACCACGGCCCGTGGGTCCCGGATGCCGCAACCATTGACGCATACTGCACCCACTCCCGAGAACCGGAATGAACTGGGGCCCGATCTCCCGAACTATTACTGCAAACGGCACCCAGCGCAGGGCTCAAGTCGGCCGCGGCACTCGATGCGTGGCTGCGCGGCGGCGCGGGAAGCAGACCTGCGGCTGCAAGACGAGATCGGAGCGAAACCTTCCCCCCCCCCACCCCCCACGGAAACAAGGGGCTCGACAGGGGGAGCAACCACCATGGTCTCGACAGGCACGAACCTGTGGGCGGCGCGGAGCTCGCGTGGGAAATGCCCGCGACGGGCGGACGCGGATCGATCCTCACCGTAGCTCTGCGACGGCGCGCGGCGGTCACGGTTCCGGTATTCGGTAGGTGAGCGTCGCGGAGGCCTGCGCGCGGGGTTTGATGTCGATGAGGTCGATGTTCACGTGTTTGGGCCGGGTGATCGTCCACCCGATCGCGTCGGCAACGTCCTCGGCGACGAGCGGGTCGGGCACCCCCTCGTACACGGCGTCGGCGGCGGCCTGCGACCCCAGGCGCCGCAACGAAAATTCCTCCGTGTGCACCAATCCGGGCGAGATCTCGATGATGCGGATGGGTTCGCCGAGCAGCTCCATCCGCAGGGTCGCGGGGATCGCCCGCTGGGCGTGCTTCGCCGCGGTGTAACCCGCGCCGCCGGGATAGAACTCGTGACCGGCCACCGAGGTGACAACGACCACGTCCCCCTCCCCCGCCCGGAGCGAAGGCAACAGGCTCGTCACGGTCCGAAGCGTGGCGAGCACGTTGATGTCGTACATCTCCAGCCAACGGCCGACGACCTCTTCGTCCGTGGCCGCCTCGACGGGGTCGACGCCGCGGGCACCGCCGGCGTTCGCGACGACCGCGGCGAGCGGCCGCTCCCCCACCGCGTCACGAAGGGCCTCCGCCCCCGCGGGCGTGGCGAGGTCGGCGGTGACGTATTCACAACCGGTCTCTTCGGCGAGTGGGCGCAGCCGCTCCTCGCGCCGCGCGACGGCGATGACCGCCATGCCCTGCCCGCACAGATTCCGCACGGTCGCCTCGCCGATGCCGGAGGAGGCTCCGGTGACCACAACTAGTTCGCTCATAGCCCTATCGTGGCACGAGCGGCGGCACGTACCGGGCAGGGCCCGCGGGATCCGGAGCTAGGATGGTGCCCGAACTCCGAAGCGAGCTCTGCTTCGTGCCCCGCGGCTAGATCTGGCCGCCAGTTCACCGGGCGAGACCGGGATAACGACGATTCGCGACCTCTTGGTGCCTTTGTGAAACTCACCCGCTCGGCTGCCCTGCCCGCCGCGGCGCTCGGCGCGTTCGCGCTGCTGACCGCCTGTGCCTCCTCCCCCGCCCCGAGCGAGACCGCGTCGGCAGGCGCGGATGAAACCGTCGGCGGAGAGTATCCGATCACGGTCGACAACTGCGGGTTCTCGGTATCGGTGGAGGAACCGCCGGAGCGGATCGTGACGATCAAGTCCACCTCGACCGAGCTCGTGCTCGCGCTCGGGCTCGGGGACCGGCTCGTGGGTACGGCCTTCCCCGACGGTCCGCTCCCCGACGGCCTTGCTGAGCCGGACCCAACCCCACCGGTGCTCTCGGACCAGGCGCCGGGATCGGAGGCGGTGCTCGCCGTCGAGCCCGACCTCGTTTTTGCGGGGTGGGAATCGAACTTCACGAGCGAGACCGCGGGCGAGCGCGAGGAGTTGGCGGAACTCGGGATCACCACCTACGTCGCACCGCCGGCGTGTCAGGAACCCCAATACCAGCCGAATCCGCTCACCTTTGACGACATTTTTGACTACCTCACCCAGACGGGTGAGCTGCTCGGCGCTCCCGAGGCCGCCGCGGAACTCGTGGCGGCACAGCGCAGCGCGCTGGCGGCGATCGACCCCTCGAGCGATGACCTCACCGCTCTGTGGTATTCCTCCGGTTCCGACATCCCCTACGTCGGCGGCGGCATCGGTGCCCCGCAGCTCCTCATGGACACCGCGGGCCTACGCAACATCAACGACGAGGTCGAGGACACGTGGGCCTCGGTCGCTTGGGAGGTGATCGCCGACCGCGATCCCGACGTCATCGTGCTCGTCGATTCGGAGTGGAACACCGCCGAACACAAGATCGAGGTGCTCGAGTCCAACCCCGTCACCGCCTCGATGAGGGCGGTGGCCCGGTCCCGCTACCTCACTATCCCCTTCCCCGCCTCGGAGGCGGGCGTGCGCTCGGTCGATGCCGCGGCCTCCCTCGCCGAGCAACTTGCGGAGCTGGACTGATGACGGCGCCCGCTCGCACTACCCGCACCGCTGCCCCGCGCCCGCGCACCGGCGGGGTCGGCGCGGGGGTCTCGGGCGCACCTGACGGCCCGGCCCGGCGGCTGCGGTGGTGGATCGCGGGCGGGCTCGCCGTATTGCTCGCCACGTGGGTCTTCTCGATCACGATCGGACCGGCCGGTTCGGTGGCCTCCGACCTGCCGCCCCTGCGCCCGGGGGACGTATTCGCCTCCGCCTGGCACCACGTGCAGGCCTTCGCGGCCCGAATGGGGATCGCTGGGGATCCCGGTGATCCGCCCCTCTCGGCGATCCGGGAGGCGATCATCTGGCAGGGCCGGGCGCCGCGGGTGCTCGTGGCCAGCGTCGTCGGGGCGGGGCTCGCCCTTGCGGGGGCGGTGATGCAGTCCGTCGTGCGCAACCCGCTCGCCGATCCCTACCTGCTCGGCCTGAGTTCTGGGGCATCCCTCGGGGCGGTCGCGGTGCTCGTGCTCGGGGTCTCGCTCGCCCTGCCGGCCGCGGCGTTCGGCGGCGCGATGGCGGCCCTCGCGCTCACCCTCGCGCTCGCCGGGCGGGAGGGCACGGCGAGCCCGGGGCGGATGATCCTCGCCGGGGTCGCCGTCGCTCAAGGCGCCTCGGCGTTCGTTTCCTTCACCCTCTTCGCCACTGTCCGCGGCGATTCCTACCGGGAGATCCTCACCTGGCTGCTGGGCTCGGTGGCGGGCTCGACGTGGACCTCAGTCGCGATCGCCGCCGGCGCGCTGGTCCTCGTAGGGCCACTCATCCTCGGATCGGCGCGGACGCTCGATTCGTTCGCGTTCGGCGACGTCGCGGCCGCCTCCCTCGGCGTGGACGTCGCCCGGTCCCGATGGCTGCTGCTCACCGCGACTGCGCTACTCACCGGGGCGATAGTGAGCGTCTCGGGCGCGATCGGGTTCGTCGGCCTCGTGTTCCCCCACGTCGTGCGGCTGCTCGTGGGAAGTGGCCACCGGCTCGTGCTCCCGCTCGCGGCGCTCACCGGCGCGATCTTTCTCACCTGGGCAGACACGCTCGCCCGGACGGTGTTCGCGCCGCAGGAGTTGCCGGTGGGCATCGTCACTGCCGCCGTGGGTGCGCCGGTGTTCGCGTGGTTGCTGCGCCGTCGAAACGGTGCGCGATGAGAACTGACCTATGGACCGAAGGGCTCCGTTATGCCGCCGACGGGCGGCGCGGAGGGGGGATCAGGATTCTTGACGGCGTCGACCTCACCGTGCGTGCGGGGAAGGTGCGGGGGGTGCTCGGGCCGAACGGATCGGGCAAGACGACGCTGCTCCGCCTGCTCATCGGGGCGCTGCGCGCGAGCGGTGGGGAGAGCTACGTCGGCGAGGCCCGCGCCGGGAGCGGCGGGGGTGACCGGTTTCGCGCGTTATCGGCGATGCCGCGCCTGGAGCGGGCCCGCCTGCTCGCGATGGTCGAACAGGACGCCCAGGCGCACACCGACCTCACTGTTGCCGAGGTCATCTCGCTCGGCCGGCTCCCCCACCAGGGCCGGTTCCAAGTCGCCGATCCCCGCGCGGGCCTTCCGCGGGAGGTGGCCCGGCGCGTGGGCGTTGCCCACCTTCTGCAGCGGAGTTTCCACACCCTCTCCGGCGGTGAACGCCAGCGGGTCCACCTCGCCCGGGCACTCGCCCAGACCCCGCGGGTGCTGCTGCTCGACGAGCCGACGAATCACCTCGACATCGCCGCGCAGTTGCAGTTGCTCGATCTCGTGCGCGGGGTCGCCGCCGAGGGGGCGGGTGTACTCATCACGTTGCACGACCTGTCGCTCGCGGCGCGGGTGTGTGATGAGGTGACCGTGTTGCAGCGCGGGCAGATCGTCGCGGCGGGGCGGCCGCTGGAGGTACTCACGCCCGCCCTCATCGGCGAGGTGTGGGAAGTGCGGGCGCGTTGGGTCACCGACGGTGGGCAGCACGCGCTCATCTTCACTTAGGCGTACGCTGAGACCCGGTGAGGTGACCAGCCCAGCGAGGTGAACAGCCCAGCGAGGTGAATTCGATAGTGAGTCAGGCGACGACGGTGCTGCCGGGGCCGAATCGGCGCGGCGTGGTGCTCATTTCCACCGCGCATCTCGCGAACGACCTTTACCAGGGCGTGGTGCCGGCGATGTTGCCCTTCCTCGCCGCAGAGCGCGGCTACTCATACGCAGCCCTCGCCGGGCTCACCCTCGCCGCCACGCTCATCTCCTCCATCGCCCAGCCGGTGTTCGGCGTGATCGGCGACCGCCGGCCACTGCGATGGATGATCATGGCGGGGATCGCCGCGGCCGCCGGCGGGATCGCGGTTGCGGGGGTGACGTCGTCGTACGCCCTCACGTGGGTGCTCATCGCGCTCTCGGGGCTCGGGATCGCGGCGTTCCATCCGGAAGGTTCCCGGGCCGCCCGGCAGGCGGCGGGTAATTCCAACAAGGCGATGAGCATCTTCGCCCTCGGCGGGAATGCCGGCTTCGCGCTCGGTTCGCTCGTGGCCACGCCCGTGTTCCTCCACTTCGGTGTGAAGGGCACTCCCCTGCTGGCGCTGCCCGCGGCGGTGATGATCGCCGTCCTCATTCGCCATCTCGGGCCGGTGCTGGAGGGCAAGACCGGCGCGAAGAAGCCGCGCAGCCTACCCACGGGAACGGATAATTGGTGGGCGTTCTCCGGTCTCATCGCCGTGATCATCGTTCGCTCCACGATGTTCTTGTCGATGACCTCTTTCCTCGGGCTCTTCTTCGTGCACAACCTCGGCATCTCCGAGGCGGCGAGCGGGGCGGTGCTCACGACCTTCCTCTTCGCCGGCGCCGCAGGCACGTTGCTCGGCGGATGGATCGCCGATCAGTGGAACCGGATCGCGAGCATGCAGATCGGGTTCGCGCTCTCACTGCCTGCCCTCGGGGGTGTGCTGCTGAGCCCGAACCCCGCGATCGCCACCGGGTTCGTGATCCTCCTGGGCGTGGCCCTCTACCTGCCGTTCTCGGTGATCATCATGCTCGGCCAGGACTACCTGCCGAACCGGATCGGCACCGCCAGCGGGGTCACCGTCGGGTTACCGATGACCGTCGGCGGGTTGTTCGCCCCGCTCGTGGGCACGCTCGCCGACCACACCAGCCTCACCCTCGCGCTCGCCACGCTGCTCGTGCTTCCTATCCTCGCGATCGTGATCACCGCGTTCTTGACCGATCCGCAGCGGACGCCGGCGGCCTGACCGCCCAGCGGACGCGCCGCGGGTTGGCAACGGTGGTGTCCCGAGCGGCTTCTCGGTCGCTGGTAGTAGACCGGTGAACGTCCGTCATCGTGCAGCAACTCCTCTCCACTGCGCGTTGATCCCAAGATCTGCGCATCGACCAGTGGGCTCTCCGGCATGGGCCGGACCACCTCCACCGTGGCCAGATCTGCTCAGAATATGCAATGGGTGCAAGAGCAGCGGTGCGATGGATCGCGATCCACACGCTGCGACGACGCCATAATTGGGGTAAAGTTCTGATCTCATATCCTCGTAGCAAGGGAGGATCGGATGGTAACGCCAGAATTAGTGGCAGATACGCTCGTCGAGGTCGCGTCCCAACTGGCCAACGGCTACGACACGGCAGACTTTCTCCATTCCGTGGCCGAGCACGCCGTCACCCTCACGGGGGCGAAGGCCGCGGCGATCCTCCTCGCGGACGCTGCCGGCGAGCTGCGGTACATGGCCGCCACGACCGAGCGCGCCGAGATCCTGCAGGATCTCGCGGAGCATCACGAAGATGGGCCCTGCCAGGAGTGTTTCCGCACCGGCGAACCCGTCATCGCCACCGACCTGCACGAGG
>DATGUB010000135.1:0-6095 GCA_035301585.1 Beutenbergiaceae bacterium | reverse complement strand
GACAGCCACAACCACACCAGGCCCGCTGTGCCACCGGGGGCCCAGTGCCACACCGCGGCAGCGAGGGGTACATAGGCGACAAGGGTAATCACCCCGGCGATGGCGAGAAAACGGCCGTCGCCGGCGCCGATGAGCACGCCGTCGAGAACGAAGACCCAGCCTGCGATGGGCATGACGGCGCCGCACACCACCAGCGCCCAGGTGGCGGCGTTCTGGACCTCTGGATCAGAGGTGAAAAGCGGAGTGATGAGGAAGCCGATCCCGGCGAGGGCGACTCCGATGATTGCTCCACCGAGGACACCCCACCACAGCGAACGATTGGTGTAGCGGCGTACCACTTTCGCGTCGCCGGCACCGAGGCTCGAGCCGATGAGGGCTTGCGCAGCAATCGCCAGTGCGTCGAGGGCGAAGGACGTGAGACCCCACAGGGAGTTGACGATCTGGTGCGCCGCGAGCGGAACGTCCCCGAGCGCCGTCGCCACGGTAACGGTGAGGAGCACCGCGGCGCGCAAGGTCAGGGTGCGAATGAGCAGCGGGGTTCCCGCTCGAGCGGAATCCAGCACTCCCCGGAATCGCGGGCGCCAATCGACGCCGCCGAGTCTGCGCCCGCCCATGAGCACCTTATACACGAGCCAGGCGCCCATGCCGATCTGGGTGAGCGCGGTGGCAAGTCCAGACCCCGCGATCCCCATATCGAGGCCGTATACGAGCGTGACCGAGCCGATGGTGTTGACGATCGCGCCGCTGACCGCGGCGATGAACGGGGTGCGCGTATCCTGCAGCCCCCGGAGGGTTCCCGTGGCGGCGAAAACGAGCAGCATCCCGGTGATACCCGGGATGGAGCTGCGGAGGTAGGCGATCGCGTGCGGGGTGACTTCCGGTGATGCGCCCAGGCTCCAGACGATCTGGGGCGCGAAGATGAACCCCAATGCGGTGGTGATGATGCCGAGGAAGAAGGCGAGCCACATCCCGTCGATGCCCAAGCCAATTCCCGTGCGGACGTTGCCCGCACCCTGCTGGCGAGCAACCGCGGCGGTGGTGGCGTAGGCGAGGAAGATGAAGACGGACACCGCCGTCATGAGGATCGTCGAGGCGAGGCTGAGCCCGGCGAGGGGCGCGCGGCCGAGGTGGCCGACGACGGCGGAGTCGATGAGCACAAAGATGGGTTCGGCGATGAGTGCGCCGAGAGCGGGCCACGCCAGTGCGAGGATCCGCCGGTCGATCGCCCGGTTAGTTTCGAGGGAATCGGTCACGATTGAAAAGCCTATAGAAGTTGTTCCGCTGCGGTGCAGCCACGCTCATCGTAGTAGTGAACACCTTCGCTTAGCGTGTCGGGGCGAACAACGTATAGTGTCACTGCTACCGGGTTATCCACAGGCGCGGAACTCCTACACACCGTGATGCTTCTGCCCGCAGACTCTCGGTAATTTTTTGAAAGAATGGATCGCTGTGAGCACCACTGACCTGACCACTCCAAGCGCACCGGAGTTCGATCGGACTCCGCCGCAAGACGTTGCCGCGGAACAGAGTGTGCTCGGTGGGATGATGCTCTCCAAGGACGCGATCGCCGATGTCATTGAAGTGTTGCGGGGAAGTGATTTCTACCGTCCCGCGCACGAGGCGATCTATGACGCGGTCATCGACCTGTACGGCCGGGGCGAACCTGCCGACGCCGTCACCGTTGCCGCCGAGCTCACGAGTCAGGGCGAACTCTCCCGGATCGGCGGGGCCCCCTACCTGCACACCCTCATTTCCTCGGTGCCGACCGCCGCGAATGCCGGTTATTACGCCCGGATCGTGCAGGAGCGGGCGGTGTTGCGCCGTCTGGTCGAGGCGGGAACCCGGATCGTCCAACTCGGGTACGGCACCGATGGCGGCGACGTTGACGAAGTGGTCAACACTGCGCAGGCGGAAGTGTATGCGGTCACCGAACAGCGCACCTCCGAAGATTACCTGCCGCTCGGTGAGATCATCAGCCCGACCTTGGAGGAGATCCAGGCGGCGGCGAGCCGGGGTTCTGAAGCCATCGGTGTCCCCACCGGTTTCCGCGATTTCGACGAGGTCACCCACGGCCTGCACCCCGGACAGATGGTCGTCGTCGCTGCCCGCCCGGCGGTCGGGAAATCCACCTTCGGGATCGACATCGCCCGCGCAGCGAGCATCAAACACAAGCTTCCCGCGGTGATCTTCTCCCTGGAGATGAGCCAGACCGAGATTGCCATGCGGATGCTCTCGGCGGAGTCGGAAGTCCCGCTGCAGAACATGCGCAAGGGGATGATGCGGGATGAGGATTGGGATCGTCTCGCCCGCGCGCTCAACAAAGTCTCCGATGCGCCGCTGTTCATCGATGATTCTCCCAACATGTCCCTCATGGAGATCCGCGCGAAGTGCCGCCGACTCAAGCAACGAAACGATCTCAAGCTGGTGATCATCGACTATCTGCAGTTGATGAGCTCGGGTAAACAGGTGGAATCGCGCCAGCAAGAAGTCTCGGAGTTCTCCCGCGCGATCAAACTCCTCGCCAAGGAACTCGAAGTACCCGTGATCGCGATCTCCCAGCTCAACCGCGGGAGCGAGCAGCGAACTGATAAAACTCCGCAGATGAGTGACCTTCGGGAGTCCGGCGCGATCGAACAGGATGCTGACATGGTCGTGCTCATCCACCGCGAAGACCTGTACGAGAAGGAATCCCCCCGGGCGGGGGAAGCGGATCTCATCATCGCGAAACATCGAAACGGCCCGACGGCGACGATCGCCGTCGCCTTCCAAGGTCACCTCGCGCGTTTCTCTGACATGGCCCACTAGGGTGGAGGGTTGAGTGACTAGGATTCGCGACGTCGCGGATCGCGCAGGTGTATCAACGGCGACTGTCTCGCGCGTGCTGAACGGAATACCGGTGCGGGAGGACCTCGCCGAAGCGGTGCGGTCGGCGGTTGCCGAGTTAGGGTATGTCCCTCACGCCACTGCCCGCTCCCTCCGGCGCGGACAGTCGGACGTTATCGCCCTCGTTGTCCCCGATGTGGAGAATCCTTTCTTCACGACGATTGCACGTGCCGTAGAGGATGTTGCGCAAGAGGCGGGCTACTCCGTCGTGCTGTGCAATTCCGATGACGACGTGAAGAAGGAAACGAAATACCTCGAGATCGCCACTCGTGAAAACATGGCGGGTGTGATCATCGCTCCTGCGACGGCCGATCCGGCCATCTCAACTCTACTAGCGAGCCGTCGGGGGGTCGTCGTCATCGACCGCGAGGTGAACTTCGACATCGACCAGATCACGTTCGACAACGTGCAGCTCGGCCGACAGGCGACGCGAAAATTATTGGACAAGGGTCACGAGCAGATTGTCTGTGTTACCGGCCCGCGAACCACGAGCACAGCGGTGCAACGCGCGAACGGATGGCAGCAGGAGCTGATATCGGCCGGTTACCCGCCGGACGAAAGCGCCCTCACGTACGCGAATTTCCGCGTCGACGGAGGAAAGGATGCCGCTGCCAGGTACCTCGAAACCGGTCTGCTTGGTGGCCGCGCTACGGCGATCCTCGCGACGAACAACCTCGTTGGTGTAGGTGTTCTCCAAGCTCTTTCGACCTTGAAATCTAGCAGTCGGAGTCACGTGGACGTGGGCATTATTGGTGATCTCCCGTTCGCGACCTCGGATCTAAGTTCCGTTTCGGTCACTAGCCTGTCGCCGGGCGAGATGGGGAAGGCTGCGATTCAGCGGCTCCTTGCCCAGATCGATGCTCGGCTCAACGACGCTCTGGTCAAAAGTAACCATTAGCGATTCGTCACGTTTCAGCGCGGGGTTCACCGGCCATCGTCTCGGTACGACGCTGATGGGCTGAGCGCATCCGTGCATGGGAGCCAGCGAGATGCATCGTCAAGATCTTTCGGGCGTTCTCAAAGTCTCCCGATTCCGCTGCCTCAAGCAGTTCGACGTGATCGCTATAGGAAGGGTTGAGATCGGGATCTTCCGCGTTCGTGATCTCCAAGATTGCAGAAAAGGTCGGCCGGTAGTTGAGCCAAACATCGGTTAGGCGCCTAAGGTTGGCAGCTTGGTACAGGGCAGTGTGGAACTCGAGGTCATAATGCGCATACGCGGCCGTGTCTCGCTGTTCAACGGCCGCGAGCATCTTCTTCAATGCAGCGTGAGCAGGATGAGTATCTCGCTCGGGATTCTCGATCATGAGCCGTAGAGCCTCGACCTCGATGAGCTGGCGCAGGTGGTACAACTCATCAATATCGTCCTGGGTGAGCCCGATGACGTAGGTGCGCCCGCGACGGGCGCCAACGAGGCCTTCGCTCTCAAGTTGCCGGAGTGCGTCGCGTACGGGGCCACGGCTCACCATGAGCGCTTCAGAGATGCGTGTTTCAACGAGATGTGTCCCAGCGCTTAGCTCGCCAGTGATGATCAGTCGCCGTAGCCGATCTACCACCTGCTCGCTCAAGGCAGAGTGAGAAACCGACTGAGACGACGTAAGCGCGTCCAGGGCCATGTGCACCTCCATTCGTTACAAGGCTTTGAGCGATTTCTGGGCTCATTGGTTCTACGCCGACCCCAGGATTACACATCCGCCGCTTAAGGGTTCAGTTTGCCAGAGATTTACTTTACTCATACAGTAGCGTCTATTGTTAACAGTTGCCAGACAGGCGTGGGAGCCGGTCCTGGTATTCCGTTGACGAGTACAAGTCTGAGGACGGCATCGAGAGGCTTGTTTCGATGACTTGACCTACAACGAATGTTTTAGAGATTAGGATTCAATGACGAAAAGACGCGTAGCTGTATTAGCGACATTATCGTTAGCAGGTAGCCTCCTCTCGGTGTCAGCAGCTGCTGCTGGAACCGAGGGTGCTTCGGCTGAGGTTTCCACGAACTCCATAGGCATGGACCTGGTTGATATCCCGTCCGGGACCTTCCTGCAAGGAACTTCGGGCCCTCCCCGGGACGATCAGCCCCACCTGGATGGGCGAGGTTACTTGGACGAGGAGCCCCAGCACGAGGTCAATATCTCTTCGGGCTTTAAGATATCTGCAACTCCCGTCACGAATGCCCAGTACGAGGAGTTCGATCCTGACCATGCGCTCCTGAGGGACAAGTTGGGCTTCTCTTCTGAGGATGATGAGGCCGTTGTTTTCGTCAGCTGGCACGACGCCGTGGAGTTTACCGAATGGTTGTCAGAAAAAGAAGGAGTTACTTACCGGCTGCCCACGGAAGCGGAATGGGAATATGCCGCGCGGGCTGGCACGACGACAGACTATTGGACGGGCGATGAACTTCCTGAAGAATTTTGGCTGAATCAGCAAAAGAGCTGGTTTCCAGGTGTCAGTGCAGGGCACGAAGAAGTCTCTCTGCAAGTCGGGCAGACTCCCGCGAATCCGTTCGGGTTGCACGACGTTCACGGCTTGGTCGAAGAGTGGGTGTTGGATTGGTACGGGCCGTACGAAAAGGGAGCGCAAAACGATCCCGTGGGCCGTGTTGATGGCGAGTTCAAAGTGACACGTGGAGGCAGCCACTCAACTCAGATGGAGACCGAAGGTGCTTGGCCCACGTACCTGAGGTCGGCTTCTCGGGCCGCCACGGTACCCGAGACGCGAAATTGGGCGACCGGATTCCGAGTTGTGCAAGGCGAACTTCCTCAATCAGAACCCCTCCCTGAACCGGATCCAGATGAGATATTTCAAGATGTGAGCCAGGAAAGGGTGGAGCCAGAAGACGCTACCGACGACGGGGAACCATACTTTGAAGGCCCTCGCTCCTTCATAAATCTCGAGACGGCACCTAGGGGCCCATTTTTCGGCCACAATCATCAGCCCGCGGTGACTGAGATGCCTAACGGCGACCTGATGGCAATTTGGTACTCGACTGAAGGGGAAGAAGACCGGATACTGAAGCAAGCAGGCGCTCGGCTGCGTCATGGCGAAAGCGAATGGGATGAGGCATCGGTATTTTGGGATGCTCCCGGTCGCAATGTTCATGGAAACGAACTCTGGTGGGACGGGGAAGAAACGCTCTACCATTGGTCAGGAATCTCAGCGCTTGAAACTTATGGGGCGTTAGCCCTGGTGCAACGAACGTCCACGGACAACGGGGCAAC
>DATGUB010000134.1:0-8096 GCA_035301585.1 Beutenbergiaceae bacterium | reverse complement strand
GTTAACGAGTCCTCGGAGAAGGACTGATAGATGTCGAACTTGTGCCCGCAATCGGCACAGGCATAAGAATAAGTAGGCACAATTGATAATTCTACGCCGGTTCGTAAATGTAGGTAACCTAAGTGCGTGAGCAAGCCTAGTGTTATGCGTCGCGTTTCCCTGTGGATCGCCGCGGCCCTCGTCGTTCTTCTCGTCGTGAGCACCGTTACCGTTTTTACGGCCCTGCGCCGCCCGCTTCCCAGTCACGCGGGGGACATCCACCTCGCGGGCCTGGGCTCCAGTGTAGAGGTGATCCGAGACGAACACGGGGTTCCCCACCTCTACGGTGACGACGCCACCGACCTGTTCTACGCCCAGGGCTACGTGCACGCGCAGGACCGGTTCTTCGAGATGGACTACCGCCGTCACCTCACCGCGGGCCGACTCGCGGAACTCGTGGGGGAGAACGACACGGCCATCTCTGCCGACCAAGTCATCCGCACCATGGGCTGGCGCCGGGTCGCCGAGCAGGAGTGGTCGCTGCTGGAACAGGAATCCCGGGAATTCCTCCAGGCGTACGCCGACGGCGTCAACGCCTACATCTCGAAGCTCGCCCCGGGCAAAATCGCGTTGGAGTACACCGTGCTCGGCCTGCAGGTGGAATTGGACGAGATCGAGCCGTGGGATCCGATCGACTCCCTCGCGTGGCTCAAGGCGATGGCGTGGGACCTGTTATCGAACTTTGATCAGGAGCTAGCCCGGGCCTCGATCTACGGCCACCTCAACTCGGCCTACGGGGCTGAGGAAGCATTGGAGATGGTCGAGGAGATCTTCCCCCACTATCCGACGGCGAGGAACCTCCCGATCCTCACGACCCCCGCACTCCAGGAGGACCACGCGGAGTTCCGCGCGGCCGAGGAGGAAGCAGCCCGGGAACAGGCCGAGCGCGAGGAGCAGGAACAGGCCCAGGGTCAGCTACAGCCGGGTCAAGCGCAGCAGGGCCAATCGCAGCAGGGCCAATCGCAGCAGGGTGAGAACTCGTCGCAGGACGACCCGTTCAGCCCGCAGATGTGGGCAGCGGTCGCTGACGCGTTCAACGCCGTCCCGAATGCACTCGGTGAGGGGGACGGCCTCGGCTCTAACAGCTGGGTGATCTCCGGAGAGCACACCGAGTCCGGGATGCCGCTCCTGGCCAACGACCCCCACTTGGGGATTTCGCAGCCCGGGATCTGGTATCAGATGTCGCTCAACTGCCGCGAGGACTCTCCCGAGTGCCCCTACGAAGTCTCCGGTTTCACGTTCGCCGGGCTGCCGGGTGTCGTCATCGGCAGGAACGCCGAGCTCTCGTGGGGTTTCACCAACCTCGCCCCCGACGTCACGGACCTGTTCGTCGAGAAGGTCTTCCCCGACTCCACGTATTTGCATGATGGGGAGCGGCTCGAGCTAGAGGAGCGGGAAGAAACGATCCGGGTCAATGGCGGGGAGGACATCACGATCACGGTCCGCGAGACTCACCACGGCCCGCTGCTGTCCGATGCGATGGCGGGAGCGAACTCCGCGATCTTCTCTCCCATCGAGACGGCCCCGGAACCGAGCGGATCGCTCGCGGTGTCGCTCGCGTGGACCGCGCTCACCCCGGGTCAAACAGGGGATGCGCTCTTCGCGATCGGCAAGGCGAAGAATGCCGAGGACATCGCCCACGCGGCCGAGCTCTTTGAAGTGCCGAGTCAGAACATCGTCTGGGCGACCACCGACGGCGACATCGGGTACCAGGCGCCCGGCAAGGTTCCGCTACGGAACAAGGTCTCGGGCGAGGTGCCCAGCGATGGCCGCTGGCCGAGGCCCGGGTGGGATTCCGAGTTCGATTGGCAAGGCTACGTCCCGCCCGAGGAGATGCCCGCCGTCGTCAACCCCGAGGAGGGCTTCATCGTCACCGCGAATCAGCCGGTGCACGCTCCGGGGGACACGCCATTCCTCAGCCGGGACCACGACTACGGCTACCGGAGCCAGGCGATCCGGGACGCGATCGAAGACCAGATCGCAAGCGGCGAGAAGTTCACGTTGGCGGATATGAATGATCTCCACCTCATCGACATCAACCCCTATGCGGAGATGCTCCTGCCCGCGCTGCAGGAGATCGAGGTGGACGACCCCTTCGTTGCCGAGGCCATGGAGCTGTTCGACGATTGGGACATGCGCGCCGACGCCGATTCTGCCGCAGCCGCCTACTTCTCCGCGGTGTGGACGAACCTGCTGAGGCTCACGTTCTGGGACCAACTCCCCGAATCGCAGCGCCCCACGGGTGGTTCCCAGTGGTTGGAGGCCATCCGGCACCTATTGGAGGACGAAACGAACCTGTGGTGGGATGACCGCGCGACGATCAACGTCGTCGAGAGCCGCGACGAGATCCTGCACACCGCGCTCACCGACGCCCGCACCCAGCTCACGGTGCTCATCGGCAAGGACCCGAAGAAGTGGAGCTGGGGTGAGTTGCACGACGCGGCGCCTACCCACGCGGTTCTCGGCGGGGAAGACATCCCGGGCGTGGTGCGAAGCCTCGTCAACCCGACGCCGATCGGCGTTTCCGGGGGCTCGTCCATCGTCAACGCGAACGGTTGGGACGCGTCGTCATGGCCGGACGAACGGTTCCCATCGTTCACGGTCACCGCGGTACCCTCGATGCGAATGGCTGTCGACATGTCCGGGCTCGATGAGGCGACGTGGGTGAATCTCACCGGGAACTCCGGGCATCCGATGTCGAAGAACTACTCGGATCAATTCTCCGCGTGGGCAGCGGGGGAGACCTTCCCGTGGAACTTCAGCCGCGACGCGGTTGCGGCCGCGGCGAAGGACACGCAGATGCTACTGCCGCCCGGGGAGTGATCGCTCGGGCTATACGAGCGCCGTAGCCGGATGGAGCGCGCCGAGTTCCATGAACACCGCGGCGTTGAGATCGAACGCGACCTGCGCTTCTGCGGCGGCCTCCTGCGCCTGATCGGGGGAGAAGGGCACGGCGTCCATCATTTCCCGGTAGCGGTCTTTGAAGACCTTGATCTTGCCCACGTTGAATTTATAGAAGGTGAGTTCTTCAGCGGTGAAGCCGTAGTGGCGCTTGAGCATCGCTGCGATGGCCTGCCCACCTGACAGGTCGCCGAGGTAGCGGGTGTAGGCGTGCGCGAGGAAGTGCGCGGGGTCGGTGATCGCCGCAAGGCGCTGGGCGTACTCATCAGTCGCGGCCAGCGGCACGATCCCGCTTCGCCAGTCTTCGCCGCACAGAGTGCGTAGATCGGCACGGATAGCGTCGAGGCGCAGCACTTCGGGCATGACGAACCGTCCGACGAACGGATCGTCAGCGAACCGCTCAGCAGTCCCTTCGAGGTTCGAGTAGATGACGTAGTGCTGGCGCGCGAGATCCAGGTATGCGGATCTGCTCAACGAACCGCCCATGAGGTCGGTGACGAAGGAACGGGTCTCTGCGTGCTCGTGCTGGGGGCGGGTGGCCGTGCGCAGCAAGGTGGAAAGTGCAACCATCTTGGTCCTCTCGATCTGACTTGATGTCATGATGGCACACGAGAGGAAATTAGCCAACACCGGCCTTGCGTTAATGGTCGGCGGCGCCGAGGTGAACGAACGCGTCGGGGGTGATGACCCCGTCGATGCGCTGGTCGTGGTCAGCAGTGGGGAGCTCCGATTCAGTGAACTCGTCGGCGAAAATCACCGCATACACCGGCGTGGTCGGGCGCTTGTGCTGCAGCGCGCGGTCGTACCAGCCCCCACCTTGGCCAAGACGATTCCCGCGGGTGTCGACCGCGAGCGCCGGTGCGAGCACGAGGTCGGCCTCCGCCAACGATTCTTCAGGTAACGAGGGGCCGAGCGGTGCCGGCGGTCGGCCGGGGGCCTGCTCCGTCAGAGCATCGCCGGGGGTGTAGCGCGCCCAGGCGCGAGTGAGCCCAGGGCCCAGTTGGGGGAGCCGGATCTCGCAGCCCGCCTCATGCAGCGCAGACAGGATGGGAGTCATATCCGGCTCGGAGGGCTGGGAAGCGAAGGCAGCGACGACATCGACGCCGTCGAGCAGCTCCGTGACGTGTGCGGCGATAGCTTTTCCCGCGTCGAGCGCGAGTTTCGATGAACGCGACTTGCGATGCGCGCGTATCTCCGCGCGAATGAGTGCTTTCGCATCGTCGATTTCCACGTCGTCACCAATGGCGAGTGATCCTTGCGGTGTCCACATGGTTCCACTGTGCCCCAGCGCGCGCATCTACGCCACCGTAACTGGGGGCCTTGCGCGGACGTACCACGATATGAGAATAGGGTGCGCGCCTGTGCTGTTCATACCCGGGCCGTTCATATCCCGGGCCGTTCATATGTGGAATGCGCGGGCGAACCGTTCGGCGAGCTAGAGACGGGGTTGCGGCGGTAGGCTCAGAGCATGTCTGAAATTTCAAAAGTTGTCATACCCGTGGCTGGTCTTGGCACCCGGTTCGCGCCCGCGACGAAGGCCATCCCTAAGGAGATGCTCCCCGTCGTCGACACCCCCGCGATCCAGTACGTCGTCGAGGAAGCGGTGGCTGCCGGGCTGACCGACGTCCTCATGGTTACGGGTCGAGGAAAGGAAGCGATCGAGAACCACTTCGACCACGTGGTGGAGCTCGAGCAGAACCTCGAAGCGAAGGGCGACTCCGACCGCTTGGCGAAGGTGAACGCCTCCACCGGGCTCGCAAACATCCATTACGTGCGCCAAGGAGTGCCGCTCGGCCTGGGGCACGCCGTCAACGCCGCTCGCGCCCACGTCGCCGGTGAACCGTTCGCGGTGCAACTCGGGGATGACCTCATTGACGAGCGTCACCCGATCCTGCCCGACATGGTGAAAGCGCAGGAGCAACTGGGTGGCTCCGTCATCGCCCTGATGGAAGTCCCCGAGGAGCAGATTTCGCTGTACGGGTGCGCCGAGGTCGCGCCCGCGGATCCGGTGGATGGCGTGAGCGCCGAGGTGCACCGGGTGACCTCGATGGTCGAGAAGCCCGAACCGAGCGAGGCGCCCTCGAACCTCGCGATGATCGGCCGCTACGTGCTGCACCCGGCGGTCTTCGAGGTGCTCGACCGCACCGGCCCCGGCCGTGGCGGGGAGATCCAGCTCACCGATGCACTCGCCGAGCTCGCGAACATGCCCGCTGACGAGGGCGGCGGGGTGCACGGGGTGGTCTTCCGCGGCAAGCGCTACGATACCGGCGACCGCCTCGACTACCTCAAGGCCGTCGTCCAGCTCGCCCTCGATCGCCCCGACCTCGGCCCGGACCTTCGGGCGTGGCTCCACGAGTACTTGGCGGACTAGCGGACTATGACCGAAGTGCCGGACCACCTCACGCGGGTGCTCGATGTCGCCCGCCCGTTGCCTCCACTGGAGGTACGCCTCGCCGACGCCGTCGGGTGCGTGCTCGCCCAGGACGTGTACAGCGACATCGATGTGCCCGCCCGCGACCTCGCCGGTCAGGACGGCTACGCCGTTCGCAGCAGGGACGTCGAAGGGGCGGGGACGACCAATCCCGTCCAGCTCCGCGTGCTCGACGACCTGCGGGCAGGGGCGACCAACCCTGGGGCGATCGTGGATCTCACCGCCGTGCGCATCGCCTCCGGAGCTCCTGTTCCCGCGGGGGCGGACGCAGTGATCGCGCTCGATGACACCGACCGCGGCGACGCCGTCGTCAGCATTTTTCGCGGGGCCGCGCCGGGGGAGAACATCCGCCCCGCCGCGGCGGACATCGCGAGCGGTGAGGTGGCGCTGAGCGCCGGAGTGCGCATCGATGCCCGCCACATCGCGCTGCTCGCGGGGATCGGCCGGAACCGCGTGACGGTGCACCCACGCCCGCGCGTCGTCGTCGTGTCCGTCGGCGATGAGTTGATCGAACCCGGGCGCCCGGGCAGCGACGGGGACGTCTTCGACGCCAACGGTCACGCATTGGCGACGGCGGTGCAAGCAGCTGGCGGGTCGACGTTCCGGGTCGCAGCGGTGCCCGACGAGCACACCCACCTGCGGGAGACGCTCGAGGATCAGCTCGTCCGGGCGGATCTCATCATCACCACCGGCGGCTTGAGCTACGGGGCGAACGACACGGTGAAAGACGTGCTCAGCCCGCTCGGCACCGTCCGGTTCGACAACGTCCTCATCGCGCCCGGACGGCAGTTCGGTGTCGGAGAGTTCGATGACGCCACGCCCATCCTGTGCCTTCCCGGTGACCCCGTGAGCGCGCAGATCGGCTTCGAGGTTTTCGTGCGGCCCGCGCTGCTGGTCATGGCGGGGTACGCGGAGATCTACCGCCCCACCGTATCGGCCCGACTCGCCTCCCCATGGCGCTCACCCGCGGGCCGGCGCGAGTTCGTTCCCGCCCGGCTCTCGGGGCGGTCCGGGGAGTACGACGTCACGCCGACCGGGCCGGTCGGGGCGGCGCACATGTCCGCGTTGGCGAAGGCGAATGCCCTGCTGATCATCCCTCCGCATCGCGAGGTCCTCGACCCGGGGGCAATGCTTAACTGCATGGTGCTTTCCGAATGGTGACTCTTTCCGGCGCGGGCCTTGTGTTGCGCCCGCTCGGGCGGAAAGACAAGGATGAATGGAATGCGTTGCGGTGGGAGAACCGCGATTGGCTATCGCCATGGGAATCGCAGGATCCGCGCGGCCCGGAAAACCTGCCGACGTTCTACGAGTACGTCCGCGCGCAGGCGAAGGCCGCTCGCGAACAGACCTCGTTCGCGTGGGTCATCACCGAAGGCGGGCCGATCCTCGGCCACATCACGCTCAGCCATATCTCTTGGGGAGCGACACGTTCGGGGACGATCGGGTATTGGGTGAGCCATCAGCGCGCGGGGGAGGGCATCACGCCGCGGGCGGTCGCCGTGGTCACCGACTTCGCGTTCGGGGACCTGGGCCTGCACCGCGTGGAGATCAACATCCGCCCCGAGAACTCTGCGAGCCTGCGGGTGGTGGAGAAGCTCGGGTTCCGCGAGGAGGGCGTGCGGGAGAGGTACATCTTCATCGACGGCGCATGGCGGGACCACCGTTCGTTCGCATTGGTCGCGGAAGAGACGAGTTCGCTCGTCGACCAGGTGTGGCCTGCCTGAACCGCCCACTCCTTGTGGCCGCTGTGGAAAACGGCGGCGAAAGCGGCGGGTTGCGGAGAAATTTCCTGGCAACTGCCCCGACACGCCGGACGCTTAACCGATGCGAGTCCCATCCCGTTCTACGGTCAATACGTGGGATTCGACGGCTACATAATGTTGGCGATACTCACGCTGTTCTTTGTGTATTTACTTCCCTCGCTGATCCGTTCGGCGCAGGTGGTTGCAGAAGCAAGAATTGAAGATCGTTTTTCTGGCAATCTGCAGATCATCGCGACGGCGGGGCGGGAACCAAAAAAGGCAGTTTCCACCAGTCGGATGTACATACACCCACCACGAAAATCGGAGAACCAGATGAATACGCCTGTGGTCCGCAAACTCGCTGCCGCTGACGCTCGCCGCGTGGCCGCAGCGCGTGCTGCTCGGGCCGCAGCTGCGAGCAGACGCGTGGCCGCTGCCAAACGGCGCATGCTCCTGCTCAGCGTTTTAGGTGCGCTGACGATTTCTGGCTGGATTCTTACCGCGATGGTCAGTTTCCCCTGGGCGATACCGACTCTCTTGACCGCGCTGACCGTCGGGGCAGTGGAACTTGGTCGCCGTGCCGCCGCTGCAGGGGCCAAGGCTGACGGGGAGCTTGCGGAACAGGTCCGGATCGCCGAGGCGCGCGCCGGGATTGTGCCTAAGACTGGGAAGCCAGCCACGAAGCGTGCCTCCACTCCGTCTCCTTCCGCGAAGGAGAGCGCCGGGAGCGCGCACACCGAGGAAGAAGCTGCGAATGAGAGCGCAAGCAAGGGTGCGCCGAGCCTGCGCGTTGAAGTTGACCCGGCGAAGCAGGAGGACGATTCGTGGACTCCTGTTCCCGTGCCTCCGCCGGCCTATACGCTCAAGGCAGAGGCTCGCCGTAAGTTGGCCGAGCCGTATGTGCAGCCCGACCCTGCCGCGGTTGATGAGACGCCGGTTGAGCAAACCGCTGAGGCTCCCGACGTGCCTGCCGAGGCTGAGAA
>DATGUB010000133.1:0-7865 GCA_035301585.1 Beutenbergiaceae bacterium | reverse complement strand
CTTCAACGATCAGTAAACGGCGATTCAGTTCCGATGCCTTGTTCCCGGCCTGAGGAAATGACCCGCGTTGATAAGTTATCGATAACGATTGTGCGCCGCCGGATCCTTTGCGTTGACATGGCAAAACGCTACCTATAGCTTGAAGCAATACTTTGGCGTCATGCCGATCCCGACGGAAGGACACTTTTGTGCGATCCTCTAAACGTTTGTCGATAGTTGCCGCGAGTGCGGTCTTTGCTCTCTCGCTCGCCGCCTGCGGTGGCGGTGGCAACGATGACGGTGGCACGGACGGAGGCGGTGACGGCGAGGGCGGGGGCGATGCAGCCGCCGGCGAGATCGATGACTCCTACGTCGTCGTGACGGACAACTCCTTCGTACCGTTCGAGTTCGAAGAAGACGGCGAGTACGTGGGTTTCGACATCGACATCATCAACGGCATCGCCGATAAGGTCGGTTTCGAGATTGACCTGCAGACGACGAACTTCGACGGAATGATCCCCGGCCTGCAGACCGGAACCTTCGATATCGCCATCGCCGGGATGACGATCACCGACGAACGCGCCGAGGTCGTCGACTTCACGAGCCCGTACTACAAGTCCGGTCTGCGCATCGCGGTGAGCGTCGATAACGACGACATCGACAACGTGGAGGATCTCGAGGGCAAGAAGATCGCCACCCGACTCGGCTCCACGAGCGCCGACTACATCGAAGAGAATATCGAGGGCGCCACCCCGAACACCTACGAACAGCTCGACCAGGCCTACCTCTCGGTCGAGGGAGGCGGATCGGACGCCGTCCTCTATGACGCTCCGAACGTTGAATACTACATCCTCACCGCCGGGGAGGACAGCCTCAAGGTCGTGGGTGACCTGCTCGAGGCCCAGGACTACGGCATCGCCGTCGCCCAGGGCAATGATGACCTCGTTGCCGCGATGAACGATGCGCTCGCGGAAATGATCGACGACGGCACCTACAGCGACATCTACGAAGAGTGGTTCGGCTCCGAGCCCGAGTGGCTCGATGAGCTCGCGGACTCCCAGGTCGGCTGATCCGCAGCGTTAACCCGATTGGGGGAGCCCCAGGCAAGCCCGGGGCTCCCCCAAAAACCTGAGCGCTGAAAACGCTCCCTCGAACGTAAGGTACGTGAATGAGAACGCTGTGGGACTTCAACTGGGTCGGGGTCCTGGACTTCGTACCCCAGCTCCTGACCGGGCTCTGGTACACCCTGCTCGTCTCCGTTACCGGTCTCCTCATCGGATTCGTGCTCGGCGCGATCTTCGGGCTCGGGCGGATCAGCCGCTTCAAACCGTTCAACTGGATCTCGATCGCCTACATCGAAGTCATCCGCGGCACGCCGCTGCTGGTGCAAGCGATCTGGCTGTTCTACGCGCTGCCGCTGATCATCAAATACACGCTGCCCTCCCTCCTCGCCGGAATCATCGTCATCGGGATCAACTCCGGGGCCTACATCGCCGAGATCGTGCGCGGTGCCGTGCAATCGATCGATGACGGTCAGATGGAAGCAGGCCGATCCCTAGGGATGAGCCACCACATCACGATGATCAAAGTGGTGTGGCCCCAAGCGTTCCGGCGGATGATCCCGCCGCTGGGCAACCAGTTCATCATCAGCATCAAAGACACCTCGCTGCTCTCGGTCATCCTCGTGCCCGAGCTGCTCTTCCAGAGCCGCACCATCGCCTCGAACCACTTCAATGCGGTCGAGATCTACACCCTCGTCGCGGTGTTCTACTTAGCTATCACGCTCACCCTCTCGTTGATCCTGAGGATCACGGAGAAGCATTTGGAGGCCCGCTCATGATGATCGAGGTCAAGAACCTGCACAAGTCCTTCGGGGCCAACGAGGTGCTCACCGGCATCGACTTCCACGTCGAGAACGGTGAAGTGGTGTGCGTCATCGGACCGTCCGGGTCCGGGAAGAGCACGCTGCTGCGCTGCCTGAACCGGCTCGAGGAGAGCAACGGGGGCGAAATCGTCATCGACGGTCGGCACCTGACCGACCGCAAGACCCGCATCGACGGCGTGCGCGCCGAGATCGGAATGGTCTTCCAACAGTTCAACCTCTTCCCCCACAAATCGGTGATCGAGAACGTCATGCTCGCGCCGATGATGGTCCGCAGACTCGGTAAGAAGGCCGCCCACGAACGCGGGGTCGCGCTCCTGCACAAGGTCGGGCTCGCCGAGAAGGAGAACGAGTACCCGCGCCGCCTCTCCGGCGGGCAACAGCAGCGTGTCGCGATCGCTCGGGCGCTGGCGATGGAACCGAAGATCATGCTCTTCGACGAGCCCACCTCGGCGCTCGACCCCGAACTCGTGGGAGAGGTGCTCGCGGTGATGAAGGACCTCGCCAAGGAGGGGATGACGATGGTCGTCGTCACCCACGAAATGGGCTTCGCCCGCGAGGTGGCGGACCGGGTCGTCTTCATGGACGACGGCGTGATCGTCGAAGTAGACACCCCGGCAAACATTTTCGCCGCCCCGAAAGAGGCCCGCACCCGGGCCTTCCTCGACAAGGTGCTGTAGCCCGGCCCACGTGGGCGCACCGCCTGCGAATTAGCGCGTACGATGGGTCTGCGAAAGAAGGTGCAATGACGGACCCTCAAGCGATCGACGCGCGAAACTCCACCGACCCCATCCGCCCGGTGTCCGGGGCGTGGCTGCTCGGCTTCGCCGCCGCCTGGTTCGGGTTCTGGCTCCTGGTGATGCTCCCGGGGCAGTTCATGGTGGTGAAGCTCGCGAGCGTGCTCAGCCCCGAGCACAAGGTCGGGGTGAGCTCCTTCCTCATCGCCGAGATCGCCGTCGTCATCCTCGTGGGGATCCCCCTCATCGGGGCGCTCAGCGACCGCACGAACCTCGCGTTCGGGCGGCGGCGTTCCTGGGCACTCGCGGGCTTCTTCGTCGCCGGGATCCCGTTCGCGCTCGTCGGCCTGCAGACCTCCGTCGTGGTCGTGGCCGGGCTCATCTTCCTCGTCGCGGTGGGCAAGGCGATGATCCTCGTCTCGCTCTCGGCGATGATCGCCGACCAAGTACCGGTGAACCAGCGCGGGCGGGCCTCGGCGGCGATGGGCATCCCGCAAGTGATCGCCCTCGCCGGGGGAATGGTGCTCGTGACCGAACTCGTCACCGGCATCGGAGCGAGCTGGGCCGCCGTGGCGGGAATCGCGATGCTCACCCCGTTGCCGTTCCTCCTGCTCGCGAAGGAACCCCCGCTCCCACCGGTCACGAAGGACGAGAAACTTCCCCCCTTCCGGCCCACCGATCCGAAGTACCGGGACTTCAACTGGGCGGTCGTCTCCCGCGTGCTCATCAACGCCGGGAACCTCGTGGGCACGACGTACCTGCTGTACTTCCTCGCCGACGAGTTACACCTGCCCGACCCCGATGGGGCGCTGATGATCCTCGTGCTCATCTACCTCGCCACGAGCGGCGTCGCCACGTGGTTCGGCGGGTGGATCTCCGACCGCGTGCACATCCGGCGGATCTTCGTCGCGATCGCCGGGGCCCTGCAGGCGGCCGCCGCGCTGTGCCTCGCGTTCGTTCCCACGTGGAACAGCGCGATCGTGGCCGCGATGCTCCTCGGGGCGGGCTTCGGGATGTTCCTCTCCGTGGACCAGGCGCTCGTCACCGACACCCTGCCCAACCCCCGCAGCCGGGCCCGAGACCTGGGGATCCTCAACTCCGCCCACCACGTTCCCATCGCCCCCGTCGTCGGGTGGATCGTGCTCGGCATCGCCGGATTCACCGAGCTCTACCTCGTCGCGGCGCTCATCATGATCGGCGGTTCCCTTGCCGTCTATCGAATCAAACACGTCCGTTAAGGAGCTTCATTGCGCGCTATCGTCGTCATGTTCGATACCCTCAACCGCAAATTCCTCCCCCCGTACGGGGCGGAAGGGGTCCACGCCCCGAACTTCGAACGGCTCGCCGCGCGCTCCGTGACGTACGAGAACTGCTACGGCGGCTCGATGCCCTGCATGCCCGCGCGCCGGGAGATGCACACCGGGCGGTACAACTTCCTCCACCGCGGTTGGGGTCCGCTGGAACCCTTCGACGATTCGGTCCCGCAGCTGCTCACCGACGCGGGCGTGTACACCCACCTCGTCACCGACCACCAGCACTACTGGCTCGACGGCGGGGCCACCTACCACCCCCGGTTTCGCACCTTCGAATTCTTCCGCGGCCAGGAGGGTGACGAGTGGAAGGGCCACGTCGCCGATCCCGACCTCAGCCATATCGCGCCGTACGCATCCAACCACGAGCTGCGCCGTCAAGACGCCATCAATCGCACCTACATGGCCGACGAGGCCGACCATCCCCAGACCCTCACCTTCGACGCGGGCCTGCACTTCATCAACACGAACGCCGCTGAGCAGGACTGGTTCGTGCAGATCGAGACCTTCGACCCCCACGAACCGTTCTTCTCCTACGCCGACTACCACCGGCTGTACGGGCAGGACTCCCTTGATCGCGAATTCGATTGGCCCGATTACAAGCAGATCACCGAGTCCGAGGAGGAACTCGCGCACCTGCGCCGCCGCTACCAGGCGCTGCTATCGATGTGCGACGCCAACCTCGGCCGGGTACTCGACGCGATGGACGCCCACGACATGTGGGAGGACACGGCCCTCATCGTGTGCACCGATCACGGGCTGCTGCTGGGCGAGCACGAATGGCTCGGCAAGAACGTGCCCCCGTTCTACGACGAGACCATCCACACGCCGCTGTTCGTGTGGGACCCGCGCGAGAATCGTGCCGGGGAACGCGAACGGGGCCTGGTGCAGACGATCGATCTCGGCCCCACCCTGCTCGACCTGTTCGGGCTCGGCCTCACCGGCGACATGGAAGGCCGGCCGCTCCCGAGCCTGCGCGAAGGGAGCGAGGGGGAGCGGGAAGCGGCGCTGTTCGGTATCCACGGCGGGCACGTGAACGTCACCGACGGGCGCTACGTGTACATGCGCGCCTGCGTCACCGCCGACAACCAACCCCTGAGTGAATACACCCTCATGCCCACGAACATGCGCGGGCGGTTCACGAGCGAAGCCCTCCGGGAGGCCGAACTGCTCCCGCCGCTGCCGTTCACCAAAGACATGCCCGTGCTCAAAGTCCCCGCGTTCGCGCCGACGAACCCGGCCGCGTTCGGGCACCTGCTCTTCGATCTCGAAACCGATCCGCAGCAACTCAATCCGCTCGACGACGCCGATGTGGAGTTGCGTATGGCCGGCCTCCTCGTGGAGCTCATGCGGGCGAACCACGCCCCGCCCGAACAGTACGTGCGCCTCGGGCTCCCCGCGAGCGGGCCCGTGGACGAATCGCACCTCGTGCTCGCCGGCGCGGGACCTGGTACGGCGGGCGCGGGCGACGCCGGCGGCGAGGACGCATCGCAGCCGCCGCCGGTGACCTTCGATCCCGCGACCTTCGAGGGCACGCCGGTAGCGACGCTCACGGTGGCGCAGATCCTCGACGACCCCGCCTACCGGGAGGTCGCCCGGGGCGTGCTCGGCCCGATCGTCGACGGCCCGCTGCCACCGGACGCCCGCGAGATGACCCTCGTGCAGATCGCCACGGTCACGTTCGGGATGGTACCCCCCGAGGCGCTGCACGCCATCAACGAGGGCCTCAGCGCGCCCGCGGACTGACGCCGGCTCCGCGCGGCTCAGTGCCGCGTGAGGATCGCAGCCGTGTCCGTGCCCTCGCCGAGCACGCCGTACATGTGCCCGCGCGTTCCCAACCGGCTCTCGATGAACGCGCTCGACACCGCTGTTGGTGCCTCCCGGGCGAGGAGGGAGGCCTGCAGCGCGAGGGCGAGATCCTCAACCAGCGCCCGCGCCCGCACCTGCGCCGCCGGGTCACCCGCAGCGGCGAGGCGCGCCATCTGCTCGGCAAAGGTGCGGGTGCGCTCCAGGTGGGCATCGAGCAGTGGGTGGCCGCCCTCGGCGCGGGAGACTTCGGCGTCGAAGGCATGGAGGGAGTCCGGATCGCGCACGAGGGCACGCAGCACGTCGAGGGCGATGACGTTGCCCGACCCCTCCCAGATCGCCATCACGGGCTGTTCCCGGTACCGGCGTGCGAGGGGTAAATCTTCCACGTACCCGTTGCCCCCGAGACACTCCATCGCCTCATAGGCATGCTCGGGCCCGCGCTTGGTCACCCAGTACTTACTCACCGCCGTCGCGAGCCGGCGGAAGGCGGCATCGGTGTCCGGCGCGTCCTCGTCGTGGGCACGGGCGAGGCGCATCGCCGTCGCCGTCGCCGCCTCGGATTCCAGGGCGAGGTCGGCCAACACGCCCGCCATCGCGGGCTGGTCGATGAGGAGCGCGCCGAAGACCTTCCGGTGCCGCGCGTGCCACAGCGCCTCCGCGAGGGCCTGGCGCATCCCCGCCGCCGCGCCGAAGACGTTATCGAGCCGGGTGCGGGCAACCATCTCGATGATCGTGCGCACCCCGCGGCCCTCCTCGCCCACGAGCCATCCGGTGGTACCGGAGAACTCCACCTCGCCGGAGGCGTTCGACCTGTTGCCGAGCTTGTTCTTCAGCCGCTGGATCGCGAACGGGTTCCGCTCCCCGCCGGGAAGGACCCGCGGCACGAGGAAACAACTCAATCCCCCCGGTGCCTGCGCGAGCACGAGGAACGCATCGGACATCGGCGCGGAGCAGAACCACTTGTGGCCCGTGAGCATCCACGTGCCGTCCCCGGCCGGCGACGCCGCCGTCGTGTTCGCGCGCACGTCGGAACCTCCCTGCTTCTCCGTCATCGCCATCCCGAAGATCGCCCCGGCCTTCCCCTCGGCGAGCGCGGGATCGTAGGATCTGCTGGCAACCCGCGGGAACCACTCCTGAGCGATCTCCGGGGAGAAGCGCAGGGAGGGAACCACGGCGTGGGTCATCGAGATCGGGCAGGCGTGCCCAGGTTCGACCTGGGCGAAGAGCATGAACTGCGCTGCGCGGGCGACGTTCGCCCCGGGCCGCGGTTCCGTCCACGCGCTCGTGTGCGCGCCCGCGGCGACCGCTGCGCCCAGGATGCGGTGGTAGGCGGGGTGATACTCCACCTCGTCGATCCGGTGCCCGTGGGCGTCGTGGGTGTGCAACGTCGGCGGGAATTCGTGCGCGAGGCGCGCATCCCGCTGGAAATTGGCGCGGCCGACGAGCTCCCCGGTGACCTCGAGGTCGGGAAGTGCCCATTCGGCGTCGTACCGCTTCACCCCCTCCACCAGGGGCAGGTTCGTGGTGAATTCGTTGATGTCCGCGCGCGGCGGCGCTTGGTTCGTCACGTCGTGGGTGGTCATGGTGTTCCTCCTACTGCCCGCAGGCACATGTCGATAACCGCCGTGATGAGATGCTCCGCGGGCACGGCCCCCTCGGGGGAGAGTGGCCCGGTGAGCGCCTCGCTGATGAGCCCGATGAGGCCCGGCCCAACGATCCGCGGATCCTGCTGGGGAAGTTCCCCGGCCGCGATGCCGCGGGTGACGATCGCTTCCATCTCCCTTGCGTAGGCGCGCCGGTGGGTGAGGCGTTCGGCGTCGATGCGTTCCCCCGCGGGTTCGATGAGTAGCGCCCACGCGAGGGTGCGCCCGGCAAGTGCGCGGGGCGCGAAGGTTCCTACGAGGGCGGAGATCTCCCGCTGCGCGCGCCCGCTGCCGGGTTCCTCGCCCGCCGCGGCGACGGCGCGGCGGACCTGATCGAGCTCTCTGCCCGCGGCCGCGCGGAACACCTGAACGAGGAGTTCCTCCCGGGAACCGAAGTAGGTGTACACCGTGCCGGCACTCACGCCTGCGGCCTCGGCGATCGCCTTCACGCTCGCGCTCGCGAACCCGGCATCGGCGACGATCCCGTGCGCGGCCTCGAACAGGG
>DATGUB010000132.1:0-15637 GCA_035301585.1 Beutenbergiaceae bacterium | reverse complement strand
CGCGGGCGCCCGCGTGAACCTCGAGCGGGCGTTGCGCGCAGACGCCCGCCTGGGAGGTCACATCGTCCAGGGTCATGTCGACGGCGTGGGCGTATTGCGCAGCCGCCGCGAGGGGGGAGGCTGGGTAGACCTCGTGTTCACGATGGACCCCGCCCTCGCACCGCTGATCGCCGAGAAGGGCGCGATCACTGTCTCCGGCGTTTCGCTCACCGTCACCACCGTGGGGCCGGACTCCTTCGGAGTCTCCCTCATCCCGGCGACGCTCGCGTCTACGACACTGGGGAACCTCGCTGAGGGCGGCTTGGTGAACATCGAGGCCGACGTGCTCGCCCGCTATGTCGCCCGGATACACCAGACCGGGGCGTTTTTGGCCGACCCTGCTCTCGAGGCAGGGCAGTAATGATCGGGCTGATTCCCGGGACGCTCCGCTGCCCGAGTCACCGCGGCGCTCGATGCGCTTCGCGCAGCCTCACGCGCCCTCGAGATCGCAGAGGTGAGGCCAGTGGATACGGTGCGCGCGCCCGGCTCCTTCGCCCGGGCGGTTGTCACATTGCGGCCGCTCGAATCGGATGGGTGTCGGCGCTCAGTTTCTGACGGCTCAACGCGCCCGGAGTAGGGCTATCCCAGCGGCTCGCCCGCGAGGTGCTTCCCGAAGTTCGTGAGGGCTTCGGCCCATCCGTCATAGACGAAGCCGTCGCCGGGCTCTCCGGCGTATCCGCGAAGATGGAAAATGAGTTCTGTGCGTTCACCTTCACTGATAAAGGTGAGCGTGATGACCGGTGAGTCATCGACGGGGGCGCCGGGTTCACCCCACGTGAACACTAAACGATCCAGGGGCTCGACTTCGAGGAACTCGCCACCTGTTGGATACTCTTCTCCAGTCTCGTCGTTGACCATCACGTACCGATACGTTCCGCCCACTCGTACATCGAAGGAGACCGACTCGGTGCTCACCCCGAACGGGCGCAACCACTGCGCTAGTTCCGACTCTTCCGTCCAGGCGCGCCACACTAGTTCACGAGGCGCATTGAATCTGCGGGTAATAGTGAATTCAGGATTCTGAGATGCGTTGCTGGTCGGATTCATCGTGCTGTTCCTATTCTTCTGGTTGGCTCTTCATTTCTTCGAGGTGATTCTCAAGGGAATCGAGGCGAGATTCCCATTCGCGGCGCTGGGTATCGATCCAGGTTGAGATCTCATCCAGTGAGTCGACCTGTAACGTCAGTGTTCGCCACTGCGCCCGGGCGGTGCGCGATACGAGATTGGCCCGCTCGAGCACTTTGAGGTGTTGAGAGACCGCGGGAGCGCTGATTTCGAATGGCTGCGCCACTTCGCCGACGGTGGCCGGTCCCTTGGCGAGTCGAGACAAGATCGCTCGCCGCGTTGGATCGGCCAATGCGGTGAAGATGAGGCTCAACGAGTCACGCCCTTCCAATTCATCTGCTCCTTAATTGAGGGAGTGCTTAACTATAGTGAGGTGCGTCGAAACGAGCAAGGGCAAAGAGTCGCTTTTCTTCGTTGTTCGGGGGTGCTACGGCGGAAGTGGGTAGGCAGGTGAGTACGATAAGCGGGTGACAGATGAACCGTTGCGACGAGCGCGAAACTCCCCGCGTCGAATTTCAAAGTTCGAAAGAGACACGGGTGAGATCCTCCGTTCCGTCGATTCGCGCCGCATTCACAGTTGGGTCGAAGAGATGACCCGTACCGGAGAAATATCGTTCCCCATCAGTCCCGGCAAGACGGCCCTTCACGCAATCGGAGCATGGGCCCTCGTCGCCCTGCTCTCGCTCCTGTTCCTTTTCACGCCGGTCTCGACGTGGAATCCGTTAGCAAATCCCTCGTTCATGAGCTTCGCTACCCTGGTGATCGGCTGCGCGTTTCTGCTGATCCTCCTGCAGGCATTGGTCGCTGCCGCATGTTGGACATTCGTGTTGCCTGCAGCCAAGCCGCGCCTGGTGATCACGCGAGGCGAGATCCGGTCGTTTCGCCGCAGCAGCGGGGTAGACGTCCTACTCTTCTCTGTTCCCTGGCGCGAGATTGCCGCGATAAACGTGTTAGCCAATCGCCGCCGTTTACCAGTAAAACCCGGGCGGCTACTCCTGACGATCACTTTGCGCGACGGCACTGTTTCCGGATTGTTCACGCGGAGAAATAAACCTGGCCTTCCCGCGACTTCCCTCGTGGTGGGAGTCCTTGAGCCGCGCGTCATTGACCTTGCTGGGTTTCTCGTAAGAGTGCGAGAGGCCGCTGCGAAGGAGACGTTCTAATGCCGCGTGTGAGAAGTTCAGAATCAACTCGCTCCGGCATTGACCTTGCGATAGTGGTCTGGCGAGATCGGAGCCGCGACTCCGGCGCCGAGTTCGGGCCGTTCAGAGCGCCAAGCTTTTCACGGGGGCACGTGCTTCGTTAAGGTGATGCAGCATGCGAATGCCTAGGATCAATCTCGCTGCGATGAGTCGCGGCAGCGGTCTGCGCGCCGCCAGTATCCTCATAGTGGCCCACCTTGTGCTCGCGTGCGTGGCATGGGGGTTTTGGTTCTTCGGGCTCCTGCCGATCTTCGACGACGTGCATTGGATCCCCGCCACGCTCGCCGTCGCGTTCCTACTGGTGAGCCTCGTGCTCACGTTCGGTGCGTTCGGTATGTGGGGGACTCCCACGACGGGCGGGCGAGATTACGGTGAGGCCTACGAGGAGTCGTTCTCGCCCAGGGTCGGCATGGGTCTGGGGTGGCTGCGTTGGTTCCTGCAGATCGTGCTCGTGTTCGCGATGTTCATTCCCACCGCCATGACGGTGTTGAACATCCGCTGGTGGCATCTGGCGGGCACCGACGAACTCGACGCTCTGCCCGAGCGCGCCGCGACCATTCCAGTCATGGCCGACTGGCAGCGCACGAGCACCGAGGCCTCGGAGACCGGAATCCCTGAGTTCATGAAGACGACCGAAGAGGGTCCGGAGCCATCCGGGTTCGTCGAGCAGAGGTTCGAAGTCGCCGACTCGTTCACCTTCGAGGATCTCAAGGAATGGCTGGAAGGGCCCGAGTGGACGACGCCCGCTACCGGCGAGGCATTCGGGCAGATCGAGGTCGACCAGTGCACGGCGGACAGCGCTCGCTGTGACGCCCGAGCCGTGCCGCCGGAGGGTGAAGAGGCCGAATACTTCATCCGTGCCCAGTTCCGCGAGCCGGTCTCGAGACACGGCGATCCCGAAGTTGTGGTCCGGCTGAAGTACCACGAGTACGTGCCACCCGACTGGGATGTGTCCGACGAGACGGTCGAGCGCGCCTACGCGATTCCCGTGCCTGAAGACTGGCGCGAGATTGAGGCGGACGGGACTAGGACAAGGAATGGCGAAACCTTCAACCGGAGATTCCATGTGCCAGGATCCTTCGGACCGGAGGATCTGGAGGCCTGGATGAAAGGGCCGGAATGGGCCTCTCCCGATAGCGGCGAGCCGTTCGGGGAGATCGAGGTCGATGACTGCGAGGAGAAGGGGTCGGCGAGCTCTGCGTACTACGCGTGCTCGGCCATGGTGTCCGGCACCCAGCGCGTTCCGGGCCAGCCTGGTTCCGGACCGATTGAGACGGTGCAGGCCACCCTCGACGCCGACCATATCGTGCGCGTGCGTATGGAACGCAACGGTTGAGCGCTCCCGCTCGAGCAAATGCGACACTGCCCCTGACAGGCGAGAGCGTGGTGCTGGGATCTGGATGGTTGGGGGCCGCGGGAGGTTAGACTCCAGAACTTGCGCGAGGGGATTCACTCGGCAGGCGTACCGCGCGTAGCGAGAGCGGCGTGGAGAGGCACCATCCACGCGTAAGGGCGTGCGGTCCGGTCAGATTGCCGTTTGGTTCTGCCCGGGGGAGCAGGTGCGGGACGATAATGAGCTTCGCGCCACCGTTCTCTCCCTGCAGCGTCCCGATCAGCCGGAGCGATCCTCACCTTCCTTCGCCGCGCGCTCGAGTTCAGTGTCGGAGATGATTGCCTCTCCGGGATCGGCGGCATCAGTATCGTTTCCGAAGCGAAGTTCGTTCATGTAGGGGGTGGGCAGCCCCCGCCGGTAGTCGAGAAATTCTTTCGCGTAGTACTGCCGTGCCTCATCAACGCTGCGCTGTTCCATCACGATGTCCCGGGCGAGATTAAGAGCGAGGTTATTCGCCTCCTCGTCGTGGCACCGAGCGGAGAGTTCTCCCTGAGTCCTGTCGACCACGACGCTGCCATCAAACGCTGCGAGTTCCGAAACCTTCTCCGGTGGAACGTGAAAGCCGATCACGGATTCCACGGAATCGTTATGGGGAGAGGGGAACTGGTGCTCAGAAAACTCTGCCGTGGCGGTCATCCGTTTCCAGGGACCGGGCTGGTGCCAAACCAGGAGCGAGGGGGTCGTTTCCTGGGGCTCGCCATATTTATCGACGACGAGCTGCGCGGCCCCACGTGATTCGTCGGGCCACTTACTGATGATGTCTGCTGCGGTGCTCACGGGTCCTCCTTGGGCGGGGCTCTTCACGCCTCGGCTGAGATGCGTTGCCCCACGGTAGGAACTGCCGGCCCGGATCACAACCCCCTTGCGTCACGGGGCGCCTCAGCGCTCCGCTTCCAGCACGCGGATGGCCAGTTGCACACGATTGGTCACGTGCAGTTTCGCGAACAGACTCGCGAGGTGGGTCTTTATCGTTGTCGGGCTGAGAAATAGAGTCTCGGCAATCTCTGCATTCGTCAGTCCTTGCGCAATGCACCGGGCTACTTCCCATTCCCGCGCGGTCACGTACTGAGGCGGAGGAGGAACGCTCGGGCCAGGCCTATCGCCGGGCTCGTCCTCAGGCAGGCGGGCAAGAGCAACGAGCCGCTGGAGGACTCCCGCAGAGATCATTGGTTGATCGGTGGCTGCGTCACGGATCGCACGTAGCAACGCCTCAGGAGTGGAATCCTTCAACAAGAACGAACACGCGCCGAGGCGCAACGCATCGAGCAGAAAGTTGTCCGTATCAAAAGCGGTGAGGACGACGATACTCGCCCTCGCCTCGGAGTCCTTCAGCACCTGCGTTGCCTCCAACCCGTCCATTCGCGGCATCCGGATATCCATAAGCACAACATCAGGATCATGGTGGGCTACGGCCTCGATGGCTTCGTGGCCATCTGCGGCCTCACCAACGACCTCGATACCGTCAACGCCATCGACCATCAGCCGGATCCCGGCTCGCATGAGCGGCTCGTCATCAACAAGGAGTACGCGGATGTGATCTTGGGTCATCTCAGTGGGACCTCCAAACGGACGCGGAACGTCCCGTCGCTGGTTCTCCCATAGCGGGAAGTACCACCGAGGAGGGAGACTCGTTCCTGAATCCCTAAAAGCCCGTGACCGGTGCCCAGACGCTGAGCGTCGTCACCCGGGCGTTCAACCGTTTCGTTCTCCGAAAGGAGGACGATGGCGTCGTCGCATTTCTCTAAGGAGATGACCACCTCGGACTTCGCCGCGTATTTCTTCGCATTGTTGAGCAACTCCGTGATTGCCCGCACGAGTGCGTGAGTGGTGGCAGGGAACTCCTGAAGTGCTTCTTCGTTCACGTTCCTCCACTGAAGAATTGCGGAGAGCCCTTCCGCGCGAGTCTTTGAAATTAGGGCATGGATGTCTGCAGGCGTGGGCGAGGGAGCGGTCGAACGGTCGGATCTCCTCAGCGCACTAAGGACCTCGTGGAGCATTTCTCCGGCACGGGCCGAGGCGTCCCGGGCGACCATCGCTGATGCCCGCTGCTGGTCGAGGCTGAGATCCTCCCGATAGGCGATCGCGCCCGCATGCATCGCAATGATCGAGAGCTGGTGGGAGACCCCGTCGTGCATCTCACGGGCGAGGGCGGTGCGCTCGTCGGCCCGAACCCGCTCGATCTCCGCTTCCCGAGCGGCCTGGATTGACTTGGCTTGCGCGACTATTGCGGCGGTGAGCGCAGTTCGTGACGCACGTGCATTTCCCCACAGCAGCGCCGCAACAGGGATGAGAGCGGCGACGAGCGCGTTGAGGGCGATCGATCCTCGCTCGCCCACGGCCGCATCTTGCCAATAGAAGAACGCTGTACCCGCGGAGGTGAGGACCACGACGGTGGCGGTATTGATCGCGCGGGAACGGTGTTCACCCAGACGCGCAATGGCGAGGATGCCCGCTACGCCCGCGAGCGAGCTGACGAGACCGCTGAGGGCGATCAATCCGTTGAGCGGGAGCGATCGGCGGGCGACCCCGACAAATGAACATGCGAGAATCCCCACGATGAGGTCAGCCGCGAAGAAGCCCGCGAGCCGGTCGAGTCCAGCCTCTCCATAGGAGTCGAGGGAGAGCCCGAGGTTCAAAAGAAACACCCCGAGGCCGATGACGAGGCAGGCAAGCGAAATCACCGCAGCGCGGAGTTTCGGTGATTCGCGTAGAAACCTCGCGGAGAATGGCAGCAGCCGATTGACGTCATGCTGCGCGAGGGGAGAGGCGGGCATAGAAGCATTCTAAGAACCTTCGCAGCCGAGCAGATCGTCCAAAAGGACGAAGCGGAGCCTTCGAACTCCATAACAACGGATGATCCCCGAGCCCCTGCCGTCGAACAACAATAGGGGCCGTGACGCACAAATCATGGAAAACCGCACCGTTTCGATACCACCTCCTCGCCCGCGAGATGGACACATCTTCTCGCTGGTGGCGCCCCCTCACGTCGATAGCTCTGAGCTTCGCGCTGTATAGCGGCGGGGTGGTCGTACTCATCAGCCTCATCCTTGCGACCGCAGCGATCGCCGAGCACCTCGGCGGGGGCGTGGCGTGGAGCACGACCGAAGAGTTCACCGACCCCACCCGGCCACTGGACATGGTCGCGATGCTCGGGTTGGTTGCCCTTATGCTTCCCGCAGCGGTGCTGGGCTCCAGGTGGGGTGGCCGAGCTCCCGGGATCATTCATTCCACCTCCCGCCGAATCCGGTGGAGACTGATATGGCGCCCCGCCGCCGTCGTGTTTCCGATCTACACGATCTGGATCGCGGCGACCTTCCTGCTCACCGGTACGGAGGGCTTCTCATGGCCCGGCCTGAACCTGCGCACCACCGTAGTGCTCGCGGTCATCGTCGTTCTCACCCCGCTGCAATGCGCCGCCGAGGAGTACGTTTTTCGAGGTCTGGCGCAACAGACGCTCGGAACCTGGCTGAAATCACCGGCCTGGGGGATTCTTGTGCCCGTGCCCTTCTTCATGATCGGGCACGAGTACGGTTGGCTCGGGCAGATCGATATCGCCGTGTTTGCGATCTGCATGGGCCTGCTCGTATGGAAGAGCGGCGGGCTCGAACTCGCCATCGTGCTTCACACTGCTAACAACCTCAATCTCTTCCTCCTCAGCCCCTTCAACCCCTCGATCCTCGGGCAGGGTGACGTCGAACCCCTCCAGCTCCTCATGTCGGCGACCTTGACCGTCGTGATGACCGCCGCTGCCTGGATGTGGCTCTCACGCACCGACACCAGGAGAGGGCTGATACTGATGGAACCACGGGATCAACCGGAAGAGACGGCTCACCCCGTCGTCGTCTGAGATCCCGGCGGCGCTCACCGCTCATGAGAGGAGTCTCCGCCGGTATCGCGCCGGTGGGAGGCGTGAGCGCGAGGGCGGACCAACTATCCTATCTGCTCAGCGAAAGGGGGGAAACGCCTACCTAAACGAGGGGTCGCGGAGTAGGGTCGAAAAAAGAGTCCCACCGCGCCCCTCGGTGCACTCGCCGCCCAGGAGCGATGGTCTACTTGAGGAGTGCAGCAATGACGAGCAACAGTTTCAATTCCCTGAGCCAGTTCACGGTTGCGGACCAAGAGTACGAAATCCATCGCCTCGATGCGATCGAAACGAACGTCAACCTCCCCTACAGCATGAAGGTGCTGCTGGAGAACCTGCTCCGCAATGAGGATGGTCGGCTGGTGACGGCAGAGCATGTGAAGGCGCTCGCGCAGTGGGATCCGAAGGCAGAATCGAGCACCGAGATCCCCTACACGCCGGCGCGGGTATTGATGCAGGACTTCACCGGGGTGCCCTGCGTGGTCGACCTCGTAGGAATGCGGGATGCGATGGCGGGCCTGGGCGGGGACCCGCGCAAGATCAACCCGCTCATCCCGACGGAACTCGTGATCGACCACTCCGTCGTCGCGGACGTCTTCGACCGGCCCGATGCGTACAAGATTAACGCGAACCTCGAGTTCGAGCGCAACGAGGAGCGCTACCAGTTGCTCCGGTGGGCCCGGCAAGCATTCGATGATTTCCTTGTGGTGCCCCCGAACACCGGGATCTGCCACCAGGTCAACCTGGAATACCTCTCCCGAGTCGTGTTCACTCGAGAACGCGATGGCAAGCTCGAGGCCTACCCCGACACTCTCGTCGGCACCGACTCCCACACGCCGATGGTCAACGGGCTGGGCGTGCTCGGTTGGGGCGTCGGTGGGATCGAAGCCGAAGCGGCGATGCTCGGGCAACCGATGAGCATGCTCATCCCCGAAGTCATCGGGGTGAAACTCACCGGGGAGCTGCGGGAAGGGACCACGGCGACCGACCTCGTGCTCACCGTGACCGAACTCCTGCGCAAGACTCGGGTCGTCGGCAAATTTGTCGAATTCTTCGGCCCCGGGGTCGCCCACGTTCCTCTCGCCAACCGTGCGACGCTCGGGAACATGAGCCCCGAATACGGTTCCACGTGTGCGATCTTCCCCGTCGACGAAGAGACGCTGCGATACATGCGTTTGACGGGCCGCAGCGAGGAACAGATCCGGCTGGTGGAGGCGTACGCGAAGGAACAGGACCTGTGGCACGATCCTGACCGCCCCGCCGACTACAGCCAGGTCGTGGAGCTCGATCTCAGCGACGTCATGCCCTCGATCGCCGGTCCGAAGCGCCCCCAGGACCGGATCCCGTTGAGCATCGTTCCCGGAACCGTCGGCGCCCTCCTCAGCGGCGAGTCCCAGGAGCAGGCGCTCAAGGCGGGGGGAGTGGACCAAGGGTCCTGGGCCTCCTTCCCGGCCTCCGACCCGCTCACCTTCCACACGGGCGACCGGATCGATGAGCCGCCCCGGGACTACGCGGCGCAGGAGCGCGACGGAACGGGTGCTACGTGGCCGAGCGACCCGGCGCAGATCACTCTCGAGGGGGAGGATGTGGATCTCGACCACGGCGACGTCGTCATCGCCGCGATCACCTCCTGCACGAACACCTCCAACCCCGAGGTGATGATCGGCGCGGGGCTGCTCGCGAAGAAGGCGGTTGAACGCGGGTTGCGCCGCAAACCCTGGGTGAAGACGACCCTCGCCCCCGGTTCACGCGTCGTGACGGACTATTTCGAACGCGCGGGCCTTACGCCATACCTGGAGAAGCTCGGCTTCAGCCTCGTGGGATATGGCTGCACCACTTGCATCGGCAACTCCGGTCCCCTCATCCCGGAGGTGAGCGAAGGGGTGGAGCAAAAGGATCTCACCGTGTGCGCCGTGCTGTCGGGCAACCGAAACTTCGAAGGCCGGATCCACGGTGAAGTGAAGATGAACTTCCTCGCCTCCCCACCGCTGGTGATCGCCTACGCGCTGGCGGGAACGATGCGGACCAACGTGTTGCAGGAGTCCCTCGGTGAGGATGAGAACGGCGAACCGGTCTACCTTCGAGACATCTGGCCCTCGAGTGACGAAGTGCAGTCGGTCATCGAAGAGAGCCTCGAGGCGAGAATGTTCTCCGAGGGGTATTCCGACGTCTTTACTGGTGACGAGAATTGGCGCGACATGCAGATCCCTGCCGGGGACATGTTCGAATGGGCCGAAGACTCCACCTACGTGCGCCAACCCCCGTTCTTCGACGGGATGCAGCGCGAGCCCGCTCCTATTTCCGATATCACCGGAGCGCGGGTGCTGGCGAAACTCGGGGACTCCGTCACGACCGACCACATCTCTCCCGCCGGTGCGATCGCGGGGAACTCCCCGGCCGGGCGCTACCTGCGGGACCACGGGGTCGAGCGGCGGGACTTCAACTCCTACGGTTCTCGGCGTGGTAACCACGAGGTGATGCTGCGGGGCACCTTCGCCAATGTGCGGCTTCGTAATGAACTCGCCCCCGGGACCGAAGGCGGCGTGACCCGTCACCTTCCCAGCGGGGAACAGATGTCGATCTATGACGCCGCGATGTCCTACATCGAGGACGACGTTCCGCTGCTGGTCATCGCCGGGGCGGAGTATGGTTCCGGTTCCTCCCGGGACTGGGCTGCCAAGGGGACCCTGCTCCTGGGAGTTCGCGCCGTGCTCGCCGCATCGTATGAACGTATTCACCGTTCCAACCTCATCGGGATGGGGGTCTTGCCCCTGCAGTTCAACGAAGGTGACTCAGCAGAAACCCTCGGACTCACCGGCGAGGAGATCTACTCCATCACCGGTCTCGAGGGGCAGGCACACATCCCGCGTGAGGTGACGGTGACGGTGGAGGACAGCAGCGAATCAGGCAACGCCTCGCGCGAATTCACCGCTACGGTAAGGATCGACACACCCGCGGAAGAATCGTATTTCATCCACGGCGGCATCCTCCCCTACGTCCTGCGGAACCTCCTCGAGGCCTGACCACTCGGGCAGGGGAGTGCGGGCCGAGCGCCCGGGACGTTCGGCCCGCATGGAAGCGGAGAATGCGTGCGAAGGTGGAGGTGGTAGGGAGCGGCGACTCCCGCTCCCGCAAGGAAAGGGAGAAGGCAATGAAAGCCCTCGTTTACCACGGGCCGGGAAAGAAATCTTGGGAAGAAGTTCCCGACCCGCAGATCATCAACGGGACGGATGCGATCGTACAGATCGATACGACGACCATCTGCGGAACCGATCTGCACATCTTACAGGGGCACGTCCCTGCGGTTGAGCCCGGCCGGATCCTCGGGCACGAAGGGGTCGGTACGATCACCGAGGTGGGTGAGGCCGTCACCAGCCTGAAGGTCGGCGACCGGGTCATCGTTTCCTGCGTGTGCGCGTGCGGCACATGTTCCTACTGCCACGAACAGTTGCCTTCGCACTGCCTGGCGGACGAAGGCGGATCGGGGGTGGGGTGGATCTTCGGTCACCTCATCGACGGCACCCAGGCGGAATACGTCCGCGTGCCGTTCGCCGAGAACTCGCTGCATAAACTCCCCGAGGGCGTGAGCGACGAGGCGGGCATCATGCTCTCCGATATCCTGCCCACGGGCTTCGAGATCGGGGTGCGCTACGGCCGGGTGGCCCCCGGTGACGTCGTCGCCGTCGTGGGCGTGGGTCCAGTCGGGCTCTCGGTCGTGATGACGGCGAGCCTCTACGGCGCGTCGCGGATCATCGCGATCGACCTCGATGACAACCGGATGGAGATGGCCAAACAGTTCGGCGCGACCGACGCCGTCAACAGCGGTGACGCGGACTGGAAGGACCAGGTCCTTGCGATGACTGACGGGCTCGGCGTCGACGCCGCGGTGGAAGCCGTTGGTATCCCGGCCACCTTCGACATGTGCGTGGAGATCCTCCGCCCCGGCGGGACCCTCGCGAACGTGGGGGTGCACGGAGAGTCAGTGGATCTACCGATCCAGGATCTGTGGATCAAGGACATCGCGATCACCACTGGTCTCGTGTCCGCCACGACGACGCCGATGCTGCTCAAGCTCGTCGCACAGGGCAAACTCACGCCCGAGCAGTTCGTCACCCACCGGTTCAACCTGCAGGACATGATGGAGGCGTACGACACCTTCGAACGTGCCGCCGAAACCGGGGCGATGAAACTCGCGATCAGCAAGTAGCCCGATCAGGGGCGCGCTCATCGCGGGGATCTCCCGCCGAGCGCGCCCCGTTCTCTGCTGCGGCTAGGGGAGCTGCTTGGTGCGGATCACACCGACGAGCATCTCCCCGGTGTCGTCGAACTCCTGTTGAATCACCTCGTTGTGCTTGCCCCGCTCATATGTCCACAGGCTCACTCCGACCGCGGCAGCCAATCCGAGAGCGAAGCCGGGCACGAGTTCGTAGAGGCCGGTGGTGTCGAAGGCGGACCAGACGAACACGGTCACCGATCCCACGAATATCCCTGCGAAAGCGCCCCAGTTGGTGAGTTTGCGCCAGAACAGGCTGAGCAGGATGATCGGCCCGAATGCCGCGCCGAAGCCGGCCCACGCGAACCCGACGAGGCCAAGGATCGTGTCGTTGGGGTTGATCGCCAGGATCGCCGCGAGGATCGCGACCGCGAGCACGCAGGCGCGTCCGAGCCGCACGAGCGCCCGCTCCGAGGGTGGCTTGCGCGCGAACACCTTGTACAGATCCTCGACCAGGGCGGAGGAACACACGATCAACTGGGAGGAGAACGTGCTCATGATCGCCGCGAGCACCGCGGCAAGCACGAGCCCGGCCACCAGGGGGTGCAGCAGTGTTTGAGACATCACCAGCACGATCGTCTCGGAGTTGCTCAGGTCAATTCCTTCCCTCGCGATGAAAGCGACGCCCACGAGGCCGGAGAACACCGCGCCGGTGAGGGAAACGATCTGCCAGGTCACTCCGATCCGGCGGGCGCTCTTGGCTTCGGCCGGTTTACGCAGCGCCATGAAGCGCACGATGATGTGCGGTTGCCCGAAGTAACCCAGGCCCCACGCGAGGCCGGAGACGATGCCGATGAACGTCGCGGAGGTGAGCGCCGTCCCTCCCGCGAAACTGAAGTGGCTGGGCTCCAGTTCCCGGATCAGACTCGCCGCTTCGCTGAAGCCCCCGACGGCGATGACCGCGGCGACCGGAACAATGATGACGGCGATGACGAGCATGAGCCCTTGAGCGACGTCGGTGAGGGACGCCCCGAGAAAGCCCCCGAACAGCGTGTAGGCGAGGGTGACGCTCGTGACGATGACCATCCCGAGCACGTAGTTCGATCCGAACGAGCTCTCGAAGAACACCCCGCCGGCGACCATCCCCGAGGACACGTACAGGGTGAAGAACACGAGGATCACGAGGCTGGAGAGAATCCGCAGCAGCCGAGTGTCGTCACGGAGCCGGTTCTCGAAATAGGAGGGGATGGTGATCGAGTTGCGTGCCACCTCGGTATACGCCCGCAGGCGCGGGGCGACGAACAGCCAATTGAAATACGCGCCGAGGGTGAGGCCGATCGCGATCCACGCCTCGATGAGGCCCGCGGCGTAGACCGCCCCGGGCAGCCCCATGATGAGCCACCCGGACATATCGGAGGCACCGGCGCTCAGGGCCGCGACCCATGGCGGGAGGGATCGCCCGCCGATCATATAATCCTCGTGGCCGGAGGTCCTGCGATACGCGGAGTAGCCGATCGCGAGCATCCCTGCGAAGTACACGCCTAACGCGATGTACAGGTACATTTGGTCGGACATCGTTGTCCCCTTCTGTGAAAGTGCGCGAGTGGCTTCCTCGCGCGCCACCCGGCGGTGGCAGGCGCAGACTATTCGCCCCTCGGGGCGATCAGATCACCTCCCACGCAAGCTTGTTCGGTGTGCCGAACCGGTGCGCGGTGAGCGACACTGCCTGCTCCCGCAGGAAGGGGAGCATCTCCACGCGCCCCGCGCTCACGACCGGTGAGCCGTACACGGCGATATCCGGTTTGCCGCCGGTCGCCTCGTACACCTCGCCCTCCCGCTCACGGCGGTCCTCGCCGGCGACGATGCGCACTCGGTGCGCCGAATCGGGCCCCGTTCTTGCCGCGAGTTCGGCGAGGTGTTCACGCCAGCCCGCCTCGTCGTCGTACCGAACGCAGGCCCCGGCTCTCTCGAGCACGCCCGCCACCGGGCGGGGCAGCGCCCGCGGTGTGGAGATCACCGGGCGCGCACCGGCTGCCAGGGCGGCGGCGAGCACTCGGAACGACTCCCGGGGCTGCGCGCTCTCGCACAGGCGGATCGTCACGTCGGTGGGGCGGTAACGCAGGAGGTTTCGTTCCACGTCCAGGCCCGAGGCGTCCCGGGCGAGCCCGAACTCTTCCTGCCAGGCCCGGGAGTCGGTGCCGAGCGCGGCGCGCAACCAATCAAGATCCGCGCCGACGACGCCGGTTTCTTCTGCCGCGCGGAGCAACTCCTCGGCGTGGGGGCGCAGGTCGCGGCCGGTCGCCTCGCTGGGGGCGGCGTCGGTGAAGGTTCCCAGGCCAAACAGGTAACTGGGTCCGCCCGCTTTTGTGCCGGGCCCGATCGCGGACTTCTTCCATCCCCCGAACGACTGCCGGCGCACGATCGCGCCGGTGATCCCTCGGTTCACGTAGAGGTTGCCCGCCTGTACCGAATCGAGCCACTGGCGCACCTCTTCGGCGTCGATGGAGTGAATGCCGCTGGTGAGCCCGTAGTCGACCTCGTTGACGTACTCGAGGGCCTCGGTCAGCGTCGCTGCCGTCATGATCCCGAGGATGGGCCCGAAATACTCCACGTGGTGGTACTCCGAACCCGGTTGGACGCCGTCGCGGACCCCGGGCGACCACAGTTTCACCCCGCCGGCAGCGTCCCGGGCGAGGGGATGGTCCGTTTCGATGGGGCGGGGCCGGATGAGCCAGGATTCCCCCGAACCCAGCGTCGTGAGTCCGCGCAGGAGTTTGCCCGAGGGCGCGGCGATGACCGGGCCCATCTGGGCGGTGAGATCCTCCGGTGTGCCCACCTTCAGGGAGGTCACGGCGTCGAGGAGTTGGCTGCGGAATCGTTTTGAGTGGGCGACGGAGCCGACGAGGATGACGAGGGAAGCAGCGGAGCACTTCTGGCCTGCGTGACCGAAGGCGGAGGCGGCAACGTCCTTCGCCGCGAGGTCGAGATCGGCGTTCGGGGTGACGATGATGGCGTTCTTGCCCGACGTTTCCGCGAAGATCGGCAGATCGGGGCGCAGGGAACGAAACAGCGCAGCTGTGTCGTACGAGCCGGTGAGGATCACTTGGTCGACCCGGGGGTCGGCGATGAGTTCGGAGGCGGCCTCGTCGCTGGGGAATTGGACGTATTGCAGCACCTCCCGCGGTACTCCCGCCTCCCAGAGGGATTCCGCGATGACCGCTCCGGTCCGGGCGGCCGCGGGGGCGGGTTTGAAGATCACGGCCGAACCCGCCGCGAGGGCGGCGAGGACCCCGCCGGCGGGGATCGCGGCGGGAAAGTTCCACGGCGGGATGACGGCGGTGAGCGCACGCGGGGAGAACTCGGCGCCGTCGATCGTGGTCATCTCGGTAGCGAGGGAGGCATAGTAGTGGGCGAAGTCGATCGCTTCGCTCACCTCGGGATCGCTCTGGTCGAGGGTCTTGCCGCACTCCGCGCCCATGACCTCGAGCAGGTCAGCGCGCCGGTGTTCGAGCATCTCCCCGGCGCGGTGGATGATTCGGGCCCGTTCGGAAACGGGCCGTTCCTGCCAGGTGGTCGCGGCGCTGCGCCCGCGGTCGAGTACCTCGCTCAACGCGGTGGAATCGGGCAGGGTATGGCTGCGGACGAGATCGAGGCCGAGCTCGGAATCGATCATCCGCCCGGCGATCTCCCGGCCCCACTCCCGGTTCCCGGCGAGGTTGGGGTCGGTGTTCGGCCGGTTCGAGAAGCCCGCCGCGGCGATCTCGTTCGCGTGCGGTGCCACGGCGTGGGCGTCGGTGCGGCGGCGGTCCTGGCCCCGGGAGGGCGGGGGAACCCGATAGTTCTCAGGCCGGCCATCGCCGGTG
>DATGUB010000131.1:0-2606 GCA_035301585.1 Beutenbergiaceae bacterium | reverse complement strand
CCGGCTCCTCATCGATCTTGCGGAGCGGTTGTGGCGGCTGGGTATCACCGTCATTCCTCGGTACGGCCGGCCTGGCTGGTTCCGGATTCCCCTCGCCCTGGGCCACCCGTCCCGCCCCGGGGAACTGCTCATGGCACTACTGACCGATGATACGGCCTACACCACCGAGACGAGCCTGCGCCGCCGGGACCGGCACTGGCCCGAGCGGCTCATTCATCGCGGTTGGCAGGTGCGGACGGTTTTCTCGACGGCGGTGTTCATGGACCCGCAAGGCGAGGCCGAACGCATCGCCGACGAGGTCACTCGGATCGCCAAGGGCAACGAAGAGCCGGAATCGCGACCGGCCGGCAAGCTTCCCTCCGTCGTGCTCGATGGGGCCGAGGATCTGCTCACGCAGGCGGAGCAGGAGAAGAGCGAACAGGTCGCGCGCGAGCGCGCCGCTGCCGAGCAACCTGCATCTACCGAAGCCGCGCCAGGGCAAGGTGTCCCGCCCGGCCGCGCCAGCTCTTCCGCCCAGGCAGATTCGGCCTCGCAGGCGCCTGCTCCCGTGCGGGTGAGCGCCCGCGGTGAAACCATCGCCGGTCAAACCACGACCGCGATGCCCCGCATCGTCACGCCCGGGGACCGCGGCCCCCGGCCCGAGGTCGATCGGGGGCGTCCCATCTCGGGATACAGCGACGACCAGTTGGATGCGCTGGTGAGTTGGCTCGGATCCGATGGCCGCCCCCGGAGCCTGGAACAGTACATCGTGGAACTCCGCTCCGAGCTCGGGCTCTCCCGCAAGAGCGCCCACGTCGACACGGTGCTCCGGGCGGCGGTGAGCCGCAGCGAGGTCCCGCTGCTCACCGAGGAACCCGCCACATCCGAGGAGCCGGCCGCGCCCGAGGAACCTGCCGCGCCCGAGGAGAAACCGGCGAAACGTAAACCTCGCCGCGCGACGCGCAAGGGCACCGAAGATCCGGAGTTCTCCGAGTCGGCCTGGCGCGCGCAGGAGCAGGAGACGTCACCGGCAGACGACGACGCCGAGCGGATCCTGCGCGAGAAGCCGCCGCACTGGTGAGCGGCCTCGTGCCCTAATTGGCGGAGTTTTTCGCCAACAGATCCCGGATCTCCATGAGCAGGGCGACGTCCTCCGTCGGCGGCTCTTCCTCCTCTTCCCCCTTCCGGCGCAGGTCGGCGATCTTGTTCACCGGCACAACGACGACGAAGTACACGGCGGCGGCAACGAGGAGGAAGTTGATCAGAGCCGTGAGGACTGCACCCGGAAGGATCTCACCACCCCGAGTCGAGATGACGACGATTCGGTCGAGATCCGGCTGGCCGAAGAGCGCCCCGATGAGCGGGTTGAGCACCTTATCGGTGAGGGCTTCGACGACGGCGCCGAAGGCCGCACCAATGATGATGCCGACGGCCATTTCCATCGCGTTGCCGCGGGCGATGAAGTCTTTGAAGCCTTGAATCATGTCTGCTCCTTGGAGATTGAGAATCGAACGGGCTAATCCTGCGCGGTCGTGAGGACAACGCGGAAGGGGGCTAAACCACTAGACCCTGTGAAAAGATTAGCGTCACGGCGCGCGATTGCGCCGAAGAACATCGCGTCATTCGATTCATCCAGGCTGAGGAACCCTCCGCCCGAGCCACCTTCGCTGGGAAACGCCATGACCTGGACGTCGGAAGAAACGAGTTTGGCACCTGAATCCCCCGCCCCTAGATCTGCATGCGACATGTACAGGTCGACCCTGTCGCCCACGCGGAGCAGACTGAGGACGCTCGGGTCGGAGACGTGGATCGGCGCGAGCACGGTGCCTGCGGGTGCGTGGTCCGCGAGTCCCGGTCCCAGCAGCATCGACTCGGTGATCGGCACCCCTGCGGGGATCGTCACGATCGGGGTGAGCCCGGCGGGATCAGCGGCGACTCCCGCAGGCGTGGAGGGCAGCATCGCCGTGCTCACATCGTTTGCCCGAATCGGGTCCCCCGCCGGCAGGTCGGTTGCCGCCACGAGCACGGGTTCACCGGCGGGGGCCGGGCGAAATTCGCTCACCACCGCAAGGGCCGCGAGCGTGACGAGCGCCGTGGCAAGGACGAATCGGTACCGCCACAGAAAGACCCTGATTCTCCGTCGCATGCCGCCAACTTAGGGGCGCTCGGGGCGGGAGGTCGGCAGCGGCGGGGGAGGTGTGGACGTTACTGCGGGTGTGGAACGGGGAGCTATCCCATGGAACGTCCGGCGGGGCTACGCCGAGGGCGTTGTCGAGCTCTTGGACTCGGAGGAGGACGAGGAACTGCTCGAGGTTTTACCTGACGTCGTCGAATCGCTAGAACTCTTAGCGGAGGAGGGCTTCTCCGGCTTGCTCTGCGCGCGGCTCTCCGCGCGAGAATCGGTGCGGTAGAACCCGGAGCCCTTGAACACTACTCCGACGGAGTTGAATACCTTCCGCAACCGTCCCTGGCATTCCGGGCAGGTAGTTAACGAGTCCTCGGAGAAGGACTGATAGATGTCGAACTTGTGCCCGCAATCGGCACAGGCATAAGAATAAGTAGGCACAATTGATAATTCTACGCCGGTTCGTAAATGTAGGTAACCTAAGTGCGTGAGCAAGCCTAGT
>DATGUB010000130.1:0-12796 GCA_035301585.1 Beutenbergiaceae bacterium | reverse complement strand
CTTGAAGTAGAATCTCAATCCTTGCCAAGGAGGTGGAATGGGGCCAGAACGTCACGGCCGCTGGCGCGCTTTCATACGTCATGGCGCTGTGCTCCTCAGCGCAGGTGCCCTCGTTGCAGCACTCAACATCGCAGGGGTGGGATCGCCGCAACCGGCGTTCACCTCCATCGAGGAGTCGAACCGAAGCTCCGCTGCTTCCCGCTCCCAGCCGGATCGACTCGAGGTGCAGCCTGGGATCACCGTCGGCGACGATGCCGACCCATTCGTCGACCTAGCCACCGGCCAGGCCGAGCTCACTGACCCGGGCGACGGCCCCGTATGCATCTCTTCCCCGCTCCCACCGGGAGTGTTTCGGATCAGTTCCAACTATGGAATGCGGACCCACCCGATCACGGGAAGTGGCGGCCTGCATGCAGGGGTTGATCTTGCAGCACCGATGAGCACGCCCATTCACGCGGTCGCGAACGGAACCGTGAGCTACGCCGGGCCCGGACGGGCGGGACGTTCCTCCGAACTCGTCATCATCGACCACGAGGTCGATGGGGTCGAGTTCTCGTCCTGGTATGTGCACATGTATCCCGACGGCGTGTTCGTTGAGGCCGACCAGGAGGTTCGCGCGGGCGAGATCATCGCGGAGGTGGGCACGAACGGTAATTCCACCGGGCCCCACCTGCACCTGGAGATTCACACCCAGCCGGGGGTCGTGCCAGGTAAGGGCACATCGCTGGGGCGGCTGATCTTCGACGCCGCGACGCCTTCGCCCGAGCCGACGGAGACTCCCGAGCCCGACCCCACCGAGTCCGAGACCTCCGAGCCGGAAGAGGAGGAAACGCCGGAGGAGGAGGAATCCCCGTCGCCTGACCCGGAAGACTCCCCTGACCCGGAAGAGGAGGAAACGCCGGAGGAGGAGGAATCGCCGTCGCCGGACCCGGAAGAGGACACGACCGAGGAGGAAACGCCGGAGCCAAAGGAGACCACGCCGCCTGATATCGAGATCGAAGAGGATGACGACGAGGGCAAGAACGACCACACGATCGACGACACCATCTCGCGCGATACCGGCGTTTTCGACCCGAGTTCACTGGGCGTGCTGCACGATCCGCTACCCTTCCTCCGCGACCTCGGTTACGGTCTGGCAGCGCCGGGGGCCTGCCTCGCCGAGTAGCGCTCAGCGTTACCCGATCACCGGCGTTCGATAACCACGCGCTGGCTGATGATCGTGATCTGCTTGTGCACCCGCTCACGCAGATGGAGGGGCGCTTCTTCCATGCAGGAGCGGCGCAGCAGGGCACGCAGACGCTGCTCGAGGCCGACTTCGGCTTGGCAGGTGTCACAGCCGTTGATGTGTTCCTCCAACCGCACGGTGTCCACTTCGGACATCTCGCAGTCGATGTATTCCTGCAGATGGGCCAGCGCCTCGTCGCACTGGCAGGGAGTATCGGTGTGTTCGCTCATTTCGACGTCACTTTCATTCCCAATTCTTGAGCGTGGTCGGTGAGAAGCTCCCGAAGCTGGCGCCGCCCGCGATGAAGCCGTGACATCACCGTGCCGATGGGGGTGTTCATGATCTCGGCGATTTCCTTGTACGCGAATCCTTCGACGTCCGCCAGGTACACGGCGAGCCGGAAATCCTCCGGCAGTTCCGCGAGCGCTTCCTTGACCACCGAATCACCCAGCGACTCCAGTGCTTCGGTCTCGGCCGAACGCAGGCCCCTCGAGGTGTGGGAGGCGGCCCGGTGAATCTGCCAATCCTCCACCTCACCGCTGTCGGATTGCAACGGTTCTCGCTGCTTCTTGCGGTAGTTGTTGATGAACGTGTTGGTGAGGATCCTGTACAGCCAGGCTTTGAGGTTGGTGCCGGGCTTGTACTGGTGGAAGGCCGCGTAGGCCTTCGTGAAGGTTTCCTGGACGAGGTCCTCGGCGTCGGTGGGGTTGCGGGTCATCCGCAGCGCCGCACCGTAAAGTTGATCCAAGAACGGCATCGCATCCCGAGTGAAGCGCTCATCACGCTGTTCAACCGTTTCTTCATCCACGGCTATGGGCGCGGCGGAAGAATCGCTGCGCTCCGGCGCCGACGAATCCGAGTTTTTGGGTGAGGTATCCATCCTGTACGAGCCTACCGGGAATTCCCCACCCGTGTCGCGGGGCACCCAGGCATGCGCTTTCGGGCGTTCCAAAATTTTGCTACTCACATGAGCGATAACGAGAACTGAGGGCAGATTTATTCCGGAACCGATATTGCGAAAGAGGTGGCGTATCCGCCCATCCTGCGATAGCAATGGGGGTATGAAGTTAATTCGTGTGCTCGCCCGCCCCCTGCTCGCGTCTGTGTTCATCGTCGATGCGGTGGATGCGCTTCGTCACCCCGATGAGCATGCCCAAAAGTTGCAACCGCTTGAAGGAGCGATCGACAAGGCTGGGGAGGCCGTGCCCGCGATCCCCACGAATTTGCGCACGCTGGTACGCCTGCATGCCGGGGTGACCCTCGGTGCGGGGCTGTTGTTTGCGCTCGGCAAGGCTCCGCGAACCTCTGCCACGGTGCTCGCCCTCGCCTCCGCCCCGGCGGCGGTCGTCGCGCACCCGCTGCGCAGTAAGGAGCAGCGGGCGACGAACCTGTCAGCGTTCCTCGGCAAGGCCGCTGCGATCGCCGGGTTGACCTTCGCCGCCGCCGACCGCAAGGGCGCCCCCTCGCTGGGCTGGCGCTACCACAATTGGCAGGATCAACGGGCCGAGATCGCCCAGGTGAAAGCAGACGCGGCGACCGACTAGCCGAGGTGTCCTAAACGCACTCACCCGTGATCGTGCGCGGTTCCGGTCTATCGATCAGCGAGGTCGCGGCGGAGTTCGTGGATAAGTGTCGTCGCGGCGTCGAACTGTGCTCCGTAGCGCTGGGCGAAGTCTGCGAGCAGCGGGGCTCGTGCTTCACGGGCCCGTGCGGCAAGCCGCGCTCCTTCGTCGGTGAGTTCGAGCACGACAACGCGGCCGTCGCTCGCAGAGCCGGTTCGCACGACGAGACCGCTGCCGACAAGGCGGGAGATGAGTCGGCTCGGGTGACCCGACTCGGCGACCAGATGCGCGGCGAGCTGTTTCAGGGTGACCGCTCCGAGATCATCCAAGGCCATGAGCGCTTCGGCCTGCACGCAGGTCAGCCCGAGCGGCCGGAACAGCGCGGCCAGCGCGGCGTTCAGCTCGGTGACGAGGCTCTTGACCTCGAACGAGAACGCGAGCACCGCAGCCGCATCCGACTCATGTGACATGTCATCCATCTCCGCTACTCTTGACCGCATGACATGTTACCCAACTGATTTGTCGCTCGACCGCGATGCCATCCGCGTGGAGCAGTTTGGTCTGGCCCACGCGACGGTGACCCGAGAGCGGATGCCGCGGAGGCAGCGCCGCCGCCGTGCTCTCGTCCGCGTCACTCATGCCTCGGTCGGGGTGACCGACGCGATGTCCGCACGCGGCGACTATCTGCTCCAGCCTGTCCGGGGGTTCGTCCCCGGCTACGACTACGTGGGCGTCATCGAATGTCTACCTGCGGGTGATCGTTCCGGCCTGCATGTCGGGCAGCGGGTCGCGGGCATCCTGCCCCGGATGGGTGCCCACGCAAGCCTCATCAGCGTCACCCCATCACTCCTGGTGCCGGTGCCTGACCTCCTCGACAGCACGACCGCGGCGACGATCCCGCTGGATGGCCTCACCGCCCGATTCGCCATCGACGCGCTGGTGAAGGGCTCGGGAACGATCCTCGTCCAAGGTGCGGGCGGCGCAGTCGGAGCCTGGGCCGCACAGCTCGCAACCACCCGAGGGCTCACCGTCTACGGCACGGCGTCGCCGCGCTCCCGCGCCCACGCCGAACAGTTCACGGACTCGGTGTACGACTACGACGACCCCACGTGGATCGACCAGATACTCGAGGCGACGACAGGGGGCGTCGACGGGGCCATCGACCACACCGGCAGCCGATCCGTGCGGAGAGCCGTACGCGCGGGTGGTCGTGTCGTGCGCACAGCGTTCGGCGGGGCACCCGGCCAGGGGCGCAGCAGCACCGCCACGGGCTTTGCCGCCTCCACGCTGCGCCGATACGCGCGGCCGGGCGAGCGCACCTGCTCCGTACCGATCCTCGTCGCGACGGGGCGCGCACGCTATCGTCAGGCACTCACCGAACTCTTCACAGCCGTCGGCAACGGCACACTCGTTCCGCCCCGTCCGCGGATCATTCCGCTCGCGCAGTACCCGGATGCCCTGGCTTCGGCGATCGGAGCCGCTCCGGGTGAGAAGACGATCCTGACGACACAGGAGACGTCGGCCCCACCGGGCACTCGTGACCCCCGGGTAGGCTGAGGGCCATGACCTCCCCTGATTCTTTGTGGCCCGCCCCTACCTCGACGGCGATTGACGCCCGCGTTCACGTACCTGGATCGAAGTCTCAAAACAACCGCGAGCTCGTGCTCGCCGCGTTGGCGGAGGAACCCACCACGCTCACGGGGGCATTGCAGTCACGGGATTCGGATCTCATGGTTGATGCCCTCCGCGCCCTCGGCGCCGAGATCGTTGTCGAGGGGACCACGGTCACGGTCACGCCGGGCCCGGTCGAAGGTCCCGCGGAGATCGATTGCGGTCTCGCAGGCACGGTCATGCGTTTCGTCCCGCCCATCGCGGCCCTCGCAAGCGGGGAGATCACCCTCGACGGCGATCCGCATGCCCGCGAGCGCCCGATGGCCCCGGTACTGAACGCACTCACTGACCTCGGCGTGCAGGTCACCTCCCCCGCGGGGCAGGAGCCGCCCACGCACCTGCCCGTGACCGTCCACGGTGAGGGCGGACTCGCCGGTGGTGAGGTCGAGGTGGATGCCTCCGCCTCCTCCCAGTTCGTCTCCTCCCTCCTCCTCGCCGCCCCGCGCTACACCCGCGGTCTCCTCGTGCGGCACGTGGGTGAACGCAGCCCCTCGGTACCGCACATCGTCATGACGGTGGACGCGCTGCGCTCGCGCGGGGTGAGGGTGGAGACCGGGCAGAACGAGTGGCGAGTCCACCCCGGGCCGATCCGCGGGGGGACCGTCGCGATCGAACCCGACCTCTCCAACGCGGGCCCCTTCCTCGCCGCTGCCCTCGCGACGGGCGGCACGGTGCGGGTCCCGGGCTGGCCGGCCCGGACCTCCCAGCCCGGTGATCTCCTTCGCGATCTCCTCACCCAGATGGGCGCGGAGGTGACGCTGACCGAAGGCACGCTCCACGTCACCGGGCCCGGGCGCATCACTCCCCTGCGGGCGGATCTATCCGCGGCAGGGGAACTCACCCCCACCCTCGCTGCCCTATGCACGCTTGCCGACGGCGAATCCGAACTCACGGGCATCTCCCACCTCCGCGGCCACGAGACCGACCGGCTCGCCGCGCTCGTCACCGAGATCACCCGGCTCGGCGGGCATGCCCAGGAGCTTCCCGACGGCCTGCGCATCCACGGCGGGGCCGCGCGTTTGCATGGGGCGGATATGGAGACCTACGACGACCACCGGATGGCGACGTTCGCGGCGATCATCGGGCTCGCGGTCCCGGGAGTGCGGATCCGCAACATCGGCACCACGGCAAAAACCATCGCTGACTTTCCCGGCATGTGGCACGAGATGATCGGTGTCTAGTGCGCCGGGAGTGGAGAGAAGAAGACGTCCGGGTCCGACCGAGCCGCCGCGGCAGTCGGCCCCGAAGCAAACTGCGCCCCAAACACAGCGATGCCGTACCGGGGATGGTGACCACGGTCGACCGGGGGCGCTACAACGTCGAACTCGACACGGGGGTGCGGGTGCGCTCCATCCGGGCGCGGGAACTGCGTAACACGTCGATCGTCGTCGGCGACCGGGTCGACGTCGTCGGGGATACCAGCGGCGCGCCCGACACCCTCGCGAGGATCGTGCGGATCCACGAGCGCCGAACCGTGCTGCGCCGGTCCGCGGACGATTCTGACCCGACCGAGCGGGTGATGATCGCGGGGGCGGACCAGCTCGTCGTCGTTGCCTCCCTCGCCGACCCCGAACCCTCCACGCGGATGATCGACCGGTTCCTCGTGGCTGCCTTCGACGCCGGGATGGACGCGGTGTTGTGTCTGACCAAGGTCGATCTCGCCGATCCCCAGCCCCTCATCGACCTCTACGCTCAGATCAACGTCCCCTCCGTGCCGACCGCCGTGCACAACGGCACCGTGCGGGGATTGGCCGCGCTCCGGGAACACCTCGTGGGGCGGACCTCCGTGCTCGTCGGCTCCTCCGGCGTAGGCAAATCCACCCTCGTCAACGAGCTCATCCCCGCGGCCGAGCGCGCGACGGGCGGGGTGAACGTCGTCACCGGCCGCGGGCGGCACACCTCCACCTCCGCCGTCGCGCTCCCCTTCGAAGGGGGCTGGCTCATCGACACCCCGGGCGTGCGTTCCTTCGGGCTCGCCCACATCGAGCCCGAACAGATCGTCGCGGGATTCGAGGATATCTACGCCGCGACGCGCGCGTGCCCGCGCGGGTGTGCGCACCTGGACCAGTACTGTGCGCTCGATGAGTGGGCCGCGCAGGCGGGCCCGGCCGCGGCCGCGCGGTTGGATTCCCTGCGCCGGCTGCTGGTGAGCCGCGAGGCACTAGAGGAGTACTAGGCCCGAACCGCACCTTCGCTGCGTGGCCACTCAGTGGCCGGTCCAGCCGCGGATCGCAAGCAGGTGGTTCGGCGCGCGCTGGTCGAGGAATTTCCCGCCCAGCACGATTCCTGCCCAGACGCTGGCGATCGCGGTGAGGAGCCCGACGGCGAGGCTGACGTAGCCCCATCCCGGGGCGAGGAAGACCCCGAGTGCCGCCGTCACCATCGCCGGGATCGCGAGCCCGAAGGTCGCGATCGCGGCAACGGATTGCACGAGGAGCGTGAACCCGAAGGCGCCCATCCCGGTCGTGGAGAACGGGCTCGTTCCCGGTGGTTGCACCGGGTAGACCACGAATCCCGAGACCGCGAGGGAGAACCCGAGCCCGCCGCCGAAGATTCCGAGCACCGCCCCGAAGAGGGCAGGTCCGTACTGCCAGTTCCCACTGAGGGCGAGCACGAGGGTCGTCATCGCGAGCACCGCGGGCAGCGCCCAGGTGAGGAACGCGAACGCCCGGCCGAGCCGGTCATCGCGGCCCCGCGCTCCGGAGGCGATGTGCATCCAGATCGCGGTGGAGTCGTATCCGGTGTCGTTGTGGAGGGCCCAGCCGGCGAAGAACGCGGTGAAGACCGGCATTGCGAGCATGAGCTGGAGCGATAGCTCTGGTGTGAGGAACAGGACGAAGGCGAGCACCGGGCCGATGAGGATCACCGTGAGCGCCTGCGTGAAGTACCGGGGGTCGCTGCGCCAGTATCGCAGGGCCCGGGCGGCGACGGCGGCGCTGGGCAGTGGCAGGCGGAACGTCTCGTGCAGCCGCTGGGGCAGCGCGAAGGTACCCTTACCCTTCCGGGTCGCTGCGCTCGCCTCGGCAGGCATGGTCATCGCCGGGCCGAGCAGGCGCACCCACAGGTACAGGATCGCCGCGAGCCAGGCGAGGGAGACCACGAGGTAGGCGGCGCCGAGCCCGAAGCTGCCCGCGGCCACGGCGCCGGGAATCGCCCACGGCGCCCCCAGCGGGGTCCACGCGAGCACCGCGAGCACGGGCCCACTCGCGTCCCAGATGCCCTGCAGGTCGATCCCGTCCATCGCACTCGGCAGGAGCGCCGCGCCGAGGATGAGCACCATCCCCAATCCCGCAGCGACGTCTCGGCCCCGCCGGGAGCGGAGCTGGGTCGCCGCGGCGGTCGTGCACACTCGCGCGAGCGTCAAACAGATCGCGAAGCCGAGCACGGCGGCGAGGATCCAGGCGGGAATCGCCGCGGGGGAACTCACCCACGCGAGGGTCATCGCCAGGAGCCCGCCGAGCGTGAGCAGCCCCGGAATCGTCACCGCACCCGCGAGGATCAACCCCGCCCCGAAGGCTGGGGTCGGGGTGGTGAAGAGGGCGAACCGGGCCGGGTCGAGCGTGTCATCCACCCCGTAGGCGAGGAGGGGAACCACGACCCACAGCACGGTGAGCACCACCCCGGCGGCGACGGCGGGGGCGGAAAGGTCCACGCCGGCGAAGCCGAGGAAGAACGCCCCGACCCCGAGCATCGCGATGACTCCCAGCGCATACAGCGCGCCGATGATCGTGAACACGAGCCGCCACACTTCCCGGGAGAGGGTGTTGGCGAGCAGCCGGAACCTTAGTTTGAGGAGGGTCGCAACCACGAAAGGCCTCCTTCGTGCGTCGGCGCACCCACGAGTTCGGTGAATCGGGTCTCCAGGTCAACTTCCCCGCTCACCTCGGCGACGGTGCCAGCCGCGAGGAGGTGGCCGTGGGCGATGACGGCGACGTGCGAACACATCCGCTGCACGAGATCCATCACGTGGGAAGAGACGATCACCGTTCCCCCGGCGTCGACGAATTCCTTCAACAACGCCCGGATCGCCGCAGCGGAGACCGGATCAACGGATTCGAAAGGCTCATCGAGCACGAGCACCGAGGGCGCGTGCACGAGGGCGCAGCCGAGCGCCACCTTCTTGCGCATCCCCGCCGAATAGTCGCTCACGAGCACCTTCGCGGCGTCCTGCAGGTCCAGGACCCCCAGCAACTCTTCGCTGCGTTCCGCCACGACCTCGCTCGGCATTCCTCGCAGCAGCCCGGCGTAGGTGATGAGTTCGCGCCCGGTGAGCCGATCAAACAACCGCACCCCGTCCGGGAGCACGCCCAGGAGCGCTTTCGCCTGCGCGGGCTCGCCCCACACGTCGACGCCGTGGATCGCCGCGGTCCCCGCATCGGGCCGGAGCAGGCCGGTGGCCATCGACAGCGACGTCGTCTTCCCCGCCCCGTTGGGCCCGACGATTCCGTAGAAGGAGCCGGTCGGGATGTCCAGAGAGAGGTCGTTGACGGCGGTGTTCTGCCCGAACCGCTTGAGCAGGTTCCGCATCGAAAGGGCGGGGGCCCCGCGGGTGGTGGGGGCTTCGGGGGTCAAGGGCGCAGTAGTCATCACCTGCCATCGTAGAGCCCTGCGGAGCAAAAGGCGCACGTTCATTCCCCCGCGGCCCCGAGCGTGGGAGCACGCCCGTGCGCGGGAGAGGCGGTAGGTTCGGGTTATGAACGATGTCAGCTACGAAGACGATCTTCGCCTCGCCCACGTGTTGGCCGATCAGGTGGACGGCCTGACGATGTCCCGGTTCCGTTCGGGAGACCTCAAAGTCGAGACGAAGCCCGATATGTCGCCGGTCTCCGACGCCGATCGCGGCGCCGAGGAGCTCATTCGCGGCCAACTCTCCCGGCTCCGCTCCCGCGATGCGGTGCTCGGGGAGGAATTCGGTGAAAGCGGCGGCGGAAGCCGGAAATGGGTGATCGACCCGATCGATGGCACGAAGAACTTCGTGCGCGGCGTGCCCGTGTGGGCCACTCTCATCGGCCTCTACGACGGCGAGGAGCCGCTCGTGGGAGTCGTGAGCGCGCCCGCGCTGGGCCTGCGCTGGTGGGCGAGCGCCGGGGGCGGAGCGTTCCGCTCCGTGCGCGGTGGGCAGGCCCAGCGGCTGGGAGTCTCTCGGGTCGGGGACCTGGCCGATGCCTCGGTGTCCTACTCCTCGCTGAGCGGCTGGCAGGAGCGCGGCCTGCGGGACGGCCTCCTGGGTCTCTTCGATGACGTGTGGCGCACGCGCGCGTACGGCGACTTCTGGTCCTACATGATGGTGGCCGAGGACGTCGTCGAGATCGCGGCGGAGCCGGAGCTCGAGCTCTACGACATGGCCGCGCTCGTGCCGATCGTCACGGAGGCTGGCGGCACCTTCACGGGTCTGGACGGGAGGTCGGGACCGTTCGGTGGGGATGCCATCGCCAGCAACGGCCTGCTCCACGAGGCCGCTCGCACGCGCCTGAACGGGGCCGGCGCATGAGCGGGAAGGTCAGCCAGACCCGCACAGTCCTGCCCGGCAGCCAGTCCGGCGAGCAGCCGCTGTGGCACCGGATGTCCGAGGCGGCGGGACTCATCAGCCCCACCGGTGAGGTGCAGGAGACGATCTTCGGTCGGATGACGGCCCTCGCGCTGTCGTGCGATGCGGTCAACCTGGGGCAGGGCGCGCCGGGCGATCCCACACCGGACTTCCTGGTCGAGGCGGCGCACGAGGCGATGCGCGTCGGCGCGAACCAGTACCCGCCGCCGCAGGGGGCGCCCGCGCTGCGCGAGGCGATCACTCAGCAGCGCCTGCGGGACTGGGGCCACCGCGTCGACGCGCGGGACGTCCTCGTGACGACCGGCGCGACCGAGGCCCTCACCGCTGCGATCGTCGCCCTGGCTCCCCCGGGAACGGACATCGTCGTCCTGGAGCCCTACTACGACTCGTACGCCGCAGCAGCGGCGCTGGCGGGTGCCCGGCTGGTGCCGGTGGGCCTCGACATCGATGCGGACGGCGCGCGGGTCGACGTCGACCGGCTCGCCGCGGCAGTGACGGAGTCGACCTCGATCGTCCTCGTCAACACCCCGCACAACCCCACCGGGATGGTCCTGTCGCAGGACGAGATCGTCCGGATCGGCGCACTCGCCGAGGCCGCGGACGCCTGGCTGCTGACCGATGAGGTCTACGAGCACCTCGTGTTCGACGGGACCCACACGGCGCCGGCCGCGGTGCTCGATGACCCGCGCGTCGTGACGGTGTCCTCGGCGGGCAAGACGTTCAATGCGACGGGCTGGAAGATCGGCTGGGTGATCGCCTCGCAGGAGGTCCTCACCGCCGTCCGCGCCGTCAAGCAGTACCTCACGTTCGCGACGGGTGCACCCTTCCAGCCAGCGGTCGCGAACGCGCTGACCGACCATGGGGACTTCGGTGCGGAGAACGCGCGGGCCCTGGCCGCGAAGCGCGACGTGCTCGTCTCTGCACTGCGGGAGGTGCCCGGTATGCGGGTGACGCCTGCGGCCTCGGGCTACTTCGTCCTGGCGGACCTCCGCGAGCTGGCCCGCGAGCAGGGGCTGCCCGCGGACGCCTTCGCTCTGAACGAGCGCCTGAGCCGGGAGACGGGGGTCACGGGCATCCCGGGACCCGCGCTGTGCGCGGCCGACTCCCCCACTGCCCGGGCACTCGAGTCCGTCATCCGCTACTCGTTCTGCCGGACGGCCGCCGAGGTCGAGGAGGCTGCCGTGCGCCTGCGCGCCTTCGCGCAGGGATAGGGCACGCGCGGTCGGCCCGCGGGCTGCCTCGCACCCACCTCTGAATGCAGCTGTGCCCCGGGTCGTTGACCCGGGGCACAGCTGGTGATGCGATCAGTCCCCCGCGCGAAGCGGGGATTTCGTCATCAGGCCTTGACGGCCTCGATGTCGATCTCGAGCGTCACCTTGTCCGAGACGAGCAGCTCGCCGCCCTTGAGCACGGCGTCGAAGTCCATGCCCCAGTCCTTGCGGTTGATCTTCGCGGTGGCGGAGAAGCCAGCGACGGTGTTGCCGTTGGGGTCCTCGGTCGCCCCGCTGAACTCGGCCTTGAACGAGACCGGCTTCGTGACGCCGCGCATCGAGAGGGTTCCCTCGAGGTCGAACTCCTCGCCGTCGAAGTTCGAGATCCCGGTCGACTGGAAGACGACCTTCGGGTTCTCCTCGGCCAGGAGGAAGTCACCGGACTGCAGGTGCCCGTCACGCTGCTCGTTGCCGGTCGTGATGGACGAGGCGTCTGCCTCAGCGGTCACGGTGCTGTTCTCGAACTCGTCAGCGACCTCGATCGCGCCGCCGATGACGTCGAACTGGCCGCGGACCTTCGACACGCCGGCATGGCGGGCGATGAAGGTGAAGGCGGAGTGGACGGTGTCGACGGTCCAGGTGCCGGCTGTGAGGTTCGTGGGCAGTGCAGTCATGGTGTCTCCTACGGTGTGTGCGGTTGTGACGACAAGAATCATGTTAGTTAAAGTTTCAACCAGCTGCAAGAGCAGATTTCTGTGACCTGTCGCACAGGCTGTCGTCCCGACGCCTGGCAACCTATTCGATCATGTGTTCTAATCGATGCATGCGATGGACGAGCCAGTCGACGACCGCACCTGCCGGGGACCTGCAGATCCCCGGTCTGCTGCAGACGACCCGAACACCGGACTTCGCGGGCGTCCGCTTCCATGAGGTGCGTGCGAAGTCAGCGCTCAACAAGGTGCCCACGCGCAGTGCGATGCCGTTCCCGTGGACGGTGAATCCGTATCGCGGGTGCTCACACGCGTGCGTCTACTGCTTCGCGCGGAACACCCACACGTACCTGGACCTGGACTCCGGCGAGAACTTCGACCGGGAGCTGGTCGTCAAGGTCAACATCGCGGACGTGCTGCGGGCGGAGGTGTCCCGGCCCAGCTGGCGGCGCGAGCACGTGGCGCTGGGCACCAACACGGACCCGTACCAGCGCGCCGAGGGCCGCTATCGGCTGATGCCGGGCATCGTTGAGGCACTGGCGGACTCCGGCACTCCCCTGTCGATCCTCACGAAGGGCACGCTGCTGCGGCGGGATCTGCCGCTGCTGCGCACCGCAGCGGATGCCGTGCCCGTCGACCTGGCGATGTCGATCGCCGTCTACGACGACGCCCTGCAGGACAGCCTCGAACCGGGCACCCCCACGACGGCGGCACGCCTGGCGACTGTGCGGGCTGCGGCGGACCTGGGCTTCCGGGTCCGCGTCTTCCTCATGCCGGTCCTCCCCTACCTCACGGATTCGACCGACCGGCTCGACGATGCACTCCGCCGGATCAAGGATGCCGGCGCAGACAGCGTCGTCTACGGGGCC
>DATGUB010000129.1:0-8396 GCA_035301585.1 Beutenbergiaceae bacterium | reverse complement strand
CACGAACCCGCCCACGCACGCATCCACGTGCACGGGGATGCCGCGCTCGGCCATCGCCGGGGCGATCGTTTCGACGTCGTCGATCGTGCCGATGGGATAGTTCGGGGCCGAGAGCACGACGAGCGCCGGCGGGTTCCCCGCAGCGATGAGGTCATCCACCCTCGCGAGGAGCGCCGCGACCGGTACTTTCCCGGTCTCGGGATCGACGTCGACGGCGCTCATCGCCAGCCCGAAATACTCGCACCCCTTGTGGAACGCGGCGTGAGCGGTCGTGGGGGCGACCAGGGTGGGCGCACCCGTCTCGCCGTGGGCGGCCCGCCACACCTCCCGGGCGCTCTTGACAGCGAGGAGGCAGGATTCGGTGCCCCCGCTCGTCACCGAGCCCACGACGTCCTCATCCCCGTTCGTGAGCCGGCGAGCGAAGGCGACGATGTCCCGTTCGAGCACGGCCACCGAGGCGAAGGTGGTCGGGTCGAGACCGTTGACGGGCAGGTACGACGTGGCAGCGCCGGTGATGAGCTCGTCCAGGCCCGGAATGCCCGGGTCGTAGACGTAGGAGAGCACCCGGCCCCCGTGGGTGGGGGGATCGAGTTCCCGCAGGCTTCGGAGCCGTTCGAGGATCTCGTGCGTCGTAGCGGCCGGTTCACTATCCATGTGTGTCCCTATCTCGTGAGTGTGTATCGGCGAAGCGGGATGAGCCCGAGGAGGGCGAGCGCCGCGGGAAGGGCGCTGATGATCACGATGACTCCCCCGAGCGCGCTCGGGGGTTGCGCGGCCACCTGCGCGCCGGTGGAGGAGACGAAGCCGGTGAGGCCGAGCACGACGAGCGCAGCCGTGGGCCCGAGGGCCATCCCCGCGGTTTCCCCGGCGGTCCACACCCCCGAGATGATGCCGCCCCGGTCCTCGCTCGCTTCCGCCCGATCCGCGGCGATGACGTCGGGAAGCATCGCGAGCGGATACAGCTGCATCCCCGCGTAGCCGACTCCGGCGATCGCCACGGAGGCGTATACCCACGGCCCGGCATGGAGGAACAGGAGCATCATCGAGCCCGCTCCCACGGCGAAGACGAGGGTGGCGACGGCGAAGGCGCGGCGTTTGCCGACCCGGTCGGCGAGCCGGCGGGCCAGGGGCATGAGGGCGAGGGCGGGGGCGACGAGGGCGACGAACAGGATGCTCGCCGCCCCCTCGTTACGGAGGATATACGTGGCGAGGTAGGGAGCAGCAGCGAGCATCGTGCCCGCAGCCAAGGCTTGTAGGACGAACGCGGTGAGGAGCGGGGGGAGGTGCCGGCTTTCCCGCACCGCGCTCACGGCGTTGCGAAACACCCGCGGGGCGTTGAGCGCCGCGGCCCGGATCTCCGTGCCCAGCCCGCCCCCTGCGGGCGCGGCCTTCGGGGTGGTCAGGAGGGTAGCGATGATCATCCCCGCGCCGAGGGCAGCCCCGGCCACCGCCCCCATCACGAGGTAGCCCCGGTGCGCACCGCCGGCGGCGTCGCGTAGCACGGGCCCTCCCCCGCCGAAGGCGAGGATGGCGATGGCGAGCACGGCGATGCGCGGGGCGACGAACGCGGTGCGCGCCCGCGGTGTGCCCGCGAGTTCGGCGGGTAGGGAGATGTAGGGCACTTGGAACATCGAGAACGCGGTGGTGGCGATCATGAACGTGACGATCACCCAGATCCCGGCGGCGGCCGAGGAGAGGTGGGCGGGGGCGGCGAAGACGAGGAAGAAGCACACCGGGAGCGTGATGGCGCCGGCGAGCATGACGGGGCGACGTGACCTGCGGCGGCGCGCATCGGCATCGGAGAAATTCCCGATGAAGGGGTCGATGACGACGTCCCAGATCTTCGGGATCGTCACGATGAGGCCGGCGAGGAGGGCAGCGACCCCGAGCGTGTCGGTGAGGTAGTAACTGAGCACGAGCCCGGGGAGCACGCCGAACCCGCCGGTGCCGACCGAACCGATCGCGTAGCCGACCACCTCCTTGCGGGTGGCCGCGGCTGTTGATTGCGTCATTGCAACTCTTTAATGATTAGGGCTTCATCTCCATGATTCGGGCGAGGAGGCCGTTGATGAATGCGGGAGATTCGTCCGTGGATAATTTCGTTGCCATCGCGACCGCTTCGTCGATCGCGACGGCGTCGGGGATCTCGTCGCTGAACAAGATCTCCCACGCTCCCAGGCGCAGGATCGCCCGGTCGACCACGGGCATCCGGGGCAGGGTCCAGCCCTGGGAGTACGTCGTGAGGTATTCGTCGATCTGCCCGAGTTCGGCGCTGACCCCCTCGGCGAGGGTGACGGCGTACTGCGGCAGGGCGACCTCGTGCCCGGGGTATTCGAGCCGTTCGCGGAGCACCTCGAGGATGATCTCGTCGAGGTGGGCCGGCTGCTCCCCGTTGCTGCGGTTCAGCGTCCGGGTGTCTGCTTCGTACAGTAAGTCGATGGCGCGCTTGCGCGCCCGGGAACGGGCCCTCACTAGTCGGTCGCGCGGCTGAGGTATTCACCCGAGCGGGTGTCCACCCGGATCTTGGTGCCGATGTCGACGAAGAGCGGGACCTGCACTTCGTAGCCGGTTTCCACGGTGGCCGGTTTGGTGCCCGCGTTGGAGCGGTCGCCCTGCAGGCCCGGTTCGGTGAAGGTGATTTCTAGGGTGACGGCGGCGGGAAGGTCGATGTAGAGCACTTCGCCCTCGTACATCGCCAGCGTCGCGTTCGCGCCTTCCAGGAGGTAGTTCGCGGCCTCGCCGACGAGGTCCTCGCCGACGATGAGCTGGTCGTAGTCGCTCGTGTCCATGAAAACGAAGTCCGTGCCGTCGCGGTACAGGTACTGCATTTCCCGGCGGTCGACGTTGGCGGTGTCCACCTTGACGCCGGCATTGAAGGTTTTCGAAACGACCTTCCCGCTGGGAATGGCTTTGAGTTTGGTTCGCACGAAGGCCGGGCCCTTCCCAGGCTTCACGTGCAGGAACTCCACGACGGACCAGAGCTGCCCCTCGAGGTTGAGCACCATGCCGTTTTTGAGGTCGTTTGTGGTTGCCACAGATCGCCTTTCTTCAGGTAAGAATCGAACCACACCTAGCGTAGCGGCTTATCCCGCGCCGGGCAGCGCCGCGAGGACGGCCCGCCCGATGAGGCCGATCACACCGGCCCACAGCATCGAGGCGAGCGTGCCGATGATGAACAGCTCCGAGACGTCCCGCGCGTTGGGAACCCCGGAGGCCTTGAGCAGCTCCGGGAACCGGCCGAGCCCCTTGATCGCGACGATGACGGCGATTCCCGCGGGGTAGCCGGCGAGGATGGAGATCGTCATCGCGAGCCGCTCGAGGATCCCGATCCACGCCCCGCCGCGGAGCACCATGGACTGACCCTGCGATTCTAGGATCGCCTCCGATCCGCTCTTGCGGATCCGGCGCAGGAACCCGCCCACGAGGGGCCAGCCCACCAGGGGCGAGAGTAGGCACGCGATGGTCCAGGTGGCCACCTCTGCAATCATTTGCCCTCCTCCAGGCGGTTGAACAGACTGACGAGCAACGGCATGGCCGCCCCGGTCTCGTACCACATCGCCGCGCGGAGCCGGTTACTCACGGCGGCGGGTGAGATGTCGAGTCTACGCGCGACCTCCGCCTGGGTCGGGGCGGGATCGTCACCCGATAGGTGGTCGATGACCTCCCACCCCGCGGCGCTGCGACGGCGTTGGACCTGGCCGATGAGTTGGGCGAGCCCCTGCGCGTGGGCGGCGATCTCCGCGCGGTCCGGACCACCGCCCGCGGCAACGACGACGAGGGGCATCGGTACGCTTTTGCTGCGCGCCTTCTCCACGGCCTCTCGCGCGGCGATGTAGGCGGGGCCGGCGGAGCTCGCCGAGGTCTCCCCCAGGGTGTCCACCGGGCCCACCCCCACGCCGATCGACCATTCGTCGAGCCGGTTGAGTACGGTGAGCGCGGCCACCACGGCCGCGGGATCATCGAGGGTGGCCTGGATCTCGTCACCCACCGTGCGTGCGAAGGGCCGCACGAATCCGGTTCCCGGCAACTTCCCGAGCGCAACGAGGGCGGGTTCGACCGCATCCCGGCGGCGCCGGGACGATTCTTGATCTGCCGTGATGACGAACATTCATAAAGGCTACAGCCTTAATTCCCGCAAATCAAGCCTGAGGCCTTAATCGTCAGCGATCGCGCGGAGGGCGAGGTGGTAGGAACCGGGTCCGAATCCCGCGATCGTGCCGGTCGCCACCCCGGCGATGACCGATAGGTGGCGGAACCGCTCCCGGGTTGCCGGGTTCGTCAGATGGATCTCGATGAGCTGCGCCCCGGCCGACCTCACCTGGGCCGCGGCGTCCCGCACGGCGTAGGCGTAGTGGGTGAAGGCAGCCGGGTTGATCACGACGTCGGTGCCCGCATCGGCCGCCTCGTGGAGCCAGCCGATGAGCTCGGCCTCGGAGTCGGTCTGCCGGATGTCGGCGGTAAACCCGAGGTCGCGCGCCCAGCCCTCGATGAGTCTTGCGAGGTCGGCGTAACTCGTGGTTCCGTATACGTCCGGTTCTCGCGAACCGAGCCGGGCGAGGTTGGGCCCGGAAAGTACCAGTACGGGTTTCATAGCATCACCGTGTTCCCGCCGGGGGCTGCGGCGGAGATTTCGGTGTAGGCGGCAACGAGGAAGGTGGGATCGGGGCCCTCGAGGCGGGAGGGTTTGCCGATCTCATCGAGGACGACGAACCGGAGCAGATCTCCGCGGGTCTTCTTATCCCGCTTCATCGTCTCCAGCAGTTGGCTCCACCGGTCCCCGCGGTAGGTCACCGGTAGCCCCACCCGGGTGAGAATATCGCGGTGGCGAGCGACGTCGTCCTCCCCGAGCTTGCCTGCGAGCCGGGAGAGCTCCGCCGCGTACATCATTCCCACGCTCACCGCGGCCCCGTGGCGCCACTGGTAACGTTCGGTGCGCTCGATCGCATGCGCGAGGGTGTGGCCGTAATTGAGGACCTCCCGCAGGTGCGATTCCTTCAGGTCCTCCCCGACGATGCCTGCTTTGACAGCAACCGCCCGCTCGACGAGTTCGGCGAGGACCGGGGAGCGGGGGTCGAGGGCGTCCTCGGGATGGTTCTCGATGAGGTCAAGGATCTTCTCATCGGCGATGAAACCGCATTTGATCACCTCCGCGAGCCCGGCGATGAGGTCGTTCTTCGACAGGGTATCCAGGGTCTTCAGGTCCGCGAGCACCCCCACGGGTGAGTGGAAGGCACCAACGAGGTTCTTCCCCTCCTTCGTGTTGATCCCGGTCTTCCCGCCGACAGCGGCGTCGACCATGGCGAGCAGCGTCGTCGGGACCTGAACGACTCGAACGCCGCGCAGCCAGGTGGCGGCGACGAAACCGGCGAGGTCGGTGGTCGCCCCTCCCCCGATTCCGACGATGACGTCAGAGCGGGTGAAGTTTGCTTGCCCGAGGATCTCCCAGCAGAACGCCGCGACCTGGGAGGTCTTCGCCTCCTCCGCATCAGGCACTTCGGCGATGAACGTTTCGTAGCCCTGCTCGAGGAGGTCTTCGCGCACGGCCTCGGCCGTCGTCGCCAGCGCGTGGGGGGCGAGGAGCAGGACCCGGCAGGGATCGCCGATGAGGCCGGGGAGTTCACCGAGGAGCCGCTCCCCGATGATCACCGGGTATTCGTGTTCGGCGTTAACAGTGACCGTGACCATCTACCTCATCCATTCTTCGCGTTTCGGATAGGACTACCTCGGCGACCTCGTGAACGGTGAGTTCGTCCGTCGCGACGGTGAGGTCGGCGACCTCCAGATACAGGGGTTCGCGTTGCTGGAAAAGCTGCAACCACTGCTTGCGGGGACTGCCGATGAGCAGCGGGCGATTGCGGGAGAACCCGACCCGCGGGGAGGCGGCTGCGAGGCCGACGGTGAGGAACACGACCCGATGCGAACCGAGCGCCGCGCGGGTCTCGGGGTTCATGATCGCCCCGCCACCCAGCGAGAGCACCCCGTCGTGTTCGGCGAGTGCCGCGTGCACCGCCTCGGCTTCGAATTCGCGGAACCGGGGTTCGCCGTCCTCGATGAAAATGTCCGGGATCGCCTTGCCCGCCTGCGCTTCGACCATTTCGTCGGTGTCGGCGAAGGCAAGCTCGAGGAGTTCTGCCAGGCGGCGCCCGACGCTGGATTTGCCCGCCCCCGGTGGGCCGATGAGCACGACGTAGGGTTTCATTGCAGGTTCTCCGGGATGTGGTGCAGGTATCCGCGCAGGTTGCGCTTGACCTCCTCGAGGCTGTCGCCGCCGGTTTTTTCCAGGAGGGCTTGCGCGATGACGAGCGCGACCATCGCCTCGGCGATGAGGGCTGCGGGGGCGGCGGCGCACACATCGGAGCGCTGGTGCAGGGCGGTGGTGGCCTCCCCCGTCTGGGTATCGATCGTTGCGAGCGCGCGGGGAACGGTGGAGATGGGTTTGAGCGCCGCCCGGGCGACGAGGATCTCGCCGTTGCTCATTCCACCTTCCACGCCGCCGGCGCGGTTGGTGCGACGCTGGACGTGGCCACCCTCCCCGTGGACGATCTCGTCGTGGGCCTGCGAGCCCCGGCGGGTGGCGGTGGCGAATCCGTCGCCGATCTCTACCCCTTTGATCGCCTGGATACCCATGAGGGCGCCCGCGATGCGCGAGTCGAGTTTCCGGTCACCCTGCACGAAGGAACCGAGCCCCGGGGGCAGGCCGTAGGCGAGCACCTCGACGACGCCGCCGAGGGTGTCGCCCGCCTTCTTCGCCGCGTCGATCTCCTGGACCATCGCCGCGGAGGTTTCGGAGTGGAAGCAGCGGATCGGATCCTCGTCGAGGCCGGCGACGTCCTCGGGGGCGGGTTTCGGGGCATCCTCGGGTACGGATACCGGGCCCACGCCGACGACGTGGGAGACGAGTTCGATCCCCGCGGATTGTTCCAGCAGCGCCGCAGCGATCCGCCCGAGCGCGACCCGGGTGGCCGTCTCCCGCGCGGAGGCGCGCTCGAGGACGGGGCGGGCGTCGTCGAACCCGTATTTCGCCATGCCCACGAGGTCGGCGTGCCCGGGTCGCGGGCGGGTGAGGGGTTTGTTGCGTGCGAGTTCGCGCCGGTCACCGGTGCCGGCATCGATCTCCAGCGACTCTCGGGGCACCGGGTCGGGGGACATCACCGTTTCCCATTTGGGCCATTCTGTGTTGCCGATCTCGACGGCGATCGGCCCTCCGAGGGTCTCCCCGTGCCGCACACCGGCGACGAGGCGCACCTCGTCCTGTTCAAACTTCATTCGAGCTCCGCGCCCGTAACCGAGCCGCCGGCGGGCGAGCGCCGAACTGATCTCGCTCGTGGTGATCCGTACCCCCGCGGGAACCCCGTTGAGCAGACCCACAAGGGCTTGACCGTGGGATTCCCCCGCCGTTATCCAATTGAACATGGTCTCTAGTGTGTCACACCTGGCAGGGCGTTCAGCGCGATCGCCACGCCCGCGCCGAGCAGCAGCCACGGCCCGAACGCGATGTTGTCCCGGGAGGTGAGGCGCCGGGTGAGGAGCATGAGGACAGCGAAGATGCCGCCGGCGATGAAGCTCAGCACCACCCACTGCCCGGCCGCTTCCCAGCCGAAGAAACCTGTGCCCATCCCCAGCGCCCCAGCGAGTTTGACGTCTCCGAATCCCATCGCCCGGGGGCGGGAAACGGCGAGCAGCCCGAACCCACCGGCGGCGAGGAGCCCGGCGATCACGGCCCGCACCAGCGAGGCCAGGTCCGCCTCGCCGGTGAGGTACAACAGTGCGTACCCGAGGGCGAAGACGCCTGCGAGGGCGCCGACGAGGGGGTCGGGAAGGCGGTGGATGGCGAGATCGATGCAGGCGAGCCACCACCCGAGCAGGCCCGCGCTCACGCACACGGCCAGGAGCAGCGGGGGCACCGGGGCGAAGCCCGCGGTGCCGGCGATCGCGCTCCCCGCCGCTATCATCGGGCGCGACGTCCACCGGGCGATCCGGCCCGGCGCCGGCGGCGTGACATCCGGCCCGGTGCGGGCGCGGACCAACCCGGTGAGCCATGGCTGCGCGATCCACCCCGCGGCGGCGGCGGTGAGCGTGACGATCGCGCCGAGCATCACGGCTCCTACACGAGTTTTAAGGCGGAGAGCAGCGCGGTGCGCATTGCTTCTACGGGCGCCTGCTCGCCCGTCATCAGCCGTACCTGCTCGGCGGCCTGGTACAGCAGCATGTCGTAGCCTGGAGCCACGGTTCCGCCCCGTTCGCCCCAGGTGCGCGGAAGCGCGGTGGGCCACCCCTGGTAGATGACATCGAGAACGGTCTGGCTCGCGGTCAACTCCTGGGGCAACGCCTCGCATAGTTGGTCGGAGGCACCCCCGGGAATGGTGGAGATGAGCACCTCGGCCCGCTGGATCGCC